>JALHRI010000023.1:0-26040 GCA_022841525.1 Alphaproteobacteria bacterium | reverse complement strand
ACAAAAGAAGCAGCAGATGCTCGTTACCTTGTTGAGTTGGATGCAAACGTAAAGAGTGGCGCTGTGGCATTAGACCTCAGTGGTGATAATAACCAACTTCTAGGGCAGCTACTTACGGTTACTAATGCCCGCGCCGTTTTATTTAATGATAACATTTTTTATCCAAAACAGCCACAAGAGGCTAATAGCCTGAAACAGCTCATTCTTGATCGCTACATTCCGCCAGAGCCAGATGCTACGGGCAGTGTGTGTATTCCAGACGATCAGGCTCGTCAGGACTTTTATCGCGGGTTGATTGTGGCCTCACTTAACGGATCTTCGGCAACTTTGGCGCTAAATGGCTGTCCTAATGTTGAAGTCACGCCGAGCGATGGTATTGCCTTTGCGCTAGGGGTTGAAAATGGCACGGTTGGTATTGCACCAGATGTAGCGGCTGCCATAGAGCAAGCAATCGCTGGTAAAGATTTGCCACAGGTACAAGCTCAGGTGCGCGAAGTGGTTCCGGGTATTGCTGATTCCAGATCTACTTCTACTCGCGAAGCATATATTACTGGCGCACAGCTTGGGGCTGTTCTTGATTGGACGCCACAACGTTCTGCACAACCTTGTGCCCAACGCTAACTAAAAAAAGCCCCCGAAAGGGGGCTTTGAAGTGTGGGATGGAAAAAAGCAAAGTCGCAAAGAATTGGTTAGCGCATTTGAACGAGTTGGCGGCCATTGATGAAGGCCATATCTTTCGGCGCGGTCAGATTATCCCACTGCGCGTCGTTGCTTGCTAAGCTTGCACGATTTTCTGTTTGGCCGCTGCATGCAGCGAGCAGCAGGCTGATGGTAAGCAGTGCAAGATGTTTTCTCATGGCTGTCTCCCCTGGTTGGTGACACCCCATCTATGCCTCAGTTTGCCGCAGTGCGGGAGCGTTCATATCGCAGGTGCGATATGCAAAAAACGCATGACTTAATCTGCTGATTTGTTAGGCGATTTCCATCCCGCCTGTGGATGATCCCATCGATCCCAGACCGTTGGAAATAGGTGCTCCGGGCTGGATGGTCGCGGCCTGCGCGCCCTGAGCAAGCAACGCATGGCCTTCTTGCTGAATTTTTGCTAAATCTTCACGTACGCTACGTGCAAATTTGAGAATAAAACTCTCGCCGCGCCCCATGGGCAGGTTATTGGCAATCCCGGCAATCACTGAGGCCTGACAAATCGGCTTATCAAGAAAGGAAAGTCCCTGAATGGTAAACGGGCTGGTGGTAGGAAGTTGTGGCAGAATGCCCAAGATATGGCTGTGGCCAGCTGCACCGCCAGTGTTCTGGCTGAGCATGTTGCGATTTAACTGTTCAAAAATATCACTCACGTTCGTATTCTAACACGGCAAACATGACAGTTTCATGACAATCTAAGAATTTATGCTGACTAATCTGCTTTACGGCTGGCAGGGTTTTTGAGTATACCCTCTCATCCTATTCATTTGGTTTCGCACGTTAGAATGAAATTTCCTCGCTTCCTTATGCCCAAACGGCGCTTTTTTCGCGTGTTCATCTGGCTGACCTCCATCGGCATGGTGTGTCTGATTGCGGCTGCTATTGGCCTGGCGGTGCTGTTTAATCATTACACCCGCGATTTGCCCAGCACCGATCAGCTGGCGAGCTACGACCCGCCGGTG
The DNA here is from genome assembly GCA_022841525.1 of Alphaproteobacteria bacterium. Lineage (GTDB taxonomy): Bacteria > Pseudomonadota > Alphaproteobacteria > Rickettsiales > UBA3002 > JALHRI01. The sequence goes on along the minus strand of JALHRI010000023.1, from coordinate 24,376 downwards.
GTCACGCGGCTTTACGCAAGCGATGGTCGGCTGCTTGCCGAATATGCCAAGGAAAAACGCTTCTTCGTACCGCTGACCGCCATTCCCAAACACGTGCAACAAGCGTTTATTTCTGCAGAAGACCGCAATTTCTATGAACATCAGGGCATTGATTTTTCAGCGCTGTTGCGCGCGCTCTATCACAACACGGCGCATTTAGGGCAGGGTAATTTGGTGGGTGGCTCCACCATCACGCAGCAGGTGGTGAAGAATTTTTTGCTGACCTCTGAAAAATCGATTGAGCGCAAAATTAAAGAGGCGGTGCTGGCCTACCGCATTTCAGGTATTTACTCGAAAGAAAAAATCCTCGAACTGTACCTCAATCAGATTTATCTGGGGCGCGGCACCTATGGGGTGGCAGCCGCCGCCGTGAATTTCTTCAACCGCTCGCTCGATGAGCTTTCGATTGAAGAAGCCGCGATGCTGGCGGCGATGCCCAAAGCGCCCTCGTACTACGATCCGCAGGTGCATTACGATGAGGCACTCGCCAGACGTAATTACGTCATCGACCGGATGGCGGAAGATGGCTTCATCAGCGCAGAAGAGGCCAAACGCGCGCGCAGCAGCCAGATTTTACTGCGTGGCCGCGAAACAGAGGAGCTGGCTCAGGCCGATTTTTTTGCCGAAGAAGTGCGTCGTCGCTTGCGCCGCATGTACGGATTCAATGTACTCTATGAAGGCGGGCTTTTCGTGCGCACGACGGTGGATCCCAGGTTGCAATCCTACGCCGACCAGGCGCTACGGCAAGCGCTCATGCTGTATGACCGACGCCACGGCTACCGCGGCGCGCTGCGCTCGCTGGGTGGTAATACGGCAAACTGGGTCGCTTCGCTGCGCGCGGTGGTGGAAGAGGGCAGCGTGCCCTTATTTGGCGATCAGAAATTAGCCGTCGTACTAGGGGTGAATGCGAAAAAAGCCACCATCGGGGTGATGGGCGGTGGGCGCGGCGTCATTGAGCTAAAAGGGGTAGAATGGGCGCGCAAAAAACTCTCCGACAGTGCGGTGGGTGCCGCGGTAACTGCGGTGGATCAGGTCTTAAAACTTGGCGATGTGATTGTGGTGAATCCGCAAAAAACTGGCGGGATGCATTACGAATTAATCCAGATTCCAGAAGTTAACGGCGCGATGGTCGTCAGCGATCCGCATACCGGAAAAGTACTGGCGATGAGCGGGGGCTATGCCTATCAGGGCTCGGAGTTTAACCGCGCCACGCAGGCCAAACGCCAGCCTGGATCGGCCATTAAGCCGCTGGTGTACGTGACCGCGCTGGAGAATGGATTTAGCCCCACCTCGATCATTACCGATGGGCCGATTGAGATTTCGCAAGGCCCCGGCCTTCCGATGTGGCGTCCGAAAAACTATGAAGGCAAATTTTTAGGTCCTACCACGTTGCGTACCGGACTTGAAAAATCGCGCAACACGATGACGGTGCGTTTGGCGCAGTTTATCGGCCTCAACCGCATCAAGCGCCTCGCGCAGCGCTTCGGCGTTTATGATGATTCGATTGCGGCGAATTTCTCGATGGTGCTGGGTTCGTATGAAACCACGCTGCTGAAACTCACCAATGCCTACGCGATGCTGGCCAATGGCGGCAAGCGCGTGGAACCATGGCTGATCGAGCGGATTGATGATCGCAACGGCACAACGATTTTCCGCCGCGATACGCGCGAATGCGCGTCCTGTACGCCGCCAGATGAAGGCAAGGCACCGCCCGAACCGCCCGAGATTTTAGATGATCGTGAAATGGTGCTTGATCCGCGCGTGGCCTACCAAATCACCTCGATTCTGGAAGGGGCGATTCAGCGCGGAACGGGCGCAGCTGCCAAAGTGCTCGGCAGGCCGGTGGCGGGAAAAACCGGCACCACCAATGATAGCCGCGACACCTGGTTCATTGGCTACACGCCGGATTTAGTGGTGGGTACGTATATCGGCTTTGATACGCCGCGCAACATGGGCGCAAAAGAAACCGGTGGCCGCGTGGCGATTCAGGCATTTGTAAAGTTCATGGAAATGGCAATGCGTGATGAGCCGGTGCAAGAATTCCGCGTGCCAGAAGGTGTACGAAAAATTCCGGTGAACCGCTTTACCGGTCAGCCACTGTTTGAAGGTGAAGATGCCTCCGGTAGTGGCATTATTTCCGAAGCGTTTCTGACGGGTGGCCCCATTTTCAAACCCGCCAATGAACTCGAAGAAGAACGTAAAGACCGCGAGGCCAATCAGGGTGGATTGATTGATCAAGGCGGTGATCCCACTGCACCGCTGGATCTCGGTGGTACGATGGATGAGACGGGCGTTCAGGAAACAAATCCGGAGCAGAATCCGTATGAATATGTGCCTGGGCCGGGCGAGGTGGCGCCGTATCAGATTCCGCAGCGCCCTGTCGAGCCGCCGATGGAGGGGTTTGACCCCAACTCCGACGCTGAGACTGGCACAGGAGGCTTTTATTAAACGAATCATAGTCCCCGCGAGTGGGAAGTAATCAACAACAGGGATAAATATGCGTGCGGATATTCTACATCTGGCAGAAGAAATTTTAGCCTCTCAAGAGACACTTGCGAGGTTTCTTTGACCTTCCCAAACTTGAGGCGGCCTTAAGCGATCTCAACGCGCAGGCGGAGAATCCTGAATTATGGAATCATCCGGATGCAGCGAAAACCGTGCTGCAGGAGCGCACGCGCGTGCAGTCGCTACTTGATACCTACCGCCGGATTGCCACCACCAAGCAAGACGCGCTGGATCTGGCCGAAATCGCCTACGACGAAGGCGACGATGCGGTGATGAACGAAGCGGCAGAAAGTTTAAGCGCGCTGGCGCGCGAGCTTAAGCAGTTAGAGCTTGAAAGCCTGCTTTCTGGCGAAGCCGATAGCAATCACTGCTTCATCGAAATTCACCCGGGCGCGGGGGGCACGGAGAGTCAGGACTGGGCGTTTATGCTGCTGCGCATGTATCTGCGCTGGGCAGAGCGACGCGGATTTGCCTGCGAGATTCTGGATCAACAGGCGGGCGATGAAGCGGGGATTAAATCGGCGACCATTAAAATTTCAGCACATAATGCGTATGGCTGGGCGAAAACTGAATCCGGCGTGCACCGCCTGGTGCGCATCTCGCCGTTTGATTCTAATGCCCGCCGCCATACCAGCTTTGCCAGTGTCTGGGTGTATCCGGAGGTGGATGATACGATTGAGATTACGATTGAAGATAAAGATCTGCGGATTGATACGTTCAGAGCCTCAGGCGCGGGCGGTCAGCACGTGAACAAAACCGATTCGGCGATTCGTATTACCCATCTTCCTACCAATATCGTGGTGTCGTGCCAGAATTCGCGCTCGCAGCACCAAAACCGCGCGGAAGCCTATAAAATGCTGCGCGCACGTTTGTATGAGCGCGAGCTGCAAAAACGCGAGGAAGCAGCCAACGCCGCCAATGCCAGCAAAACCGATATTGGTTGGGGGCACCAGATTCGTTCGTATGTGCTGCACCCGTATCAAATGGTGAAAGATTTACGTACTGGTGCAGAAACCAGCAATTCCGGCGCGGTGCTGGATGGCGATATCGACCTGTTTATCCACGCGGCCTTGGCCGCCCGAGTGCAAGGCGCGCAGTAACGGCAAAATCTCGCCTGATTCATCGTTCAAAATAACGGTGGATAGTTGCTGTAAATTAATAAACTATATTGAATATAATTTTTTTTTTCACCGCGCCGATAGATTTGCTTGCAAAGTAAGCAGAATGTTTCTTAAAACACGGCACTTACTTTATCCTCACACACCTATTTTCAAGCGAAGGAAATTATGGAACTTGCTGACTTTCAACATCTGATTTTGGCCTGCGGCGTATTTGCTGTACTATACGGGCTACTCACCATCCGTGCGATTTTGAGCAAAAGCCGTGGCAGCGACGCGATGATCGAGATCGCCTCTGCGATCCAGGAAGGTGCGAAAGCCTACCTTAACCGCCAATACACCACGATTGCATTTGTCGGTGCGGCGATTTTTGCGGGGCTATACCTGAAGCTTGGCGCGGCGGTGGCGATTGGCTTTGCCGTCGGCGCAGTACTCTCGGGAGTGGCGGGTTACATCGGCATGATGATCTCTGTGCGCGCGAACGTGCGCACCACCGAAGCGGCACGCACCAGCATGCAAGGTGCGCTCAATGTGGCGTTTCGCTCCGGTGCAGTCACGGGCTTACTGGTAGTAGGTCTGGGGTTGCTTGGAACGGCGGGTTATTATTTCTATCTGCAAGGCGCAGGCGCTGAGCAGCGGACGATTCTGGAAGCGCTGGTGGCGCTTTCTTTCGGTGCATCGCTGATTTCGATTTTCGCCCGTCTTGGCGGCGGTATTTTCACCAAAGGTGCTGACGTCGGCGCGGATCTGGTGGGTAAAGTCGAAGCCGGTATTCCCGAAGACGATGCGCGTAACCCCGCCGTAATTGCCGATAACGTGGGCGATAACGTGGGCGATTGCGCAGGCATGGCCGCTGACTTATTTGAAACCTATGTGGTCACCATTGTGGCCACCATGCTGCTGGCAGCGATTTACTTCACCGGCACCGAAGCAGAAACATTCATGCTCTACCCGCTGGCGCTCTCAGGCGTGTGCATTATTGCCTCGGTGATCAGCACGTTCTTTGTGCGCCTCGACGCTTCAAAACGCATCATGCGTGCGCTGTATAAAGGCTTGATTGGCGCGGGTGTGCTCTCGCTTGGGCTGATTTTCGTGCTCACCGATAAGATGATCGGCTTTGATTCGCAGTTTGCCATTGGCGATCTGACCTTTACCGGCATGGACTTGTTCTATTGCACGCTGATTGGTCTGGGTGTAACCGGCGCGCTGGTGTGGATTACGGAGTATTACACTTCCACCTCTTACCGTCCGGTCAAGTCGGTAGCGCAGGCGTCGACGACGGGTCATGGTACCAACGTGATTCAGGGCCTAGCGGTGTCGATGGAAGCCACCGTACTGCCAGTCATCACCATTTGCGTGGGCATCATTGCCTCTTACCAGCTGTGCGGATTGTTTGGCGTCGGTATCGCAGCAACCACCATGCTCGCGCTCGCGGGGATTATTGTGGCGCTGGATGCGTACGGACCCGTCACGGATAATGCTGGGGGCATCGCTGAAATGGCGGGATTGCCTAAAGAAGTTCGCGAAGTGACCGATGCGCTGGATGCGGTGGGCAACACCACCAAGGCTGTCACCAAAGGCTACGCCATTGGTTCGGCGGCGCTGGCGGCACTGGTGCTGTTCACGGCTTACGTCGAAGATCTGAAGTACTATTTCCCTGATCTGAGCGTGACCTTCAGCCTTACCGATCCGTATGTGTTAGTGGGCCTGTTCATTGGCGGGCTGCTGCCGTATTTCTTCGGCGGCATGGCGATGATGGCGGTTGGCCGCGCGGCAGGTGCCGTGGTGGTGGAAGTGCGCCGTCAGTTTAAGGAAATCCCGGGTATCATGGAGCGTACAGCCAAGCCGGATTATTCTAAAGCCGTCGATATGCTGACCAAAGCGGCGATTAAAGAGATGGTGATTCCTTCTCTGCTGCCCATCGCAGTACCGGTGATTTTGTACCTAACGGTGAATGAGATTGCGGGTCAGGCCTCGGCATTTGCAGCCCTCGGTGCCTTGCTCATGGGCATCATTGTCACTGGACTGTTTGTGGCAATTTCGATGACTTCTGGCGGTGGCGCATGGGATAATGCGAAAAAATACATCGAAGAAGGTCATCATGGCGGCAAGGGCTCGGAAGCTCATAAAGCCGCCGTGACGGGCGATACGGTGGGCGATCCGTACAAAGATACGGCAGGGCCTGCGGTGAACCCGCTGATCAAAATTGCCAACATTGCAGCCATTTTGCTGCTGGCGTTACTCGCGCACTAAACCCTTTAGGCGCAGTTTCTCATCAGAAATCCCGGGCACGTGGTGCTCGGGATTTTTTTCATAAACTAATCAAATCTTAACTATTTTGGCGCTATACTGCATATTGTAGTAATATAAAGTCGTTAGTTATAGATAAGTATATGTTTTTTATGTTTTTGTAGGCAAACCGTCACAAAACTTTAATAAAAATAAACTTGTTTTTAAGTAAAAGTTAATATATTAACCATTATACGTGTATCCAATTCTACTATCCTGCGGGAGTATTTATGGCTAAATTGACCAGTAATGAGATCAACGCTGAGAACGAAAAAACGAGTCTCTCTACGTTCTCAGATGATGTGCTCAGCGCATGGATGAATGGCAGTGTTGCCGCGAAGAATGCGAAGCAGGATAGCAAGCAGAATGTAGCGGCGGTGGCGGAATTAGACTCTCGTTTGGGAAAACCAGACATTGATGCTCAGTTGAAGGAAGAGAAAGTAAACAGCGCGGCGCTGGTCGATGACGTCTCGCGCGAGCAAGCAGCCATCAGCGTCAATGGATCAGGCACACAAAATTCACAAATTGTAATTAACACTACGCAAACCCCTGCTGCTGCAACAACCTCGAATAATTTTGCACTGCCATCTGAAACACCACCGACCGTTCCTGGTGGTCTGGCAAATATCAATGGTAACGATTCGGGTAATACGATTGATGGTAGTGCGAACGGTGATTATATCCGCGCGCTGGGTGGCAATGATTTAGTGCGCTCCAACGCCGGCAACGATTACGTCGATGGCGGCACGGGCAACGACACGCTTTACGGCTGGACGGGCAATGACACCATGTTAGGTGGTGATGGTAACGATTTCATCGGCGGTGATCAGGATAACGACCAGTTATATGGTCAAGGTGGTAACGATACGATTTTTGGCGGCACCGGTAATGATCTGGTAGTGGGCGGCATTGGCGATGATTCGCTCGCAGGGGAAGCAGGTAACGACACGCTGTTAGGCGGTGAAGGTAATGACTTCGTGCACGGCGGCGACGGCGATGATCTGCTGAGCGGCGGTGCCGGTAACGATGAAATGTATGGCCATTTTGGTAATGACACGATTTTAGGTAACGATGGCAACGACACGATCGGTGGTTGGGAAGGTAGCGACGTCATTCAAGGTGGTGCTGGTAACGATACCATCAATGGTTGGACCGAGAACGACACCGTCAGCGGTGATGAAGGCGATGATACCGTGTACGGCGATCAGGGCGACGATTTGGTCGATGGCGGCGCGGGGAACGATTTAGTGTCGGGCGGCGACGGTAACGACACCGTGATTGCCGGCAGTGGCAATGATACGATATATGGTGGTCAAGGTTCGGATGTCTTCCGTTTTGCTGCCGATCACGTGGGCAATAAGCTGGTCATGGATTTCCAGGTAGGCGTCGATAAAATCGACCTCAGCTGGTTCACTGGCAATATCTTAAACGCGCTTTCGGCGATCGTGATTGATGGGCTGGACAGCACGCGCATTACGCTGGCGAATGGTTATATTATTGACCTGCGCGGCGTGCGTATGGATTCCTTAAGCCTGACCGATTTCATTATCGGTGGTGGCGGTACGGGCGGCCCAACGCAGGGCGATGACAACCTCACGCTAACCCCTGGCAACGATACGCTCGATGCACTCGGCGGTAACGATACGGTCTATGCGCTTGCGGGTGATGATATTATTCGCGGCGGTTCGGGCAATGACCTGATTTACGGCCAGGAAGGTGATGATCAACTCACCGGCGATGATGGCAATGATACCGTTGATGGCGGTGCGGATAACGATTTCATTCGCGGTTCGGACGGCGATGACAGCATCATTGGCGGTGCTGGCAATGATCAGATTTTTGGCGATAATGGTAGCGATACGCTCGAAGGTGGCACCGGTAACGACACGCTGGAAGGTGGTGCCGGCAATGACATGATGACGGGCGGTACCGGCAACGATGTCTTCCGCTTCAACGGTGTGTTTGGTGAAGATGTCATTCGTGACTTTACCATCGGCTCTGACACGATTGATCTGTCCGCATATACCGGACTTAGCTTCAGCAATCTGGTGATTGAGGAGTTTCCGGATGTGCAGTTTGGTACGCAGGTGCATATTACTCTGCCAAACGGCAGCAAAATTGTGCTGCTGAATACTTCCTTGTCGCAAATTACGCAGTCAGTGTTCACCGGCCTAACGGGCGGTGGCAATACGGGTGGTGCGACACAGGGTAATGATAACCTGACCTTAACACCAGGTAACGATACGCTCGATGCGCTCGGTGGCAATGATACGGTGTATGCGCTTGCGGGCGATGATATTATTCGCGGCGGCGAAGGTAACGATGCGATTTACGGTGACGAAGGTAATGATCAGCTTTTCGGTGATAATGGTAACGATACGCTAATTGGCGGTGCAGGCAGCGACACGCTTGAAGGCGGCGCTGGCAACGATGTACTGAATGGCGGTTCCGGGGAAGATGTCATTAATGGCGGAGATGGTGATGACGTTATTAGCGATCTTACTGGCGCAGGTGGAAGTTATGCCGGCGGTTCTGGAAATGACTCGATAGATATTCGCATTACAACTGATGGCTATCCTTTCGGCTTTACTAGTACTACGATTAGTGGCGGTGAAGGTAACGATACGATCACTGCGCAAGGATCAAACCTACAAGATGGAATAACAATTCAGGGGGGTAGTGGCAATGATGTTATTACAGCTATTACCGATCAAGCAGACTCAACTAACATCACTGGTGATGATGGTGATGATCGAATTTCTGGCAGTGCAGGTAAAGATTATTTAATGGGAGACACTGGTAACGATACTTTGACCGGTGGCAGTAATGAGGATACGTTTGGATACAGGCCAAACTTCGGTAATGACGTAATCACTGATTTTGAAATAGCATTTGATAAGATCCATTTTTACGATTTTGGTTCGGTACTTAGCTTCAACCAACTCAGCATCGTACAATCGGGCAATAACGTGGTGATTACCGTGCCCAATGGTGGCACTATCACCTTAATCGGCCTCACCGTGGCACAAATTACGCCTGCCATGTTCACCGGCCTTTCGGGCGGTGGCGGCAATGTGCCTACTCCTGGCAATGATCTGCTCAACGGCACAGAAGGTAACGATACCATCAACGGTCTGGGTGGTAACGATACCATCAACGGTCTCGGCGGTGATGACAGCCTGATCGGTGGTGCTGGCGAAGAAGGCCAAGACGGCAACGATGTGATCGATGGCGGTGCCGGCAATGACACCATTTTCGGTGGTGCCGGCAATGATACGATTGTGGGTGGCACGGGGAATGATCAGCTCAGCGGCGGCTTCGGTGATGATTCGATCGATGGCGGCGACGGCAACGATACCATCAATGGTGGCTTCGGCAATGATACCTTAAACGGCGGCGCGGGCAATGACCGTATCGTCTCTCTAGCTACGGGTAATGACGTCATCAATGGCGGCACCGGTAATGATACGATTATTAGTGGTACGGGTAACGACATAATTGATGGCGGCCAAGGCAATGATGAAATTGTGTTTGGTGTCGGCGGCAATGATTTGATTGACGGTGGTGACGGCGATGATCTGCTCTATGCTGGTGCAGTCGGTTCCAACGTAAGTAACTTCACGGTGACTGTTAACGGTGGTGCAGGGAATGATACCATTGATGGCGACCCCAACAACACGCTTGGTGGCGCATCACGCCTGATTGCCAACGGCGGCACGGGGAATGATTCGCTCGAAGGTGGCGACAATAACGATACGCTCGATGGCGGCGCTGATAACGACACGCTGACTGGTGGCCTTGGTGCAGATGTCTTTAAGTTTGTGGGTACTTTCGGTAGCGATGTGATTACCGATTTCCAGGTGGGCACGGATCGCATTGATCTGAGTGGGTTTGCGGGTTTAACCTTCTCGCAACTCAATATCGTACAATCTGGCAGCAACGTAGTGATCACACTGCCAAATGGCAGCACGATTACGCTCAACGGCCTGACGGTGTCTCAAATCACCGCGGCGATGTTCTCGGGACTTAGCACCGGCAATCCTAACGGTGGCATGGTTGGCACCAATGGTAACGATACGCTCAACGGTGATGAACGTGGAAACCTGTTGGATGGCTTAGCCGGTAACGATGTGATCAACGGTAATGGTGGCCGCGACTTTATCATCGGCGGTGTAGGCAATGATACGCTTACCGGCGGTGCAGGTGATGATATTTTCCGCTTCACTGGTGCCTTTGGTAATGACCGCATCACCGATTTCGTGGTTGGTTCAGACACGATTGAGCTGAATGGTTACGGTATTACTTTCAGCCAATTGAACATTGTGCAGTCGGGTGCGAATACGGTGATTACGCTACCGAATGGCAGCACGATTACGCTGGTGGGCATTAACGCGTCGCAGGTGAATCAGTTGATGTTCACGGGTTTAAACTCGAACAGCACGACGGCGACGGAAAATAACGATCTTATCGCCGGTACGGCGGGTAACGATACCATCAACGCGCTTGGCGGTAACGATACGGTTTACGGTGGCAATGGTAACGATCTGATTAATGGCGGCAGCGGGCATGACTTCCTGCTGGGCGATGAGGGCAACGACACCGTGATTGGTGGATTGGGTCACGATTCAATGTTCGGCTGGACAGGTAACGACTCGCTCGATGGTGGCGACGGCGATGATACGATCGGCGGCGATCAGGGCGATGATACGGTGCGCGGCGGTGCAGGGGATGATTACCTGTATGGTGGCGATGGCCTTGATCTGGTGTACGGCGGCACGGGCGATGATTTCATCTCGACCGAATCCGGCAACGATACGGCTTACGGCGAAGAAGGTAATGACCAGGTCTTCGGTTATCAGGGCACAGACAGTCTTTTTGGAGGCGTGGGCAATGATTACCTCTCTGGTGGTTCAGGCGCTGATTACCTGGAAGGCGGCGATGGCGATGATGCGCTGCAAGGTGGCCGCGCACGCTTAAGTGATGGTTCAGGCTTCGGTGCTGATACCAGTGTAGATTTGGGTGATACTATTTTCGGTGGCGCTGGAAATGATACAATCTTCGGTGATGATGGATTACACACCAGCGGTCGTACGGGTGGCGATGATTCGCTCGATGGCGGCATTGGCAACGATCAGATTATGGGTCAGTTCGGTAACGACACCTTAATTGGTGGCGAAGGTAACGACACGCTGTGGGGAGATGAAGGTTCCACAGTAGCCGGCGCTCTCGGCGGCAACGATCTGCTCGATGCAGGCGATGGTAACGATCAGCTGCTTGGCGATGCTGGTAACGATACGCTCATTGGTGGCGCTGGTAACGACACGATGTGGGGCGGCACTGGCAACGATAGCTTCCGTTTTGCAGGCAATTTCGGTGCCGATACCATCAACGACTTCGTGGTAGGCCAGGATGTGCTCGATTTCAGCGCCTTTGGTGGTCTGAACTTTAGCCAGATTACGATTGTGAATAACCAATTCGGTCAGGCGGTGATTACGCTGCCGAATGGTTCCAGTATTACCTTGTTTGGTGTTTCAGCAGCCCAGTTAACCACCGCGATGTTTGTGGGTGTAACTGGTTCACTGCCTAACCTGAACATTCCGACCGAAGGCAACGATACGCTGACTGGCACGGCGGGTAATGACACCATTTTTGCACTGGGTGGCAGTGACCTGGTGAATGGCCTGGGCGGTAATGATCAGATTATCGGCGGTATGGGTCGCGATACTATCAATGGTGGTGATGGTGACGATGTGCTCTGGGGCGATACGGGCAGTACGCTTCCTGGCGCGCTGGGGGATGACGACCTGATCGACGGTGGTGATGGTAACGATGTATTGATCGGCGACCCTGGTAACGACACGCTGTTTGGTGGCGATGGTAATGACAGGCTCTTCGGTGGTGCCAGTAACGATTCACTGGAAGGTGGCATGGGTGCCGATACGCTTGATGGCGGTGAGGGCGATGACATCATCCGCTCTGGCCCTGAATTCAGCAATGCACTCACCGGTAACGACACCATCTTTGGTGGCGCGGGCAACGATACGATTGATGCCAGCACAGCGAATGCCGCTGACATTAATGGTGGTACTGGTAACGATAACATTACCGGCAGCGACGGAAACGATACGATCTTCGGTGAAGATGGTGCGGATATCGTGGCAGCTGGTAACGGTGATGATCAAATTATTGGCGGAACCGGTAACGATACGCTCAGTGGCGGTGAAGGCAATGATGCCATCTGGGGTGGCGCGGATAATGACGTCATCAACGGTGATATGGGTAATGATTATCTCACCGGTGAAGCGGGCAATGATACACTCGTCGGTGGTCTTGGTAACGATATGCTCACGGGTGGCTCGGGCGCAGACCTGTTCATCTTCCGTAACGAAGCGGGTTCTGGTTCGGATCGCATCACCGACTTTACGGCGGGTCAGGATCATGTCTATCTGGAAAATTTTGGTCTTACGACTTACTTCCAGAACAATTCAACACAGAGCTTCATCAACCAGTTTATCTCGAGTGATACGAATGGCAATGCTGTGCTTACCATTGGCAGTGCGCAGATCACGCTGGTGGGGGTTGCGGCTTCCAGCATCACGGCACAAAACTGGAGTGATTACTTCCAATATTACAACTAGCCGCGCACCATGCGCAAAGCTATCAGGGGTGGCGAGCAATCGCTGCCCCTTTTTGTTTTTATCCACGCCGCTAGACAGCCCTGTGGCAGCATGCTAGCACCAAACTTGACGATGATTAGGAGGTCACATGGGTAGTCATATGCTCGAAACCGTCATGGGCGCGGTAGTATTAGCGGTTGCAGGCTTTTTTCTGTATTTCGCCTATGAAGGTAGCAATGTGAAGTCTGTTGATGGCTACGCGATTACCGCCGATTTTACCAATATCACCGGTATCGGGATTGGCAGTGATATCCGCATTGGTGGCATTAAAGTGGGGGTAGTGGAAAGTCTGGAACTGAATAAAAAAACCTATGCGGCGGTGGCGCATCTGCGCATTCAAGAAGGGGTTAAACTGCCGAAAGATTCTTCCGCCGCGGTGCAAAGTGCTGGCTTACTTGGTGAAAAATTCATCGCCATTGAACCCGGCGGTGAGGATGCAGAGCTTCAGGAAGGTGATGCGATTACGTTCACGCAGGCCTCCGTCAGCCTAGAGGAAATGATTGGTAAATTCGTATTCAGCTCCGGTGGCGTTGACGGTCAGAAAGACGTTGAGAGTGAAGAAAAATCGGCCGATGAGCCTTCGCTTGAGTTGCCGTAATGCGTTCTTTTTTGTCATGCCTGCGCAAGCAGGCATCCATTATTCTAAAAGTATCGGATTCCCGCTCATCCGGAAATGACAGTTATTTTCGTTTTCTTTCGCTATGCCTCGTTTTGCTGACGGCCATTCCTGTTTACGCCCAGGTATACTCCACCCGCGATGATATTCCGGCCAATGCGCCGTTTGGTCGTGCGAGTCCCGAGGCGCTTGCTCCAGCGCCGCCGCCGGGTCCGCGTACCACGGTGGCAGCACCGGTAGAAAACGTCGATAGTGGGGATGCACCGGAAGTGCAGGCCGTAGAATCGCAGGATTTAGCGCCGCCCGAAGCACAGGCCGAGGCAGCACCACCTGCGGCCTCCACGGTCTATGCCGCGCAGGAAGAGGGGGCAAAGCCCACCGCCGTGTTGCGCTGCTTAAATAAAGTGACTGCCAAGCATCAGGAAATTAAGGTAAAAATTGGTGAGCGCGCCAAGTTTGGCCAGCTTAGCATTCTGCCGCTTTCTTGCCGCAGCGCGACTCCGGAAAGCCTGCCTGAGTACGCCTCGCTGATTCATGTGCAAGAAGCCAAGCCGGTCAACAATGCGCAGCAGGCAGTGGTCGCAACCTCGATTTTTCATGGCTGGATTTTAGCTTCCAGCCCATCGCTCAGCGGTTTGGAGCATCCGGTCTATGACATCAGCCTCGTGCGCTGTACGAGCCAAAAACCCAAAACCTAAGCGCAAAGCGTCATCAAACTGTCATAATTTCTTGGTAGCCTGAGGGTAGGGAAGTGTATGACAAGTCAAGAAACCATAAATGCGGCTAGAATGGGTCTATCGCCCTCAGAAGGCGATTGCCGCGAAATCATGATTCGTACGGTTTATGCCGAAGCCTTCGGTGAAGGTGATGTTGGCATGGAAGCCGTGGCGTGGGTTATTCGTAATCGCACTGAAAAAGGCGGCTTTGGTGGAAATTTAGTAGGCGAAGTATGCCTTAAAGCATCTCAATTTGAGCCATGGCGTAGCGCTTCAGGATTAGCGCGTATTGAGGGCTTAGAAAAAGGTTCAGAAAATTATAATCGTGTTGCCGCCATTGTAGACCGCGTGCGTGAATCGGATAAAAGTGCAGACATAACCGGAGGCTCCGATCATTTTGGAAATGAGACAATTGTTCGTGAGCGTAATGATGGAAACCTAAACGGTTGGATGAAAAAATTTAGGGACCAAGGGAAAGCCTTTAATCTTGGTAGACATACGTTTTACGGGGGAGACCCAGCAAAAGCGCGAGAATTAATTAGTCAGCGTGGCGAAGAGAATGACTTTAAACTCACAAGTGATCCTGGTGCGCTTTATTATACAAAAAAAGATGATCAAGGTAATTCGAGTTTATTGTATCTTTCTGAAGAAACTAAAAACAAAGAAGACCAAGGTATTCTGGCGCAGATGATAGAGGGCATAAACTCCATTGGTGGTATGTTGATGATGTTTCTTGTTGCGGCATTTGCTGGTATATCTGGAAAACAAGAAGAGCCTGCGCCGGTTGCTGAAAATAACACGCCGCCGGAACCCAAACAAACTCCTGAACCTGAGCCAGCGTCCAATCATGAAGCTGCCAAAATCGCGGCAGCACAAGTGACTATTCCTAATGACTGTAAAATTTCTAAGGGCGTGTGCATCGCGCCGGAGGGAAGTCAGCCAGCGCCTAATACTTTGCCGTGGGTTCCTCCATCACTCCACATCCGCTAGCGGGTGATGCTCGTTCACGAGTTCCTGCATGCGTTTGCCGGCGACGTGGGTATAAATCTGCGTGGTGGAAATATCCGCGTGGCCCAGCAGTTCCTGAATGACACGCAGATCCGCACCGCCTTCGAGTAAATGCGTGGCAAAGCTATGCCGCAGCGTGTGTGGCGAGCAGCTATCCGGATTGATGCCGGCTTTCAGGCACACCATTTTGAGGGTTTGCGCCACGCGCTGACGGCTGATATGCCCCACTTTCCCGCGCGAACAAAACACGTAGTGATTTTTTTCGTGTGGTAAAAAATGATCACGCTGTTTCAAATAATCCTCAAGGGCGCGCATGGCGGTGTGATGCAGCGGCACCAACCGTTCTTTACTGCCTTTACCGCGGACAATCAGGTAAGGCTGCAAGCGCTTACCGGCCTGCCGCTCCAGTTGCGTCATTTTCAGTGTCACCAGCTCGCTGATGCGCATGCCGGAGGCATAAAGAAGTTCAAGCATCGCATTAAAACGGATGCCTTCGGGGGAATGGTTCGCCGCTGCCTCGGTGGTGATGGCGCCAAGCTGCGCCTCGCTGAGTACGTGGGGCAAGCTGCGATGTTTGCGCGCCGCTGAAGTGAGCAGGGCAGGGTTGTCGCGCCGTTCCCCCTCTTTCACTAAAAAGGCGAAAAACTGCTTGATCGCGCTGCGCCTGCGCGCGTTGGTGGCAGGGCTAAGCCCCTGCTTTTGCGTGCTGGCCAAAAACGCGCTGATGTCGTGATGGGTGAGGGTTTCAAGCGTGATGTTCTTCTTGCGGGCAAAGTCGAAAAAAACGCTTAAATCATTGCGGTAGGCGGCTAGCGTATTGACCGAAGAAGCCTTTTCACTGGCGAGCATTTCGGTAAATCCATCCAGTAGGCACCGCCAGCTGCTCGGCAGGCTTTCTAGATTATTTTGCGTCATTGCCCGTGCTTAACGTCACCGGAATTTCGGTGGTTTGCGTGGTGGGGGCGATATCTGCCGTCATCGCGGCGATGAGTAGGCCAAGCACCGCAACCACAGCGGCGATGGGGAGGATGGGTAAGCGGCGTGATTTCATAAAAACCTCATGCGTTGAGCTTATTCTTGTGTGCGCAGTAAAATTACATTAAACCTCATTGCCTTAAAGGCAACGAAAACCCATGCAATTCGCACCAACTACTTCACAAAATGCTTCATCGTGGCGCCAGACCCCCATCGTGCTGATCGGTCTGATGGGCGCAGGCAAAACGACGATTGGTCGCAGACTGGCAAAGAAAATAGACCGTGAGTTTATTGATTCAGACGATGCGATTATTGAAGCGGCGGGTTGTAGTATCGCCGACATTTTTGCTATGTACGGCGAGCCGATCTTTCGCGATGTCGAAGAGCGTGTGCTCAAGCGCTTGCTAGGCATGAACAGCATCGTGCTGGCTACCGGCGGCGGCGCTTGGATGCAGCCTAACGTTCGCAAGCTCATTAAAGAAAACGCGTGCAGCGTATGGCTGCGTGCGGATATTTCGGTGCTGCTGTCGCGCGTTGAGCATCGCAGTCACAGGCCACTGCTTGAGCAAGGCGATAAAAAAGCGATTTTAGAACGGCTGATGGCCGAGCGTTACCCGGTCTATGCCGAGGCGGATATTACGATTGATTCTAACGCCAGCGCTCATGAAAGTGTGGTGGAGGCGATTATTCACGCCTGCGAGAGCGTGTTGGGGCAGGGCGCATGAGCAGTGAAATTTCCAGCGTGAGCGTGGCACTTGAGGGTCGCACCTACGAGGTGGTGATTGGCGAGGGACTTATTGCCGATGCCGCGCGCTTCATTGCGCCTGTACTGCGCGCGCCGCGTGCGGTGATTCTTGCAGACGCAGCGGTGTATCCTCTTTACGGTAAGGCGCTCGAAGCCTCACTTAAAACGCACGGCATTGCCACGCACGTGGTGCTGATCCCTTCGGGTGAAGCTAGTAAAAGTTTTACCGAGCTTGAGCGCATCTGTACCGAGCTGCTGGATGCAACCCTTGACCGAACTACCACGCTCATCGCCCTTGGTGGCGGCGTGACAGGTGATTTAGTGGGATTTGCGGCCAGTATCGTGCTTCGTGGTGTACCGTTTATTCAAGTGCCCACCACGCTGCTGGCGCAGGTCGATAGTTCGGTGGGCGGAAAAACCGCCATTAACCATCCGCGCGGAAAAAACCTGATCGGTAGTTTTTATCAGCCATCTCTTGTGCTGGCAGATAGCGGCGTGCTGAGCAGTTTACCTGCGCGGCATTTGCGAGCAGGCTACGCGGAAATCATCAAATACGGCCTGATTATGAATGTCGATTTCTACCGCTGGTGCCTGCGCCACGGTGAGGAGATGTTGGCGGGAAATCAGGGCTATTTACAGCGCGCGATCCAGGCGTCCTGCCAGATGAAAGCGCAGATCGTCGCTGCCGATGAGCGCGAGAGTAATCTGCGCGCGATTCTAAATTTCGGCCATACATTTGGTCACGCGATTGAGGCGCAGTCTGGCTATAGCGAACTCTGCTATCACGGTGAGGCGGTCGCACTTGGCATGCTGATGGCGTGCGCACTTTCAGAGCATTTGGGTATGCTGGATGCCAGCGTACGCCACGAACTTGCCGCGCATTTTAAGGCGCTTGGCCTGCCTGCCAAACGCAGCGATACCTCCTGCGAGCTACCTGCGGAGGCTTTAATTGCCCACATGCAAAGCGATAAAAAAGCTGACGCTGGGGGAATCAATTTCGTCGTGCTAAACGGCGTCGGGCGGGCGGTCATAAAAAAAGCGGTGGCCACAGAAGCTATCGCCCGTGCGATTGAGGAGTATTAAGCGTGGATGATAATTTCATCGAGCTGACGATCTCAGGCATTTGTTTGCTGCTGTCGTTTTTATTTTCAGCCTCAGAAACGGCGCTGACTGCGGTATCGCGCGCGCGCATTTACACCATGATGCAAGAAGGTAATCGCCGTGCGGCGAAAGTGGAGGAAATACGCCAGAAAAAAGACGCGATGATCAGTACGATTTTAATGGGTAATACCATTGCCAACATGGTTGCCGCCTCGCTGGTGACGATTATTTTTATTGATCTGTTCGGAGAGCAGCTTGGTGCAATTTATGCCAGCATCAGCCTGACATTCGGCGTGCTGCTGTTTTGCGAGGTGTTACCGAAAACCATCGCCATTAATCATACTGAGCGCGCGGCACTCATCCTTGCACCGTTTGTCTATTGGGTGATGCGGTTACTCTCACCGCTCACACACGCCCTGCAAGCGACCGTAGCGCTGATGATGCGCGCGCTGGGTATGCGTATCAATCAGCAAGCAGGCGTGGATACTTCAAGTGCGGAGATTCGCGGCACGATTGAGCTTCACCACTCAGAAGGCAGCGTGATGAAAGAAGACCGTGACATGCTGGGCAGCATTCTGGATCTGAACATGCGCGAGGTGGCCGAGGTGATGGTGCATCGTCAGCAGGTGATGGCCATTGATATGGCGCAGGAGCCGGATGTGATCATCGAGCAGGCCATTGCCTATGGCCACAGCCGTATTCCGCTTTACCGCGAGCGCGCCGATAACATTCAAGGCCTTCTGCATGTGAAAGATTTATTGCAGCTGCTGCGCTCACAGAAAATCGGCATCACGCGCGAGATGATTCGCCAACTGGCGCACAAGCCGTGGTTCGTGCCGGAAGCGACGACCCTGGCCGATCAGCTCAATGCGTTTCGCAGCAGGCGTATGCATTTTGCCTTCGTGGTCGATGAGTATGGCGCCTGGCAAGGCATCGTCACGCTGGAAGATATTATCGAGGAAATCGTCGGCCATATTGACGATGAGCACGATACGCGCGGCATCGACGAGATTATCCCCTGCGGGGATCATACCTTCCGTATCGCGGGCAGTGTCACCATTCGTGACATCAACCGCGCGCTGGAATGGAATCTGCCGGATGAGCACGCGACCACCCTTGCGGGTCTGGTGATGCATGAGGCGCGGGTAATTCCGGAAAAAGGCGCGCAGCTTGAGTTTTTTGGCTACCGCTTCACGGTGGAAGAGCGTAAATCCACGCAGGTGCTTCAGGTGCTGGTGCAAAAAATCGTGAGCGAGGAAGACTTCCCCGACGCGCAGGAATAGCCTGATTTCTTGACGTTTGCCTTTGTTTTTGTTACCTCGCGGACATGCAAAACCCTGTCACCATTAGCACCTTTTATCATTTCACCATGCTTTCAGAGCGGGCGAAAATAAAGGCGCAGCTGTTGCCGCTGATGAGGTCACTCGGCATCAAAGGCACGCTGACCTTGGCACCTGAAGGCGTTAACGCCACCATCGCCGGCGCGGCTGACGCGCTGAGCCGCTTCGTAAGCGCCCTGTGCGAGCGGTGTGGCATAGGTGAAATTTCCCAACGCACCAGCGCTGCCTCCGTGATGCCGTTTGGGAAAAGCAAAGTGAAACTGAAACCTGAGCTGATCTCGCTCGGCGCGCCGTCACATCCGGCGGTGTGCGTGGGCGAATATGTCCACCCGTCTGATTGGAATGCGCTGATTTCCCGCCCGGATGTGATCACGATTGATACGCGCAATGACTATGAATACCGCATTGGCCATTTTGTGGGGGCGATGAACCCCGCCACGCGCGATTTTAAGGAAATGGTGCACTTCACTAAGACCCACCTTGACCCCAAGCGCCACCCGCATGTGGCGATGTATTGCACCGGCGGCATTCGCTGCGAGAAATATTCCTCTTACCTGCTGATGCAGGGGTTTGAACGCGTCTATCATCTTCAGGGCGGCATTCTTGCCTATCTTGAAACCACTGCGCCGGAGCAAAGCCTGTGGCGTGGGGATTGTTACGTGTTCGATGAACGCGTGGCGGTGGGGCACGGTCTTGTCGCCAGTCCGGACGTTAGCATGTGTCTGGGCTGCGGCCAGCCGCTTTACAGCGCGGATCGCTGCCACCCGCTTTACCGCGAAGGTGAGGCGTGCCCCTACTGCGCTAAGGCGCTTGCGGCATGAGCAGCGCCGCTTGCACCATCTGCGGCAAGCCGGTCGTGAAGCCGCACGCGCCGTTTTGCAGCGCGCGCTGCCGCGAAGTTGACCTTAACCGCTGGTTTACGGGTAGCTACGCCGTGGCGGCGGTAGAGCTCGATGATGTGGAAATGGATGAGATTGAACAAGCGCTTGCAAAGCCGGAATCCATTTAGTAACAAGCAGCGCAACCTTACGCGGGTAAGCACGGCCAGGTAGCTCAGTCGGTAGAGCAAGGGATTGAAAATCCCTGTGTCGGGGGTTCGATTCCCTCCCTGGCCACCACGTTTCCCAAATGATGTGTGTCACGTGCGGACAGGTGAGCGCTGCGTCCGGCGTAGCTCGCAAGAGCGAAGCGGGAAGTGCCAGCCCAGCGGCGCCTGAGCGAAATAAAATTCAACCACGAGGACCACTCGCCTCGCGGTCGTGCGGACAGGTGACCGAGTGGTTGAAGGTACCAGTCTCGAAAACTGGCATGGGGGCAACTCCATCGAGGGTTCGAATCCCTCCCTGTCCGCCATTTGAAACAGTCGTCCATATTTTGGAACCTGTCGAATGGAAAGTTATAGGAATAACAAAGGGTTTCTCCTTTGAGCGTTAGGTTCGAAAACACGAAATTCAGCAATTCGCGTTTTTCCTCTAGGTTCGAACTCATGAACGCCTTATGCGCTCCCATAGCCACTTTCATCAGTTTTTCCATCGTGCTGCCGAATACGTTGTCTGCATCGTCATACGCATGAATCAGGTTCACCAATTCCACCTGACGGGATTTATATTGCTCCCGCTTGGCTCGATAATCATCTGGCGGCAATACCCCTTCGGCCAGCAAATCCACTAACCGATCAAGTCGCACTTGAAGGTCGGTGTGTTCCTTCTTCAGTGCGCCGACCTCACGGTTGTGAGATTCCTGCTTTGCCTTGTTTGCATCCTTCACCGCTGCGAGTGCCGCAGTCATCAATTCTGGGTCTTTGATCGAGATGCGCTCAAGAGCATCTTCGACCTGCGCGGCAATACTATCCTCGCGCACCCACATCTTTTTCTTCGGATCGTCAGGCTTCCAGGTAACCAGATAGGTAAACTCTGCTGTCGTGCCGTTCTTGTAGTTTTTCTTTTTGGTATCCGAGGAAATCACTCTGCCCGTGACACCACAGGTGAGCAATCCGCGGAATAAAAACTCTTTGCCCCCGTAGTGGAATGGCTTTTTGTCCCAGCCTTGCAATACGGCCTGACAATCATCCCACACGGATTTAGAAATCAATGGTTCGTGACAATGCTGCATGATCTCACCTTTTATCAGCATTTCGCCGTAATAAAAAGGATTCTGCACCATGCGATACAATGTCGATTTGTGCAATTCGCCACCAACCTTGCTCCGCAATCCCCACTCTTTGCAGCGGCGTTGCATGTCGCCGAGGGTGAAAGCTCCCGAAGCATAATCGGTGAATAATCTCATGACCAACGGGGCGCGGACGGGATCGACAACGATGACACTGTTGCCCCTATCATCACGCTGGTTCAGATAGCCGAGCGGCGCGGGTCCGTACCATTCGCCTTTTTTAATCTTGTAGTCGATGCTGCGCTTCACGTTTTCGGAAAGCTGCATGACATAGCTTTTTGCACCAAGCACACAGAAGTCCCAGCGCATGTGATCCGATGCACTGGCCTCGCGCCCGATAATCATATTCTCGCGGTAGAAGTGCAGTTCGATTTTATCCCTGCGAACGAGATCGTCGAGATAAACAGAATCTTTGAAGCTGCGCTGCACGCGGTCAACGGCATCAGCGACAATTGCAATCGTGCCTTTTTGCCGCTTGGCAAACTCAATCATTTCCATGAACTTTCTACGATCACCGCGTGTTGAAGACTCGGTGATGGTAAAAATCTCAAGGATGTCAAAATTGTGTCGGGCGCAGTAGCGGATCAGGCGTTCTCGTTGGGCATCAAGCGAGTGGCCGTCCTCTTGGTCTTTCGAAGATACGCGCACCAGGATAATGGCTTTTGAAACCCGCGCCGCTTCTTTAACCTCTAATTTTTGCTTTCTTCCTCTCACCAGAGATTCTCCCGTTTAAGACGCGGAGACAATCTGGTGATCGGGGAGTTCGAAAACCGCAGTAAATCGGTTATGGCAGCCTTTAAGCCGAAGCTCTGGACATACGCCACCATCTCCCCGACCATAGCGATAGAGGTCGAAGATACATCACTCATGGGCTGATGCACACCCTTTACTGTTGGAGTTTCGACACTCCGCGTCAGCATTCTGCCTACGCATCAAAAGATTACTATATTCCAGCTGGTTATCAAGAACTTCCTGCGGTGTTTTTGCAGCCACTCGGACTACCAATTCGCAATAGCCCATCAGGTTGCGCGCCAAGCGGTGCGCTTGCTGATCGCTAATGGGTTCGGGATGCCGTTCCTTGATTAAGTCCACCAGCTTATCGTATGATGTTTTCTCGGAGGTCATAACTGCACCTCCTGCGCGGCGAGCGTTTGGAAACGCAATGCCACGAAGAAAAACAACACCGACTTCGTAGGGAGATTTCGCAAAGTGAGAAGGTAACGTGTACGCACCTCTCGCGATTTTCTCCCTAAACATAGCGAATTCTGTTCAACGTGTTTAGTCTTTTTTTGTTCGAACATTTCGCCCCCCATTTCGTGAGGTGTTCAGGCGGAAAGCGATCTGCAAAAGCGCAGTACGCCACATGTGATAGGCAGTGGTGCGACCGCAACCGAGCCGCCAGCAGATAGGTTTCCACGGCACTTTCGCGGCGCGGAGCCAAATCAAGCGGCGTTCTTCTTCACGATCCAACAGGAAAATCCACTGAATGGTTTCCTCCATCCGACTGATGGATTCAGCGGAAGGTGGTCCCAGGCGCATCGGCTCGACTTCTGCCTGCAAGTTTTCCATCACCGTGCGGACAATCGGCGGCCAAGTGCTGAAATAGCCTTTCATTCGGACTGATGGCAGGCGGCGCAGCGTGTAGGCTGCTTCCTCGAAGCGATCAGCGATTTCCACCAGCGTGTAGTTTTTGAGGGTCGGTTTCATACGCTGGCCTCCACAATCAATTCGAGGCGCGTCACTGGCGTGTCATGCTTGGTTGCTTCTGCAAACCAGCGCGTGAGGTCGGCCAGATAGTGCGTGGTGAGCCATTCCTGAATGAACTTGCTTGGGCAGCGCATGGTGACCACCGCGCCGTCGCCGTATTTCAGAATGCGGATGATGCGTGTAGATGAAAGCCAGCTGCGGCCAGATGCCTTGCCATGCTTTTTCTGGAAAGCCTCCAGCACGCGATCCCACGCCTCTTGCAAAGCGGGTACGTCGCAGGCAGGTGCTTTGGGTGGATGATTGCCACCCGAGAAACCACCCTCCAAGATTTTTGCCACATGGTCGGAAGATTCCACTGCCCATGACAGGTCAATCGTCCAGCCTTTGCCTGCAATCTTGCCAAGGCAAAACTCCGAAGCCCCGATGATCTCGCAGTAGTGCTTCCATGCACGCATGTCCTGCTGGAAATCATCCAACCACCGCTGTGCCATCTTATCCTGGCGTTTGGGTGTGAGCTTTGCATTCTGATCTGGAGTCAGCTTGCTCTGCACTTCTGCGTTCCAGATGTCGAGCATCTGCTCTAAAATCTGTTTTCCACAGCTTGTCTGTTTTTCCCTCTCGGACTCTCTCTTTTCTGCTCTCTCTCTTATTTTTTTATCTGAATTTGTTTTCTTTTTTTCTGAATCTGCCTCTGCGTCTGAATCTGGTCTGCTATCTGCTGATCTGTTCTCTGCATCTGCAATCTGTACTCTGCTCTCTGTATCTGGGTCGTTTTTGCTGTTTTTTTGTTTCAGAGCGTTTCCGTCCGTTACATTCTGTTTCACCGCGTTACTTGGTGTTACATCGTGTTTCTTCGCGTTACGGTGCTTTTCTACCCTTTCGGCTGTGGTGGCATACTGACGCTTATCCCAGCCCGTAAGCCGATGATTTTGGTCAATCATGCCCTTTTCGTAGAACGTGCGGAGGATGTCCTCGACAGTCTTTTGCGAGATGTCTTGCACCACCGCAATCTGCTCGGAATCCACCTGCACCGTGCCGCGTGTTTTGTGACGAGAGGCGGCATCCAGTACGCAAAGCCATACTGTCACCACATGCGTCATCAGGTGGCCGCAACGCTTTGCGACTACCTTGAGTTTTGCGTCCTCAGGCATACCGTGATAAACCCTGTACCATTCGATTGATGTCATGTGCGTGCCTACGAGCGTCTGTCACGACGCTTGCCTTCTTCACGCAGCTTGAAATTGATCGCGCCCTGCACCCAGTCCTTGGCCAGTTTTGCGCTGAAAATAGTGCCTTTGACCTGCTGCTTTTCAGCTTTCATCAGTTCTTTTTCTGCCTGTGCCAGCAGCTTTTTCAGAACCTTCATGTCCA
>JALHRI010000022.1 GCA_022841525.1 Alphaproteobacteria bacterium | reverse complement strand
TGCTGTTGGTCAGGATCTGCGCAATGGCGTCCTTGGCGGCGGCGCTTTGCTCACGCTCGTAGGCGCGGGCGAGGTGGGCGATGTAGTCGGCCGGGTGGTAGTAGCTGATGTACTGCAGAGACGCTGCAATTGACTCAACTAAATCTGCGTATTTGATCGAAACCATCTGTAAGCCCTTGATTTTCAACAACTTTTACTGTCGCAAATACTGTGGTGTGACAGCGACGACGAACAAAAAACCCACTGTACGAAAAATGTCACAGTGGGTTTGGGAGTAGTGACAGCGAATTTTACTTGCTGCACATAGGGTTAGCTCTGTTTCGCTGTCACAGCTCCTAGCGTGTTCTTTCCTGCTATTTAGGCTTCTGTGATGAGGAAGTCCGCTTTTTTCTTGCCTGCTGCGATCAAGGGCTTCATCCATTTTGGCGCTTGTCCACGGCCTGACCAAAGCTCGCCGTTCGGTCCCTTGTACTTTGGCTCTGCTGCTACACCCTTGTCCGCACGCGCTACACGCGCTTTTCGCGCTGTTTTAGCTGGTTTGTAAGGGCCAAGTGCAGCTACCCCTTCGTTGATAGTGAAACCCGCTTGTTCCAGCTTTTTTGCATACCCGTCTGCAAGCACCTTCAGTTCCTCGTCCCGCTTGCTTTCAAGCTGTGCAGTTGCATCCTCAGCAAGCTTCTTGAGTTGGACATAGGTAAGTTTCTTCAGATCGGTAGCTTCCACAGATTGCTCCTTGGGTTTGGGTGAAGTAGTCATCGTATGCGCCTAAAGTTGATATGTCCAGTGCACCATGCGCTAAACATGTATGTACTGTAGTTTCGAGAAAACACTTGTGCGACCACTATTTTTAGCAAGCCGGGTATTTGACTAAACATAAATAGTTAAATACAAGGAGAGATCATGAAAATAACTGTTGTTGGTGTGTACTCAGTTGAGAAACCGAAAGTGACTGAGAAAAAGCAAAGCCGTCAGAGCCAAGTAGGTCGTCGATTGGGGTATAGGGTAAGCGAGGAAGCCAAGGAAAAACAGTCAGCCTCAATGAGTGCAGTTTGGGCTAAGAGGAAATTTGAAGGCTATTACAACCAAGCAAACGAAGATCAAAAGATCCGTGTCCAAACCCCCGATGGCATATTTGAGTCGCGTGGTGAATGTGCAAAGCATTATGGGTTGTCTCCAGCCACTATTAGTAATCGCACGCGCAGCGAGAAACCAAAATGGGCAGGCTGGAGATACTTGGAGCCGGTCGCAAATACAAACGACAACAAATAAAATAGAACTAACAACAGGGGATTTACTTGAAAAAACTTATCTTAATTGGTGCACTGACACTGGCAGCACTTTCAACACACACGACAGCTTCTGCAAATACAGAGGCATTAATGCAATGTGGTTCGATTGCACGTTTAGCAGGTATTCTGCAGAATATGCGCCAAAGTGGCGCACCCGAAATGTCAGATAGTGGATCGGCACTGGCCTATACACAAGCGAGACTGAATAAGATAATCGAAGAGAACAAATCATCGAAAGCAACGCAAGATCGGATGAAAGAGGCAAACATAAAAGCCATTGAAGCTGCATTCAAGTGGCCCGTAAGCTTCCCTGCAGATGAAGTTTCAAGCCTTGCAAACTCATCTTGTTTGATAATGAGTAGGTAACAAAAAGCCCCTTAAATGGGGCTTTTATTATTCCACTTTGGCTTTATCGTTGCGTTTGAGTCTGTACGCTCCACCTAGCGTGCCGATCAAGCTGCCTACTGCAATGCCATAATCAACACCATCAAGTGGTGCATCCTTCCAAATAACTGTGTAGACAGTTAACCCAATGAACACGGCACATGATATTGCAGCCAACACGCTGACAATATCAAAGTCGTTGTCGTCATCGGTGAAGATATCGTTTAGAAACTTCATTTGGACTGATTATTGTTAATTGCGGCCATGAGTTCTTGTTTCATGTCCTTCATTTCCACTTTTGAATCCGCTGCTAAACGTGCATTATCAGCCTTCAGTTCAGCTGTGCTTCGTCCGTTGTCTTGCTTAATGTCGGCAATACCGGCCCTGAAGTCAGCTCGGACATTGGTGAATTCTTTGTCCATTCGATCTTCCACACGCCTAATGTCATCCCTGTGGGCTTTTGTTTGCACATCATTCTTTAGCGTTGCAAGATCACCTTCGACAGATTTAACGTTGCCAATGATTTTTTCCTTGTCAGCAATATCAGCATCTTTGTCTGAATTTCTAACAAGCGATATGATTCCTCCGCAAATAGCAACAATGACTGCTGCCGCAGTCCAAAAAGTTATGGGTTCCATGTTTCATCCTTTTATTCTATTTATGGCAATGGAATGGTGTTTGCCACTGCTGGCGCAGCTTGCGCCGGGTATCTTCTATGCGCTACGTTTGACGTAAGTGTGCCGTTGAGCGTATCGGCTACAAAGCCTGCTCCACCGTTTTGAAACGTCATTCTAAAGAGCAGAACATTGGATGAACTTGTTCTACCTTCAATCTTGTAATAATCGTTTGAATATAATGCGCTACTTGTCGTGAAATAAATCTGTTGGAAAGAGCTGGTTAAGCTGGAATTACCAATTGACGCAGCCACTGTTCCAGTGCCTGTTGCGTATGTGCCTGCATCGTAGAAGTTAATCATTCCAGCATTGGCAAGCATGTTTGAAAATGCAGTGTTGTTAGCTGAAACAGTTCCGCCTGTGCGTGATGCAGACAGGATAATTCTCCCCCCAAAGAAAAAGAAATCCGATCTTGCTTGTGCAGTTGCGAAGGTTACAGACACTTCATGTATTAACTGCGAGATAGAACCCCACCCAGTTGTTGTGCTAGATGTGAGAGAAGCGGCAGTTGAGTATTGCAGTATGTTGCCGCAGAAGATCGAAGCTAGGTCAGTGTTATCCGGCCATGAGCTATTTGTAGTCTTGATCCCAAGTGCAGGAATCCGCGAACCCTTGTTCTGGTTGGCAGCGTTGGCAAGCGGGTCATACCTGTTGCTTATGTCTACGCCACCTACCTTGTAGCCAGTTGCATAGGCAGCGTCATTCACTACATGAGGTGCAAATAACGTGTCTAGGTCAACTCCGTTTGCTTTGATATTTGAAGGCATTATTTACCCTCAAGTGTTTGCAGTCTTGCTTCCAGCTCTTGTATTTTGGCTGTGAGAATTGTTGTTAACTTTCCGTAGTCAATACCAGTTGCATTGCCTTGAACGTCCTTTCCAACTGCTTCGGGATAGATCATTGCAACTTCTTCAGCAATAAAGCCAAAGTCAGTTAAGCCAGCTTTGTACGCACCTTTCTTCCAAACAAACTGCTTTGGAGTGAGCTTGTTGAAATCAACGAGGTATGAAGCAGGAAGCTTCTTTTGATTCTTCTTTAGCTTGCCTGTTGATGTGGCATTGAAGCTAGGTGCTGTTACTTCGCCAGTTACAGCCAATGTGCTCGACATTGTTGCTGCACTGCCTACTGTCAATGTTCCTGTAAGTGCTGCACTGCCGTTTGATGCGGTTACGACAAAGTTTCCAGCACCCACGTTCAAGTTATCTGTTACCTGTAAGACGTTTGAAATCGTTGTTAAGCCAGCAACACCCAATGTGCCTGCAATCGCTGTGTTGCCGGTTGCGGCAGTGACGTTGAATTTGTTTACGTTAACTGCAAAGTTTCCAGTCGCAGTTAATTGGCCTGCAATGGCTGTTGCACCAGCAACGTTCATTGTGCCACCCACCGTAGTGTTTCCAGAGGCAGCTAGAACAACGAATTTGTTTGTATCGACGCTAAGGTTTCCAACTACGTTCAATGCACCTGAGAACGCTGTGGCACCAGTTACGTTTAGGGTAGATAGAGTAGAAAGGCCAGTTACGTTGAGTGTGCTTGAAAGTGTTGTGGCACCAGTTACACCCAATGTGCTTGAAAGTGTTGTGGCTCCAGTTACAGCAAGCGTGCTAAGAAGGGAGGTAGCACCGTTTAGCCTTGTGGTTCCTGTTACTTGCAGCTTTTCACCAAAGTCTGAAGTAGAACCAATCATTACGTTACCGGCCGAGTTAATACGTAGCTTTTCACCTGCTAAAACGCTGATACCAATAGTTCCAGCAGCTGGCCTGAATAGTCCAGTACTTGCGTCACCGTTGAAACCAAAAGCAGGGAACGAAGCATTACCGTCTGCTAGTTTGAATGGGCCTGTCATTCCGGCCTGTCCATCACGTGGCAAGCTGCCTGTTAATGCAGATGCAATGTCACTCAGTGTAGGATTTGCCCACGTTGAATCGATTGTGGTTCCCGCTACTACTGGGTTACCTGCTGGTAGGACATACGTCCCTGTTCCGTTCCTTGCCATAATTTGACTCCCTATGTTCTTATATTTATCGTGTTTAAATGCAGGGAGTTACTTACTTTCTGCTTTGGTTCTAATTGCTGCTGCTAGCTTCTCGTTTGGTGCAAATTCACTTGCAGAACGAAGCACTGCGTTTTGTTCAACAGGTGATAGTTGATAGAAGACTTCACGCACCTTTGGATCACCACTTTGAAGTAGTCTGCGCAGGGGTGCGGCTGCAAACCTTAATGCAGGAATAGGCACGCCCAGCAATGAGCCTAGTTTTGCAATTGCTTTGTCTTTGATATCTTGTGGAATGAATGAAGTATCTGGTTTGCCTTCGATCTCTTCCAGTCGTTTCACCAAGTCTTGATACGGAGCACGACCTTCAGCAAAGCGTGTCTTGTTCTTGCCACCTTTGATGGTTTGCTTTAGCATCTTGGCTGACTTTTCAACACCTTGTGTGCCTACGGAATCGCCACTCTTTGCAACCATGTCACGTGCAGCAACAAAGTGCCTATAAGCTTCTCTAGCTGCTCTTAGTTCACCTGCTTTAGTTGTCTTTTCTAGTGCTTCATCGAATGTAGGTTTGACCTTCTCGATTAGTTCACTGATTGCCTCGCGCTTGAATGCGCTGATGGACTGACTAGAAATGTCTTTCTCTGCCGAACGAATGATTCTGTTGAAATCCTCAGCAGACACTACAGATTTAGGTGCAAGCCCGTTATCACTACGTGTGTACAGTAAACGTGTCAGTTCTCGTCTGTACTCACTTGGCAGTCTTCCTGATGTAGTAAGGTCTAAAACGTCGTCTGTTAGCTTGGTAGGAATTTCAACGTCTAAGCCCTTGTAGGCGTCATCGAAGGTCTTTCCAAGCTGAGCCTTTGTTTCAGCTACCCAGTTGCTGTCCAGCGTGTCACTTTCATTGCCAGCGCGGCGTGTAACTTCACGTGCAAAAAGCGTGTTTTCTTCGGCCTCGACAGCACCACGTTGCGTGACACGGCCTTTAAGGTCTTCGGCCGCTTTTCCACCGGCTTTGTAGGCGCTTGCTGTGCCACTTGCCAGTCCTGGAATCAACGCTGCACCACCACCCACTGCGGCACCCAATGCGATGTTGTCTGCGAACTGTCCGTCAGCTGTAGTAGGCGTAGAAGCACCGTAGGTAGCACCTGCACCAGCACCACCCAGCGTTCTTCCCAGCACCTTGCTTCCTGCTGCCTTGGCAAGCTGTCCTGTGATTGGTCCACCTACTGGCAGCGTAGCGATACCGGCTGCAACATCCGGCAAGAAACCACCGATCTTTCCCGATGTTGTGCCACCTGTAGCAGCACGCTCTAGGCTTTGCGCTGTGGCTTGCTGTTCAGCTTGTTCTTGAGCTAGTTCAGCGTCATTGCCAGTGATACGGCTTTCGATCTGTCTACCAGCCATTCCGAGGTCTTGAACCCTGTCTTTGGCACCTTCAAACAGGTTGCCTACGACACCACGTTTTTCTGTCAGTGCCTTTGCTGCTTTGGCCTTCTCGTAGCCTTCGGGGTTGATGGAGTACAAAATGTCTTCATCTGAAAACCCTTGCTTCTTAGCTTGTTCGATCGCATCTGCATAACCGCCAGTACGGAGTAGGGCGATTTGCTTGCTTATGTCGTCACCTGCTGCGTAGCTACGATCTACTTCAGCTAGCTTGTCTGATTTGCCTTGCAAACCCTTTGCATATTCGTCGATTGAAAACTTGATATCGTTATCAGTGAATCCTTGCTGCTTTGCTTGTTCAATATGTGGACCCCAACCTTTCTCCAAGTACGGAGCTAGATCGATACTTGCTGCTGTGGCTGCAACTGGTGCAGCACCAGCCTTTGATTTGATGACGCCAGTTAGCTTGTTGAAGTACTCAGGATCAGTGGCATATCCACCCTTTACAAGTGCATTTGCAAAGTCTTCAGGACTTTGTGCATCTACGGCACCGGGATACTTGCGCGAAAGTAGGTCAATTACATCACGCTTGCTTTCTTCCGGGTCTTTGTAGACTCTGTATCTGTGGTTGCTTTTCTCAGCCTTGTCGAATGCACGATAACCTGTGCCTGCATCCGAGAAGTCCTTGATGTTGTAGTAGTTGAAGCTGTCTTCTCCGTTTGGACCCTTGATAGACTTCTTTCCACCAGCAGTTTCAAGCTGTGCTAGGCCAGCTAGGAATGTGTCTAAATTTGGGTTCATTGTGGTGCCTTCCTAAACTGGATTCCATTGATGTTTGCTACACCTGCTGGCTGTGTGACAGAAAGGTTCTTCTGTGCAAGGTCTGTGAGTTGATTCCTGAAGATGTTCATCTGGTTTCTAATCTCAGCTGCACTCATGCGGTTGTAGTCCACGTTGAACACGGAAGCAGCAAGCCTCTTAGCTTCAGTTTCAGTGTTAGCAAGCTGTGTAGGTGAAACGCCAGCAGCGGATAGGTTTGCAACCATCGCTTGAATAGCTTGGCTGCTGATACCGTCAATCCTTGCCCTTGCTTCACTTGCATCTGTGACGAATCCAGTGCTATTTGTGATGCCGCTTGTAATTCTGGCATACAGACCGGATGCATTTTCAGGGTCATCACTACCTAGTATCTTGTCGATATCGGAAGTAACGCGACCTAATGTGATGGCTTGTCTTTGTTGTGCTTCAGCTTTCTCTCTTGCTTCTGCTGCAACCTTTGGATCAGTAATGCTTGAACCATCTGTGGAACTCATTGGGCGTAGCTGTGGACCATTTGGGCCTTGAACTACTTCATATGGCATTCCATTTACAGTTTGAATGTTTGGCTTTGTGCCTACACCGTTGTCTGGTAGCTGGCCGATTACTTCACCGTCACGCAGCAAGTATTCACCCGGCTTGCCAGTAGTAATCTTTCCATCACGTAGAGCGGAAGCGCGTAGTGTTCTTGCCAGTGCTCTTGCGTCACTGTTGCCACGCTCAAGTTGACGAATTGCATTGCTTCTACGTGACTGGTTTCCTTCCACTGCACGACGAAGCACGCTCTGGCGTTGTTGTCCTGCTGCTGCCTCTGCTTCTGCGTCAATGATGAAATCGCTCTGAACAGGTGCTGCTGTAGGAGCTGCAACAGGTGCGACCTGCGGCATAGCTGGCGCTTGAGGGATATTCAACGCTGTAGGGGCGTTTTGAGGCATTGCAGCAGGTGCAGCAGGTTGTGGAGCAATACGAGGATCGGCACGCTGGCTGTTGTTCATCGCTTCACCGACTGCACGCGCACCCGGAGGGGTGTTCATGTAGCGTTCGCGCACGCCTGGCACTTCGTTCACGAAGCCACGGCCAGCACCAGCGCCTGTAGGTGGCAGGGCAGGGCCTTGCTGTGCAGCAGGACGAGTCGCAGCTGAGGCAGCAGGCAACATCGAGCCTTGAATGTTGCTCTGTGGAGGAACAGCCATGGACCTAGCGGCATTCGGGTCTTGTGGCCCAACTTCTTGAGGATTTGCATAGGTGTAGCTGTAAGCTTGAATTGCGTCCTGTTCTTTCTTGACTGCTTCACGATCGATGCCACGTGAATACTCGTTCTCGTAGTAGTCGTACTGATCGTTTCCAGCCTTCGTAAGCTCTTTGTCCGCACCGTTTGTCTTGTAGGTTGAGTAAGCTGCAAGGGCGTTAGAAAGCAAGTTAGCAATGCCTTCCTTGTTGCCTGTTGGTGCATACCAGTCGCCCACCATTTGTCCACCTTTGGACTTCACTGCCATTGCCTTAGCTAGCTCACGCTGGCGGGCAAGACGAAGTTGCTCATTCTCATAATCCAAACCTTGTGGATTGTTTGGATCGAACCGAATGTTTGGATTAAAAAATGACATAGCTTCCCCTTACCTTACGTTTTTGTTCATTGATTGGCCTTGTGCATAGCCCTGAATGCCTTTTGCAAGCATGTTGGCAGTGCCACCAGCACCAGTAGCTTTGTCAGCTTCTTTGTTGGAGCTTAGGTTCTGCATCATTGCTTGCAATAGCATTCTCTTCTTCGCTTCTTCTTGCATAGCAATGGCGTTTTGCTGTGGCATTGCGCCTGCTTGCTGTGGCATTGCAGCGGGTGGATTTGTGTTTGCTTGTCTTCCCATATTCGTCCTTATTTGATCTTGCTGTAGTCAACGCCTAAGTAACCTGTAGAGGTCTTCTTAGCTGCGTGTGGGTTCTCTTGAGCGATAACACCGACAGTAGGTTGATTGCCAGCAATCTTCTTACCTTTCGTGTTCCAGTCCCACTGATAGACGTTAGTTCCGCCCGGTGTTTCACCAACCTTTTCAATGTTCTTCTTAAGTCTTTCGTCAGACATGGCAAACATCATCATTGCCGCACTTGCTAGGTTTCCTAGTGCAGCGTTTCCACTTGAAGCCTCTGCGGCTTGTGCGTTGTAAATGCCTCTATCCCAGTCACCTTGCGAACTAGCAGCGCCAAGATAATCAGCACCAGCAGTTTGATTCTGCAAGTAATAATTCTTGAACTCGGGGTTCTGCACTTGCTGTCCACTCATCAACGCATTCAACTCGTTCAGTGGCAAGTTGCGAAGTGTTTGGTCTTGCTGCCAGTTTGTGCCGTACTCTGAAAGTGCTTGGCTGTAGGCTTGCGACTGGGAGTCGTTTTCTGCCTGCTGTAGTCCAGCATTTGCACTGAGTCCACGTAGTTGGTTGTCGTAGCTTGCTTGATCCATACCAAACTGCTGTAACTGCGCTTGATTGCCTTGCAAGTAGCTTTGCAGCTGGTTTGTGAAGTTCTGCGTGTTCGCGTCGTTGCCCATACGCTGAGCTTCTGTGTTGGCACCAAACTGCTGTAGGTTGTTCCCAAACTGTGTATTTGCAGCGTTGTTCTGGCTGTTGTATGCGTTCAACTGGCTTGAATAGTCACGGTTTGCAGCTTCGTTACCTGTTAGATAAGAACTTGCTGCAAGACTGTTCATCTGTCCTGCACGACCTAGCTCGTAGGAAGTAAGTGCATTTGTAGATGCTTCTGTGCCGGGTGTTAGACCTTGGAGTGCTAGGCTGTTTCTAAGCGAAGTGTCATAACGCTCCATTTCAGGTGAAAGCAAAGCCATCTGACTTTCAAAGGCTTTGTTTGCATACTCCTGCGCCCTAGATGGGTCATAGCTGGGTGCGTTTAAGTTCTGCTGTGGTCCACCATTGAATTGTCCAAACTGTGTATTCAGCTCATTCGCAGTAGGTGTGCCTGTGTTGATGGAAGCATTCGAATTGAAGTTGCCTGCACGCCCTAAGCTGTCTTGGTTTACGTTGTTTACGCCACTTAGATAGCTTTCAAGCCTGTTTGGATTGAACGGTGTTGCGTAGCTGCTTTTTACTTCGCCCAGTAGGTCAGATGCGTACTGACTTCGATCCGTCTGGACTTTGATCTGACTATTCAGTGCCTCCTGAATCCGTGGATCAAGTGTTTCTGTCTGAGTCCATCTACCATTACCGTCCTGGCTGTACGAAAGTGAGCCATATGGGTTGTTTTGGTTGATTCTGTTGGCCTCAGTTGCGTACTTGGCCATCTCCATATTCGCTGCTGCTGTCGCATTGGCAGCACCTACGTAGTCAGGTGGTGGTGGTGCTGCTGGTGAGCTCTTTCCCATGTTGTTCTCCCTTTTTGCGGGATGCAGGATTGAACTTGCTCTGCTCCCAGTCTTTTTTTGTAAACCCGTATATGTATGCTGGCTTATCTACTCCAAACCAATCACGAAGCGTTCCTTCGTTGTGGTGTCCGAGCGCCTTGTGCATATTTATCGCCGCAGTGTTGGATATTGCCGTGACCATAGTCATGCGATTTATGTTGCAGTAGTTGAATACATAGTCGTAGGAAACCTGTATGAATTCCTTACTTGCCCAACGCTTTGTGCCATCTGTTGCGATGGTTGCTTCTACTTGGTGTGCAGTCCAGTTATCTAGTGCAAGCACACTGATAATCTCTGCGTTCTTTCCTAGCATGGCGACGCAGCGGGTTGTCTCGGGTTTGAAACAACCAGTGCCAGCCAAGTATTCGAAGTTGTCTTCAGCGAACTTGAGTATTGCAGGATGATTTACACCACGAATAACAGTGTTAGCCAATCATTCCACCTTGCTCAAGAATCCAGTCTGTAGATACCCAAACGGTCTCACTTGTCACAGATAGTGCAATTGAAATACTTCCGCAGTAGCCAACACCTGTGACAGATTGCCAATCGTTCAAGTTAGCAATACCGCCGTTCCAAATACCTACACCCCAAATAGCTGTGTTCCACAAGCTACCTGTTGAAGTGATGGCACTACCTATGTCACTAGGTGGAGTGATGTTGAAGTCTGTATTAACACCAATGCTGATGCTTGGATCACCTGCGCGTGTCAGTATGTTGATACGTGCCATTTGGAATCGCTTGGTTCTAGCGCGATCTTCAAAGTAGTTGAACGCAGTCTGCGCACTAGCTGTGTAAATGTCACCGCCTGTGCCATCAACTTCCGCGTTGTCTTTGTAGCCAGTGAAAGCAAGGCGTACTTCGCCATCTGTTCCAAAGTAGATTTCGCTGTTGAGTGTTTCCCAACAAAGTGCAGGCCAACCAGTGAATACGCTCCAACCACGTGTGATCGTGTTGTAGACGAATTGAATGTTGTTGGCACTAGATGCCTGTGGCACGTTCACAATCAGTAGGTTGTTGCTTAGATAATCCTGCAACACCCAACCCGGCAAACTTGCCTGACTCATTGTCAAGCTACTTAGAACACTTCGAATGGTGTCTGAAATAGCAGGTGTGGTAGATGTGGTTTGTAGGTACTGAGAGAGTGGAACTAAACCGTCACTGCTCATGTACAGCAAGTCACCGCCATAGTTCAGTAGGCAGTTGTTGCCCACTGGTCTACCTAGCTTCCAAGTACCTGCAAGGCTCCATGCAGTTGCAGAACTAGGGTCAGTGCCATCATAGATAGCTACGTCACCTTCGCTGCTTATAGCAACCAACCTGTTGGATGGTCCTGTGCTGTTGTTAACTGTCCAGCTACCTAGTGCAACGAGTGATCCACCACGTGAAAATAATGGACCAAAGTCAAATGAAGCTAAGGCACCACCTACAGCGTTGACAGGTGTATACCATGCCTTAGTTGATGTAGTTTGAACAAACCAAAGTCTGCGTTGGTGCGTGATAACTTGATGAATTACGTTTGGTGCAACACCACTAATCTGTCCAGGCGAACTTGGCACAGCGGCTGTGGTCCATGTTGTCCAGTTGATGCCGTTGTAATGCATAACAGGATCAATGCCGTTTGCAACCACTAGATAAGTGCCTGCTGCCGCTGCAAAGTTTGTTCTTGAAAACTGTGTAGATGACAAACCACTTATTACGGCTGCACCTACTGCACCACCTGCTGTCACGTCATAGATCGCGTTGCTGGATGCTGCAAATAGCTTGTCTGTTGCGGACTGTCCTGCATAGGCCATAAGGCTGTCTACGTCGCCCGGTAAACCAGTTGCCCATGCTCTGTTGCCCTTGCGTACTTCTACGCCTTGTGGGGATGCTATGAAGTTGGTTAAGTTGATGGCATAGATAGGGTCCATCAACGCATACGGATCACGTGTATTGAGTCCGCCTGTGGGTGCAACTGTTGTGTAGGAAACTGCCTTCTTCTTAGCTGCGTACTTCTTGTCTGGAATACGGGCCATGATTAAGCTCCGTAATTGCCATCAGGGACATTGTGTGCACCGATCAAACCGTCAAAGCTTGACGATGACATGAACAACGAAGCAGAAGGAGTATCTGTGCCTCTTGCTACCTCTAGGCTTGAGTTGTAATCTTGTAGAACAGACAGAGTGTCGAAACCCTTGTTCTGCAACCACTTCAGTTTGACGAAGTTGATAAGCAACCTGTCATCGAATAGTGTGGTGTCGGAGTCGTTGTCGAAAACACGCTTAGTCAGCCCTGTGTTTACGTCCACTACATAGAAATTACTGATGTAGTCGATTGCGATTGTTCTAACCGACTGTGGAACAGGAAGCAGGGTGATCTTGTTCTGTCTTAGTCGAAACTTGGCATATGGGCCTGTATATACAGTTCCATAATTAGATGCATTCCAGTTCTGTGGTGTTGAAGGTCCACCCAGTACCCAGTTGTTACTTGTATCCCAAGCAGTGTCTGAAATGTATCTTTGATAATCTGGAGGTGGAGCATACTGATCGACACCAACTTCAGTATCAAACGCATAGGTCTTCTGAAGTTGTTGCCAGTCATGCATTCCCACCAATTCGTCGCAAGCTGCAAGCGTGAGCGCCAGTATCTGTTTAACTGTACGGTCTTGACTTGCCAACACAGCAGGTGGCACTGTGAGTAGCAACTCTCCTGCTACTGCTTGAACAATGTCTAATAATGTTTTTGCCATCTGCTGTCTCCCTTACGATTTTTATTTGGCTGTTGCCTTTTCTTTAGTTGTTGCACCAATTGCTTCAACCATCTTTCTTAGCTCTGCAATCTCTGCATCACGTTTAGCTAGTTCACCTTGCTGGCGTTCTAGTTCAGCTGTGCCTTCTGCTGCCTTGAGCCATGTTTGCGCCTTTTGACGCAGTGCATGAGCACCTTGAAAACGTTGTGCATTGCTATCGCTCATTGCTGCAAGAGCTTCTACGGTATGAATCTGTAGATACTTCATCTCTGCAATCAAGCTAGGTGCTAATGCGCCCCATGCTTCAAGTGGTGTGCCTGTCTCAGTCACAACTGCTTTGGACTGGAAGGCTTTGTATTCATTTGGGAATCGATCAAAGTATTGCCTTGTTGCAATAATGTCGATCTTGAGTTTGTCGTCACCGGGTACGAAAATCATTACGTAGGTAAGATCGTCGTAAATGTCGCGGTTTTGTTCCGCTGACTTAATTGCATTCTTGACTGGACGTGTATAAAACTTAACGTGCAAACCTTCATCTCCGGGAAGTCTTCCTCTTGAGTCACGTGGTAGCATGTCGTTGAAACCAAACATTTCATCTGTGGTGGGCGTGGCATTAAACATATGTCGCTCCTTAAATAGTGTTAAAAAAATAGCCGCTTCTTGAGCGGCTATTTGTATTCAACCGCTCAGCTGTATTTAGCTGAGGGTTTAGGGGTTGCTTTCGCAATTAGTCTTGAACGATACCTTGTAGACCTGCGTTCGAGCATGTCAAGTTACCTGCCCATGCCATGATCTGTGTTTCAGCATCTTGGTTAACGCTGTAACGCTTCTTTGGGTCCAAGCTAACCATGTTACGGTCGGCATGTGGACGAAGCTTCAGATACTTTGTGTTCAGGAAGTAAGCTGTATTTGCGCTGATACCGGATGCAACGGATTCCATAACAACTGGTGCGCTTTGGAACATGATCGAGTCAAATCCTAATGCAGCCATTTTCTTGTCTGTGAAACGTTGTTGTGGCTGTAGCGAACTCATGAATACGTTGTAATAGTTTTCGTCAGCAACAATGATTGTTGGCTTGTCTTGACCACGAACTAGCTTGGAGTAGATAGCTTGGAAAACAGCCTGAACGTTTGCAGCAGTAAGGGCACCAGCGAAGTCTGTACCTGCACCTTTCTGCTTCTTGTTGCGCCAGAAGTTCCATGTAGCACGGTCAATACCACCGTACACACCTGTTGCTGGAGCGATAGTTACAGCGGCTTGTAGACCGGTTAACTGCTTACCAGAAGCGCCTGTTCCGTCCGAGTAGATACCCGAGCTGATAAGGTTCTTCAGTGTGCTTTCAGCTACGTCTAAACGTGCGTCTAGCAAGTCGATGAAAGCTTCACGACCGGAGTTCTGAAGCATTTCTAGACCGGAGATCGAAACTGGCACTGCGGCCTGCTTGATCGAGTACTTTGCAGCGGAAATAACGTCTTGAGCGGCTGTAGAAAGCGCGTCGTAACCGGAATACCATGCAGCGTTGCCGTTAACAGCGAACGAAAGTTCTTCTACGATTTCCGAACCACCGGAAAATGTCTTAACTCCGCCTACAGACTTCATCTGAGCCAATAGTGCGTTGTGGTTTGTTACGTTGTCCGCTACTTCTCTTGAACGGGCTTCGATTGTTGTTGCGACGATGTCGCTTAAATTTGGAAATGCCATAATAGCTATACCTTATATAAATAGATCAATTTTTCTTAACTGCTTTGCACCATGCAATTCAGTTATTTCTTATGCTGTTCTACCTACACAAAGGGTGAGCTATGTCTGGCCTCCTGCGTTTGCTTTCGAACTGCGACTGTCTATTTCTTTGTGCTGCTGTTTAGCTGGGCACATATAGACAAAAGCAAGTAATTTGGATGAGCATTACTGCTCAAAGTTATTTATCAGATGAATCCGCAATATCTGCATTGCTGTTAGTTTCTTCTGGCTGAGTTCCATTGGATGACTCTGCCTTTGCTGCCTCAAGTGCCTGCCTAACCTCTAAATTGGTTGTGCCTGGCCTTGGAGTTTGAAGGTTGCTAACAACAATGCTAGATATAATGCTCATATTCTTCCTGCGTCTTTAGGGATCATTGAATCCAATAGCTCGCGTCTGCTCTTTGTATTTGGCAGGTTGGCAAGTCCACTATTCGTGTTTGGTCCTCTGTTATTTAGTGTTCCACTTGCCGCATTCAATCTAGCTGCGCTTTGTTGTTGTCTATCTAACAACACTTTGCGCACCTTTGCATTGCTCCAGCAAGCTTGGTCATAAGCATCTTCAAGGTCTTGTGCTTGATTGGAATTAAGTAGTCCAATCATGTTCTGATACACATCCTTGAAAAACTCATTCTTTGGGTTATTTGCAAATGCATCAATCTTGGTGTTGATTTCTGCCATTTGGCTTTGCTCGCGCTGCTGTGCTTCTTGTTGGAAGCGTTGCTCGATGGCAGACAAACGACCGTCTAGCTCGGGTGGCAGTGGTGCGCGGCTTGGCTGAGCGGAAGAGGGGTTCACGACACCAGCCAGGACTTCATCAAGCTCGTTGATATCGATCTTGAAGTTCTTCACGAGGTTGGCGATGACCTGGGCCTTCGCACTAGACGACCCCGTATGCAGGATGTAGCCGGTGTTAAGCAGGTCTTTTGTGGCAGCTACGGGGTGGATACCCAGACTGCGGAAATGCGCTTCGTATGGCTGCGTAACGGAGGTGAACTCCTGTGCAATCTTCCTCTCGGTAGCTGTGTCAGCAAGCTTGCGGTTGATTTCTGTCTCACGCTTCATCACTTCCTGCTTCACGTCATTTGGCAGGGAAGCAAACTTCTCCCTCGCAGCAGGTGTCCAGCTTTGCGGTGCTGTGAACTTGACAGGTGCTGCGGGTGCAGCTGGATCAGCTACAGCGGCATTTGCTTCAGGGGCAGGTGCAGCTGGCTCAGCTTCTTCTTTTGGCTCTTTGAATGCTGCTTCCAGCATTTCACGGCGAGACTTGGGCTTTGTTTCAACTACTTCTTCTTCGACAATTTCCTCAGTAACGATTTCATTGTTGTCTTCGATATTTTCGCCGCTTTCGTATTCGTTTTGGTTATCCATATTTAGGCTCCTAATTTGGCTATGGTGTCGCTAATTGTCTTTTTACGCTGTTCCTTGTCTTTCTTTGCAATCTGCTTCTTTTGATGAGCAGCTTCGCCTTTCATTTCGGACTCGGGTAAAACGTCGTGCTTTTGTAGATGTTTGTAGTAGTCACTACGCCCATATAACATGCTGCCGTCGATTGAGGATTTAATAGCAGCGTGGTCAGAAAGACCCATAGCTGTAACCATTGGAGCATCTAGTGTCCTAACGGTAGGGTGATTGCAGTGATGGCAAGCTGGCGTTGTATCGCGTTCAGCTATCTTTGAAACGAATGTATCGTGCTCGTCGCATTCAGTGCATTTGATGGAATAAATTGGCATAACTGTTCAAATCCTTTTTGATGGCAGTCAGCTATTTAGTCGATGAAATACACCTCGCTTTGTTGAGTGATATTCAAGTAGAAGATTTAGAACAAATTCCTCTTCTTCCCGTTCTTGTTGCAGTATGAATAGGCGTGCTTGCTCAGCTGCAATGAGCTTTCTAAGTTCGGAGAAGTCCACTTCGATAGGTAGTGGCAAGCGAAGTATCAATGCCTGTTTGATTGCTTCTAACTCAGCTGGTGTGAGTTCGCGTTTCTTCTTCTTTGTAATGCGCTTGATGATGCGCTTTGCTGGCTTATCTTCTTCGTCATCTATCTGCCATGGTGGGTAGATAGGTTGTGGTGGCAACCAACCATCTGTTGTGTCAGGTGGAATGTTGCTCAGTAGGACTGTTTGATAGTTCTGTGATGTGCTGTTTTCGTTGGAGTAGCTAACTGTGGCGTCGTAGGTAGCTACATAGCTTTGAATGCTAGTGTTTGTATTTGAGTATGAAATGTCACTGACTACACCGGCAACCGCTAATGCACTAATTGGACTTTCACTGATTGCATTGTGACCAAGCATTGAGTGTTAGGCTCTAGCGATTAGCAATCGGTTGCGTCTAGAAAGTTACTGTCTAGTTTGATTGCGGCGTACATATCTGACATTGTTGCGCCGTGCGTAAGTGGGAGGCTGAGCGTATATTGTGCGATTGGTTGCAATTCCAATTCTCTTGCTGCTAAGTCTTTGTGCACTTCGACATTAACTTGTAGAACGTCTTTTGTCCCGCTGAAATGTGTGATCCTTGCGTATGCAGAAGGAGCATGAAACCCTTGTGCGGTTGTAAATTCTTTTTGTAATGCCATATTGATCCTTATCCTGTTACTCTAGTCATGGTTATATTGGACGACCAGCGAATTGTTTTTGATGCTTCACCAGTCACGGTTATATTTGGTCGTCCATTTGTAGTGTCTGCTGTTACGGAAACATCCCAGGCCGCTGCTCCGGCGTCTTGGCCGATTAATGTCAGTACTGGAGTTCCTACTAATGCAGTTGCAGCAGCGTTTGCACCTCTCTTAATTGCAAACTTTAAGGTCCATGCAGAAGTGTCTCCTGTTGCATTTTCTCTTGCAACAATATCGCAATCGAATATATATACTGTGCTATTTGTGAGAACAAGATTGTTAGCAGGATTGTTGGAAAAGTCGGCATTACCCATAACTGCTGGAGTTGCAGTTGTTGTCTGTTGCCATTGAGGTATAAATGCTATTCCATGATTCTGAGAAATACCGTTTCCGGTTTGCAATAGAATCATGCCGTCAAATCCAACTATTGCAGAGTCTGCCTGAGTTGATGACAAGCTTATTACTCTTGAAAGTGCAGCCGATGCCGCTGGACCAATGGTGATGCTATTGGCACCCGAACTTGTAGAAGCGGAAGCACCAATTCGGATTGCTCTTGACCCATTGGTTCCGCCGTTTCTCCCGATTGCAATTGCAGCCAAGCCGCCTGCTGCCATAGTAGATCCGATTGCGATCGAGTCAGACCCTGAAGAACCACCAGAACCGCCGTCAGTGCCACATATACGTATTGAGTTTGAACCACCGGCTGCCGCACTCTTTCCTATTGCTATTGCATTTGATCCAAGTGCTGTAGTTGAGACTGCACCGGTGGCATATCCTTGAACTTGCACGCCGTTTGCAGGTGCGAATCGAAAACTATTGCCGATTGCACCACCGTTTTGTACTAATTGCCATAAAGAACCGCTGCTTACTGTGCCTAGTTGAACTGGGACAAGGATGCCGTCATTCAGATATGCACCAGTATCAAAATCAGTTGCACGGGTCCAAGATCCGCCCGATACACAAATGTAGATACCATTCTGTGAAGCTGTAGATTGGTTCTTCACCAGTACTCTATTACCTGCCACCACTGCAACACCGTCGATGGTTTGAGTGTTTGTTAAAGTAATGTTTGCAGTTGTTGCAACCCTAACTGGCTCTAGTGTGTAAGATGCCCCACCACCAGCAGGTGCAGACCACTTTAAGCCTGTTGCTTCAGCACTATCCGCAGTTAATACATGACCGTCTGTGCCTACAGCTAATCTGGCATCTGCTGTCGAATATGTGTAAACATCACCTTTAGTTGTCAGCGGGCTTGTACTGCCTGCGCTCGGTGTTGACCATACAGGCGGTGTGCCAGTACCTTGGCTTGTTAATACTTGTCCGCTTGTGCCTGGGTCTGCGTTGACTTGCAATTCGTTGAGCACTGTCAACGCAATATCCTTACCAGCTATGGAGACAGAGCCATAATCACCAAGTGCTGTAGCAGCGCCTGCATTGATAGATACGTTACCTCCAAGTCCGGCACCACCTTGACCAGCTTCGATATACAGGTTTCCGCCTGATGCTGACGTTGCTGGATCAGCATCACCAGCAAGTAATGACATATCTTGTCCGCCACTGCCACTGTCTGACGCATAGAGGCCTTCAATCTTATATTCGGTGCCATCAGCTGTAATCTGCGAATAAGTCCTATCAAGTATCTCTGCGCCTGACTGTGTGAGAAACACTGTCTTTGTGCCAGCTGGAAAGTTAACCAGTGCGTTGCTGTTGCTTGAAGCAACAACTGAGTCACGAACGATTTGGTAGCTAACACCATCATCAGCTAAGTGTCCTACACCCACTTCCCAATCAGTGCCGTTTTCTATGCAGTAGTTGAAAGTAGCTGCGTAGTCAATAACTGTGGTTCCGAAGTCGCGGAAGCCGACTACTGGGCCAAGTAATGTGATGGTGCCAGTGCCTGTTGTGGTTGTGGTTTCTTTAACCCTATCGAAGTAAACGTTTGACATGTGATTCCTTAGTTGATGCTGCTGTCAGCGTCACCAATAGGAATGCTTAAAGTTCCGCCTGCATTGACTGACTGTGGGGTGATGGAAGCAGACCAAAGTAAATTGCCGCCTGTAGGTGCATCGTGTGCGACTACATGAGTAACCGTGCCCCAGCTGCCTGTTGCAGTAGGGTATGAAAGTACCTGGGCGTTTGTAATAGTCCCTGCTGTACTTGAACCCCAGTCGGCAGCAGATGTTGTGATACGAGCATAAGCATTGCCCACTGGCTCAGTTACGTTTCCGTCTGAAGCGTCTGGTGCAGTGGTTGAAGCTCCCAAGTACGCCGTAGGCATAGTCCACGCACTTTTTCCGTGTGCGTGCTCATTCATTTTGTTTCTTGCATAAAGTGAGTACATGAGTGGTCCTTGTTGTTAGTATTTATTGGATGGTTCCCGACAGCGTTCCTGTCTCTGGATCACGTCTAA
The DNA here is from genome assembly GCA_022841525.1 of Alphaproteobacteria bacterium. GTDB lineage: Bacteria > Pseudomonadota > Alphaproteobacteria > Rickettsiales > UBA3002 > JALHRI01. The sequence continues at coordinate 13,465 of JALHRI010000022.1, read as the reverse complement.
CAACAACTCTTGCAGGTGGAAGAGGCTGGTTTGCAACCCTTGTAATTTCACCCACTATGCTTTGATACATCTGCTGCATCAGCGCCATGTTCTGTTGCTGTTGCTGTGACATAAGCATTTCAATCTCTTCTCTAGTAACTCGTTCAGAAGCAACACCTTGGCCTGCTGACAGCGCAAACTCACGGATATCAACACCTTCATTTGCTAACTTGAGTTCTTCTAGTCTTACCTTTGCTGCTTCAATATCAAGCTTCCTGCTTTCTAGTGCTTGATCGCCTTGAGCAATGCGTTCCTTGCTTTGTAGTTCGGCAGTGGTTTTCTCCATGCCTGCTTGCAAGTCAGCTTGCTTCATCTTGATTTGGGAGTCAGCTTGGATTTGTGCTGGATCAGGTTTGTCCTGCTTTTGCTCTGTGCCTGCCACAAGTAGCTTTTGAAGTTCTTGCTCGATGAAACCTTCGATTTCTCTGGCACCTTTGTAGCTGGACAACTGGAACTTGATTAGGTGCAGGAAGAACGGTCCCATTGCTGGGTTTTCACGAACAGCCGGGATAGCTTCACGCAGCAGGTTTGCAAGCGCGGAAATAGCTTCGTTGCGCTCTTGGTTGTCCTTGCCCCATTCCGCAAGCTGTAAGCTGTCTACAGACACTTCTACGTGTGTGTTTGACAGTAGCTCGTTCTTGAGTAGGTCGATGGCTTGTGGAAGTAGTGCCATGTCAGCTTCAACAAGCTGGCCGCACTTCTGCATGATTGTTTCTGGCGTGTAGAACTTCGTAATCAGGAAGGCTTTGATGCGAAGTAGTCTTGAAAAATACTCAGCAAGCTCGTTCTGGTTTGTTTGTAGACGTAGACCTGTGTACTGCGCCTTCATATTCTGTGCACTAGCTGTTTCATACGGACTAGAAGCACCACGAATAATGTCGCTGATACCTGTTAGCTCGTAAATCTGCTGTTTGATACGTTCTGCTGCCGTTTGCAGCTGAGAAATAACTGCGGCAATTTGATCGATAGGCACAAAGTCGATACCGCCACGAATTCCTCCCTTTTCTGCAAATGCTTCCCACTTATCAACTGGGACTAAAACTGTTTCAGGCGTGTTTGGAGCAAAGATGTTCTTTAGTCCAGCATTCGACTTGTCATAAGCACCTGCTACCTTACAGGCTTTGACTAGATTCGAAATACGTGAGTTAATCACGTTCAGTTCGTCGTACTGGTCTTGAATACGAACATAATCCGGCTGTGGGATCATGTTGCCAGTGGAAGTATTAGCTAGTAGTGGCTTTGCTGTAGGGAAGAAGTCGGGCAAGCCAAATGGATCGTCCTTGTAGTCCAGTAAGTCACTGGCGTTCTCGCTCAAGAAGTAAACCTTCTTGCTTGTCTTGCACCAAATCTCCCAAACACATACTGTGTCGATTACGTTGTGCTTTGGGCTGTTCTCTTTGCTGGTGCGATTCTTTGTTTGTTCGTCTGCCACTTCCTGTTCTGTGGCCAAGAGGGCTTCTGCTGCTTCTTCTCCGAAGCGTTCCTTCAGTTCATCGGCTGACAAGTACACCTTGCGTGCAACCCAACGGCACTCTTCCCACTTGCGGCATGGACTCCACAGCACATCGCTCCACAGTACGTGTTCAATGGGTGTGCTCTCAGCTGTGATGAGTGGGCTTGCGCCTTCCTCTTCACGTAGCTCGTCGTTCTCGTCGTTGGATAGCTGTAAAGGCTGCTCAGCTGGGTATTCGACCTTCGGTGCATAGCGAACCCATGCCACGCCTGCGCCTGGCACTAGACGGTCTTGGATGACTTGCCTAGCTGTGTGTACGAAATCGCCTTCGGTTTCCAGTTCTGTGACCAACACACGTTGAAGAACGTTTGCTGCAACGCGGCCTACTTGGTCCTGTGGGTCTTTGAAGCGCCTTGCCACGTCTGGACGCGGAATCTTGGCAAATAGTGCTGAACTGAGAATCGAAATGTTTGCTGCAAACAGGTTGAATTTGTGACTAGACTTCTCTCCGTCTGAACGCTTATCTAAGAAAACGTCAACAACCTTGTTGCCCTGTTCTTGCCACGGTGTAAGCTCCTTTTTGGCAGCTTTAATTTCATTCAACCAACGGCGGTGTTGGGTTACTGTGTCTGAACCTTGGTTTTTGCCTTCGTCTTCTAAATAATCCATCCCGGGGTGTCCTTATATTCTTATGTAACCAGCTGAGCTGCTACGTGAGTCCCATAGATCATCGAGAATCCATGAAGTATTGGGTGTCACGGTATTTATCGCTCTTTGCTCGTTCCAATTTGCATAAGCTTCCGCGGGTGTTTGCTTCTTGTTTGCTTGTTTTCCAGTTGCAATTACTTCAGCATCACGAATAGCCATGGCTAGATACCGGAATGCATCTGCTGTGTGCGAGTGAATGTCGTGCTTTGGGGTATTTGCAAACACTTGCCTGTCTGCGTCGTACTCACGTTGGTAGCTTTTCAAGTGTTCTACGCCTTCGTAGCACTTTTCAGCATCGAAGTAGCAAAGTGGCAGGGTGTGACGTACTGCGTTGATACCGTCACGCACCTTATGCTCTTCAACAATGCGGCAATCTAAGCCGCGATCTAATAACTGCTCGATAACACTCTTCTTAGAACCGATGGTTTTAGCCTTCGCATCGTGTGGAAGCCATGCAGTTCCAAGTGAATAGTTAAGTGGCTCAACAATTTCTTTCTCAAAGTCGTCTAAGACTTCGATAATGTCCATCTGGCTCGTTTCATAGTGGTTGATAACGCGTATCTGACCGCCATAAACTTGAAAGAACCAAATAGCAAGTGCATCAGTTCTACCTAAGTCCCATGCTGTTTGAACGTCTAAGCCTTTGATGTGTGGAACAGTAGTGATCTGACCGGCATCTTTGATACGCTCAATCCACTTGCCGTAGTAACTGCCCTTGATAGCAGCGTCAAAGCTGCATTCCATCTCGGCTTGCCACTCGTCATCGTCCAGTTCTTCCCGCATGTCGGCCATTTCTTCCGCACGCAGTAAGCCCGATGTACTGGCTTTGATTTCCATGTACAGCCATTTGCCGCTCTTGTTGATCCTGGCTTGCTCTCGCTTTTCGTAGAAAGTGTTTTTGCCTCTTGGTGTGCCGATGAAAACTACCCAACCTGCACGGTCTGAAACAGCAGGACGAACAACTTCCGAATACACACGGCCCTTCATGTCGCCAAACTCGTCCAGTACGATGCCGTCAAAGTACAAACCACGAAGTGAATCCGGGTTGTCTGCACCGAACAGTGTTATTTGACTGCGATTAGGTAATACAACCGAACATTCAGACTCGTTGATCTTGATGCCGGGTATTGGGGCAACTGCTGCCTTTAGGTATTTCCAAGCTACTTTCTTTGCCTGACTGAAAGTAGGGCACACATAACCATACTGTGCGTCTTCTTTGACTGTTTGAAGTGCACGTTCAACTAAGTCGTTGATGGTTGCTACTGTTTTGCCAGCTCGTCGGTGGGCGACGATAACGACAAAACGCTCAGCGCGAGAGTGAAATCTTTTGAATGGACCCCTTGGTTCGTAATCTAGTGTTATTTCTTTGACGGACATTCTTTCTGTGCTGCCTTTTCGGCAGGCACCTTCTTCTTACCAAAGATGGCGTCGTAGTTCTGGCCGAACTTCTCTCTATCCGTTGGTCTTTGTTTGCTACCTTTGCTCATCAATATTCATCCTCGTCATTTGGTGCTGCTTTATCCAAGTGAACTTCCGCATCAACTACTTCGCCGTTGATTTGCACGTTGTCCAGCGGACTTTTACCTACGTTGGAGTTGATAATGATTTGAGTATTTGCCTGTGCTTGCTTTTCTTGTGGCAGTAGGCGCGAGTACAGCTTGAAGAACTCAGTAGGGTTTTCGTCTGCCCATTTGGTCATGCGTGGCACACCGCCAATCAGTTCAAAAGTAGCGTGATGAACCAGTTCTACTGTTCTGCGCTCACGCATTTTGAAGATATGTTCTTTGGGTATGTTTGGAAGTGTTTCGTTTAGGATTGCCAGTAGTGACATTTCCCTCAACTCTTCGTTGTCGCTTTGTAGCTGGCTTACTTGCTCGTCTGTGAGCTTGGGCACGTTAAACTTCTTGAGATTCTTATTCGCCATGTAACTCCTTGGTAGGTGGGTTCCTGATATTTATCGAGTAAATACAGGATGACTACATGGGCTCAAATATTCAGACGCATGGGACTGCCTCCTGCCATGCTTAAAGACGACTTCAACGAGAAGTGGGCAGAGGCACAGGAGCGGCACGCTGCACAGCTGGCCGAGCTACGCAGGCTGGAAGCGGAGGAGCCGGAGTTCTGGTGCAACCTGCCGTGGAGTGCAGCAAGGAAGGAGTGGGAGGAGAAGGAGGGTTACAAGAATCTGCCTTGCACCGATCCCCGCTTGGTTGTGGACCCACTGGCGCAGGAGATGCGTCCGCTCAGGTTCCATCACCGTGTGTACGACCAAGCTATAGGTGAAAAGTACGCAACAATGCGCCGCGAGTGGATACGTGGCATTCGACGTTGCGCAGCTGATGCCCGCATGACCGCCAGCGCTGAGCGTGCTGCCACCGAGATTCGCCTAAATCAGTTGAAAAACGAAGACGACTGAAAATAGTCTGACTATCTTTGCCCCTTTTCCGTTTTTGCACGTTTTTCGTAGTAACTGCAAAAGCGGTTTTCTTGACTTTGATATTCCTACTCTGTCATAGTGGCACCTGTCGCTTATCGCAGCCACTCGTTCTTTAACAACTTAACTCCAAGTACAAGCTTGCTCACTGTAATTCCACAGTGGGCATAGCTGTGTCTGCGATACATGCGACGATGTAGGAGTTATGATGATAAGAGCAATGGTAATTGACGAAGGGTTTACTGCAACGAGCGAACAGCAAATGCGAGACTTTGCTGCTGCGTACAAGGTGTATGTGCAGGCGCTGGAGATTGCAGGGGACGATGACGAGGCAATAGCGATGGTTAAACGCGCTGGACGCAACGCTATGGGCAGGCACTTTGAAACGTCACGCAAGTGCTACGAGCTGATTTACGGTGCGTAAGCGTAAGGTGCGGATAGCAGCAGAGCGCGTGCGGTGGAGAGCGCCACGGCAGAGAGGTAGGTGGACTGCTAGACGTTGGAGAACAGCGTAGTGCTAAAGAAAAAGCCCCGGTGGAAACACACGGGGCTTTTTTACGTCTGGACTTTTTAGTATTCGTGCGTGAGCAGAATGCAAGTTGAACTGCGGTCTGCTTCGGTTATTACATACATCCACACAGTGCCCACTAGGTACTTGCTTAGGATTCGGTCCCCGTACGTGACAGCGTCTTGGTTGGCGCGCACGTCGCTTTCGCTCAAGACTCCCCAATCCCCGCCGATATGACGACGAACAAGCTCCATTGGCTCTGTGTTGAAACGCTCGCAAGCTGCGCGAGCAGCTACAGTTGATACGATCTGACCTGGGGGAAACAGTGGCATGTGGCCTCCTTGTTGAACAAGCCACTATTTTGTAATCATTAAGAATTACATGCGACCTAAAATTTCCTATAACCTATTCGATACCGCTGTAGAGCAATACTTTCGTAGTTACTTTGCAGATGAAGCAGAGTGGGTTGCATTCCAGAGCAGCCACAAGATAGATGTGAGCTTGGCAGTTGATGGAAAAACATACTGGCAGCTACAAGTAACAGACTCAGCAGGCTATCCGTACAGGGGTAATCTTTATCCGCACGCTATCTTGTGGCGAGAAGGAAATGAATATGAGGACTTTGCCGATATTTTCTTTTGGGCAGGTAAGGAATCAGTTGCCATCAGTATTACGGGTGAACTGCCCACACGGCCATATTACATAAAGGTTGGAAATGACTGAAGTTGAAAGCTATTTTCGCAGTTACTTTGCAGATGAGATTGATCTAACTGCTTTCCTGCTGACTTATCGACTGGAAACACACGTAGAGCATCGCGTGCATTACACGTTGCGAATAGTGGATCATCAGGATCAGCCATATGCGGGAGAAGATTTGCCCTATCTAATCCAATGGAAGCGTGGTCTTCGTGGTGCTAATGAATGCACGCTGATGTTTTCTAATGCAGGCAAACAGGTTCGCGTGAATATGAATCATTTACCTACTGTGCCAATTAGATTGATTGCTTCGCCATGACCCGCATTGAGCGTTACTTTCGCAGCTACTTTCCGGATCAACAGGATTTGGTTGTATTCATGCTCACATACACCATTAAGCAAGCCAGCCCGCGACGTGGCTTGCACGTTCTAACTGTAGAAGATAAAGCTGGTGCTAATGCTAAACTGCCGGGTATTCCGCATCAGGTTGTTTTCAAAGCTAGACCGGATGGTGGATACACAGTGGCAGAACTCAATTGGACTGATAGTGTATCAGGTGGTTTCCCTTCGCAAAGCATCACTGAATTTCCAAAAGGCAAACCCTTGCGGGCTGAATTACGAAAGTAAAAACGGAGCTGTTTTGAGTCGGTTAATTCATTGTCCAGCTATGTGGGTAGCTGAGCGTGAAAAACGTTTTTGAGGCTTTGTAAGTCGTTGATTTCATTGAAGAAATTACGCCGTGGTCTGCAAAACAATGCCGCAAATGACGGAACTGGCCATTAAAAAAGCCCCGAACGATTAAGAACGGGGCTTTCTAATCTATAAAATAAGTTATGTCAAATAGTTAATTCCGGCTAAGGACTTTCTAATCGGGTAGTTTGCCAACGATAATAATTAGAAAACAGCGTATGTGGTCTGCAATTTATTTATCCTCTGCACCCGTAAAAAAGCCCCACTGAGTTAACAATGGGGCAGTCTACGGCAGAAATATTAAGGAATAATAAGTGTAGGCAATTATTTATCTTGAGGTGTTTCGGTGCCCCACGTTTCAACGCACCGTGCACAGAACTCGTTAAAGTCCCACCCATTGCGCTCGGCCCACCAACGTGGATAACCGTACTGCTTCTCTTGAAGTAGGTTGTGCTGCACAAGCATCATCATGTAGCCATTGGTGGCAATGTCGCTCACTAGGAACTGTGGCCAGTCCGCTTGAAAGTCGTTAACGAACTGTGAGAATGGGGCACGGCGGAGGTGATTGAATGTTTCTTCTTCGGTCATACCTGGTCTCCCTTAAGCTTGTTGATCACACGCAGCTGATCGTAGAAGCACAGTATTTCGTCTGGTAGTTCTGCGCGTAGTCGTTCTATCTGCGTGAGGTTGTTGTTGACCAGTGCTTGATTTGAATGAAGCATCTGATACTGTGATTCAAGTAATGTCAGCTTGGATGTGTAGCTGTTCATTTCCGATGTGATGATGGATGTAAGGTCTATCACTGTTCTCCCTTTGTTACTACTGTATTTAGTTAATTACAAGGACAGTCCCTTTTGATAGAGGTCTGATATTTTCAGCAATGAGCGAACTGGTTAAACAATAGGGTAGGTGGTTTTTGAAGAGGTCTGATGTGATGAGCGAACTGGTTAAACAATAGGGTAGGTGGTTTTTGAAGAGGTCTGAGGTGATGAGCATTGCACTGCATCACAGCCACCCATTTTGCTTTCTTGTTTACAATTCACCCCACCCCCTTCTGAATTCCTAAAGAAATCCTAGCCTGTCAACCTAAACATTTCAAAAGGATTCCAGATTCAAATAGACAATGCCTATTCAACACAGCATTGAGTACACCACGTACTGCACGGTATCTAAAAGGCTATAGATATCAACAACTTAAAGCCTTCTTTTGTGCACTGTCACAATTACGTCAGCATTGCATGTATTAACCCGTCAAAGTACAGTGTTTTTTTCGCCTGTTTTTGGCGAATCTTTGTCATGATCTACGTCAGTTAATGCCAATGCAGCTGAACGGTTCCGTTGTCTTGCAATCCTGGCTGATTCATGGGCTAAAGCTTTGCGTATCCACCTCTTGTAGCGTAGATCAGGATGCAGGTAACGGTTAGGCTTCCTTCGATCCTTGGAATCCTTTAGAAACGCTTCTACACCGTATATCTGTGTTGTGAAACCCATCTTGAACAGTAAGCAATGGGCAATGAAGTGTTCACGAACGGTAAGGCGTACAAGGTTCTGTGCATCGTTAGAACCGCCTAAGCTGCGTGGAATGATGTGGTGGGACTCAGTGGGTAGTGAAATTGAGTTATGCGCTTGTAGACGGTTCTGCGCACGTTCAATCAGTTGTTGATAAAGGATTCCATAATTCACGAAATATTTATGGAACCCTTTTGACCATTATAGGATTTGCCTATGGATCATACAATCATTATAGGCTTTGACTGATAAAATGGGGGCATATACCCCAAATGAAAGGTTTTGGCTTAGGATTGAGAGAAACTCAGTTCCTCAATCTCCATTACAGCATCCATGGCTTCGGCACAATTGTCGTAACTGTTGTAGGGCTCTGCATCATCGCTGCACATGAACCAAACAACAAAACGATTGGTCGATGTTTTCTCGATGCAATGCTTGCCAGCTACAACAATAATATCGCCATGCTCGTCACCAGTGCGCTCTCCAAGCAATGTCTGCATTGTGTAGCATTCAGCGTTATCCTCGAAATTGCCAATACCGGGAACGACCCCGTTATTGCAAGAAGCATAGAGGCGAGTAATAAAACCTTGTTTAGCAATAAGCACCATATATTCTTTCTGTATGTTGCGCTAAACAACTTAGCGCATGTATGTATTTTAATTGAGTTGTGCTGTTGAGTCTATTAACCCAGTAATCATCTATTCACATTACCCTGTTGCTTGGGTGAACAGAGTCAGTTGTCGTGTTCAATCTCTGTGTCTCTTTGCGGGTGTATGCGTGTCAATGTCTGCGGGTGTTAGGTGTATTTGCGGCCCACTGTGGTACTTGAGAAGTCATCCTAACCCGAACCGTTAAGGAATTACTGTTTAACACTGTGCCTATCCGAAACAGTTCAATCCAGTAATCTCAACACCCTATTAGGTTAATTCCATACACTCAACCATTTAAACAGTCCATAAGCCCTTAAAGGGCACTAAAACTGTGCATTATGGACTCTAGGTGTATTACGAAACCTACTTATAGTGTATAAGTCTAAAACGTAATACAGTACAAATAATTCAAGCAATATAGTGGGCGAAAAATACAGTCACTATTCACCTGTTCTGGAAGGGATCAATCAATGGCTCCTTCTGATTCAACATGGCACTAATGTACTCAGCACTGTAGTCCTTTAACACCTCTGGACGGATACGACCACGTGACCCGCAGATATCCCAAATCAATTCGTCTTTGATGTCCTCCGCAGACTTGTTCGCATAGGCAGGCCATTGCTTCCTGATATGTGCTGCCTTGTTACGGTCAACCTGTGTCAGTGCAGCCTTACGCGGGGCGCTCTCAGTTCGTGCAGTGCCTGCAATGGTGAGCAGTTCAGCATCAGGGAATAGGGCCATCTTCAAGTAGAAGGCAAGGCGCTGCTCCATCACATAAATGTGGCACTCTGCGGTGTTATCCATTCGCAGCACACCACGCATCACAACCTGATGGGCTGTTTCACCCAGGAGTGCAAAGGAGATTGCATCCTTTGACAAACCGCAGATATTCTGTAGAAACAGTGACTCAAGGTTGGCATAGTTGATTGCACTCAGGATGGCAATGTGCTTGGTGTCCCTGTGGCTATTAACACCGTGGCAATTGTGGTCAACACGGACCCACGTGGCAGGCAATTCAAACCGTTTATTGTCCACACCAATGATCTTGTCACCTGCTGCATTGTCTGTAACGTACTTAATAACGGCGTCACGCACATTGCCATCACCCTTGTTGTAGGTGATGCTGTTGATGGGTTGGTCAGCGTGATGGATTATGGTGTTGGTGCCGGAGTAACCTTCAAACTCAGCCTTGCAATTGAAGTTCACCGAGTACAGGTGTTTCCAGATTTGATATTGAAATGTTTGCTTGAAATTGGCACAGGCAATGATTACGCGATTGGCTGATTTGTACACCTCAGGCTTCATTACTTTGAAGAGCTGGCTGAATTCATCAAACTTATTATTGTTACTCCAAACATCGTAAGGACTGGCTAATAGGTCTTTGACTTGTCGTGGATTATCAAGGTCGTCTACTTCTTTCAAGAACGCTTCCGCAATTGACTTATTGATATTGGTGCTGAACCAATCAGCTGCACAGGCCTTGACGTCGAACATTGAAAGCCATTCTTTGTGGTTATTCATCTTCCAACGTTCGCTTGAGAAAACCTTTAACTCTTCGTCTTGTATAACGATACGGTCTTTGCACAAATGGTGCTTGTCAGTGGAGTTAATGAAGGCAGCTTGTGTGATTATCAATACGCGGGTGTCATCCATTACAGTAGCCTGCGTAATTCGCTTCTGCACGTTGGGTGTATTACTCTCCACGTCACCACTGATGACCACTTCACCCACATCTGCATATTCCTTTGCCAGCTCCTTGCTTGGCACAATTACAAGGAAGTAGGCAAGGGGTGTGTTGCTGATAATCTCTTTGATCTTTGTTGTTTTGCCAGTGCCGCAGCCATTGGCGTAGAAGTCGATGTTCATTGTTGTTGCTCCGATTTCGTAACGCACTATGCGTAACGCAGCGTTGAAAAACGCATGTTTGTATTTAGCATCGCGGCCACAAAAAAGCCCCGAATCCAACAACAGACTCGGGGCCGAGGAACTAACAACAAAGTAATAATCGGAGTAATTACGCAACTATTTATCATCTACGCTTTTTTGCCCATTAAAAAACCCCTTTGATGTAATCTCAGGGGCAAATAAATGGCGTTATATTTAGCGTAAAAGTTTCGGCTCTCTTACGCATATATTTATCAGTTGCGTGCTTTGGGTGATTAAAAAATAGCCTCTTTTTGGCCTGTATCCCTTCTATTCTTGTATTTAATTATAAATATATTTGGGAAGAAAACAACACCCAAGGAGAGTTACATGACAACAAACCGTCGAAACTTCGATGAATTCCTTTTGGCCTACATGGACCAAAGACATAACGCAAAACGCAGACGCATTCCATGGCAATTTGAATTTGAACAGTGGAAGCAGTGGTGGATAGATACTGGGAAGTGGGAGCAAAGGGGCAGAACAAAAGACGCATTCGTTATGTGTCGTTTTGGGGACCGTGGGCCTTATTCAATTGACAATGTGTATCCGGAGACCGTGAGCCACAACGGCAGACAAGCTCAAGTCACTAGGAGGTGCAAGCGATGAATACAACAGCAAGCATTGCACAGCGCATAGGGGCACAGCACAACCAGCGTGTCGAAGAGCGTGAGTTAAGCGCGTATGCACAGATTACGCAAATCATCAAAGACGCTAGGGGCGCATTGGACGCTAGCAACGAAGGAGCTATGGAGTTAGCAGAATTCAAGCAAATAATGAAACAACTAAGAAAAGAACTAAGGGACGTAAAGATATGAACGTATTTGGCATTTGGGCAGTAATTGTGTTGACACTGATTTTATGGAAGCTTGCAGCAGGGGAGAATAATTATGATGCAGAGTAAGAACAAACAATATGTGGTAGGTAAGCAGCCATTTTCAGCACTGGTTGATAGCTGTGTATTTTTCGATGACGCAGACGTTCGTGAGCGTATGTTGCAAATTGCAGGATGGGAGAAGGAAGAATTCAAGCAGCACTCGGAACTGTTACTGAAGGAGTTTCTATTCAAAAGCATGTTTGCTCAGAACTACTGCACATTCAAACAGTGGGTGGAATGGCTGGAGAAGCAAACCCCGAATGATCGACCTTTAGCTGCTGACCAAATACAATAAAGCAACTAAGGAGTTTATATGGGCGAAGTTGCTTTTGTTATTGGTTTCATTGTTGTTGTGCTTTTGCTGGCATACATCGTTTTCAAGCTAACAGTGAGATTTATCAAATACACCTACAACTCGTTCATCCGATATACAGTGGCAAGGGTCAGCCATGAGCAAGGCATTGCACAGATGAAAGCTGCGTTGGAAGAACTAGAACGCGGCAGATAACACAAGCACACACTCAACAAAAAAGCCCCTAGGGGCTTTTTTTATTGGTTCAGCACCTCTGCTGCTCTGTTCGCAGTTAAGTTGGGCACAAGGTGCGCGTACACCATTGTTGAGCTGATGTTTTTGTGTCCCAACAAGTGCTGCACTTCGTTCAAGCTCAAGCTGGCTTTCAACATGCGGGTTGCAAACGTGTGACGCAGAGTGTGCAAGGTAACGTCCTTCAGCTTCGCCCTTTTGCAAGCCCTTATAAACCACTCGTTGTTGTAACGTGCACCTGCACGCTCGGGGAAAAGGTAGCCATTACCTACTCGGCCATGCAAGCCCGTAGCCCCACGGTCAGGCTCTGCTTCAGCTGCAACCATCCTGCGTGCAATCACCTCTGTAACGGCCCTGCTCATGGTCAGCGTAGTGTCGTTTCCACCTTTGCTGCGGATGACAGTTACAGTGCCTGCCGCTTGGTCGATTTGACTGAGTTGCATACCGCCGATTTCCTGCTCACGTGCGCCTGTGTGCAGCAACATGGTGACGAAATCGTAGTTGTCCTGGGCTTTGCGCTTTTCACGAAACCACGGCTGCTTTGGATCAAGTGCATCCAGCAACGCAGCTTGCTCTTCGTTTGTGAGGAAACGGACTTTGACGCCACCGCCCTTGAGCTTCTTGGTCTTTTTGCCCGGTGTGTAGCCCGCTGTCGTGCAGTAGTTCTGCACAGCATTCCAGTACACCAAGCTCACGTTGATGGTGTTGACTGCATACCCTTCCTCCATCATGTCGTGCGCAACCTCCAGCAGCTCAGCTTGAGTTACTTCGTGCACCATTTTGGTGTTCAGGGTTTGGAAGGGACGCAGCTTTATCTCTGCGCTTGAGTGGCCCGCTTGTCCCCGCCTGCTGTTGAGAAACTCAGCTATCGCTTTCTCAACTGTGATGGGTTTGCGTCCTGCGACGACAACCTCCGAGTGCACTTCTGAAGCCCACTTAGCTTCAAGTTGTTCTGCCAGTCGCTTGTTGGTAGTTTTGGTGGACTTTGCAATCATCACGCCGCCTACCATGCGTCGTACGTGCCAAATTTCGCCCCGCTTAATCAATGCCATTTATTAGCTCCTTAAACACCTATTTAGGTGCTGTGAGCTAAGTGTGCTTTCAATCCTGAAAATCAGCGACCTAATTTTTCGCTGTCTTAAAATTGTCGTAGTGACCAGCGTTTGATAATACTGCAAGTAATATACTGTGGCAGCAAAACACGTTATAAATCAACAAGTTACGTTACTTGCGATTATATCCAACGATTGTATTAATATAAAGTATTAATGCCGTTGGTAAGTTGTTGATTTATAACGTGTTTTCACCCAGTGCAAAGTAGCTGATGTACTGCAGGGCGGCGGCGACGGATTCGATCAGGTCGTTCTGGCGGATGCTCGTGGTCATGGCGGTGGGGGAGTTGGTGTCTGGGGTCTGTTGCCGGGGGCCGCACGG
>JALHRI010000021.1 GCA_022841525.1 Alphaproteobacteria bacterium | reverse complement strand
GGATTGCTTCCTTTCCGGGGTTACGGGTGGACAATCTGGTATAATCCGGTCTATATTCCGGTATTATGAAGACGGACACGATTCAGATTACACCGGAGCTGCTTGCGCTGGTTGCCGAGATTGATGAATTCAAAGGCGCCTGGCGCGCGCTTGGTTCTCTTGCGCCCGAGCGCCTGAAAGCGCTGCGCCACATTGCCACTATCGAAAGTATCGGTTCTTCCACCCGTATCGAGGGCGCAAAGCTCACGGATGAACAGGTAGAAAAGCTGCTTTCCAAGCTGGAGCAGAAATCCTTCACCACCCGCGATGAGCAGGAAGTGGCAGGCTATGCCGATGCGATGGATATGGTGTTTGAAAGCTATGATCACATCGCGCTGACCGAAAATCATATAAAGCAGCTGCATGGTGTTTTACTGAAATACAGCACCAAGGATGCAGAGCATCGTGGAGCGTACAAGAACGTCACCAACCATGTGGAAGCATTCGACGCAGACGGCAAAAGCATCGGCGTTGTATTTCAAACAGCCACCCCGTTTGAAACGCCGCTGATGATGAAAGAGTTAGTGGAGTGGTACAACGCGCAGGCAAATGAAGAAACGCAGCATCCGCTGCTATTGGTGGCGGTGTTTATTGTGGTGTTTCTTGCCATCCACCCGTTCAAGGATGGGAATGGAAGGCTTTCGCGTATCCTGACCACCTTGTTGTTACTACGTGCCGGTTATTCCTATGTGCCATACAGTTCGATGGAAACGGTGATCGAGGCTAACAAGGAAAACTACTATCTGGCCTTGCGCCGCACGCAACAAACGATACGCACGGAAAGCCAGAACTGGGAAGCATGGCTGACCTTCTTCTTGAAAACGATGGTGAAGCAAAAAGACAATCTTGCTTTCAAAGTGAAGGAAGAGCGAAGCTTGCGCGAGGCATTGCCTGCGCTATCGCGCGCCATACTGGAGATGGCCAACACGCGCAGCGAGATCACCGTGCGCGAGATCGAGGACGCAACACAGGCCAACCGCAATACGATCAAAGCGCACCTAAAAAAACTGGCAGAACAGGAATATCTGGTGGCCGTTGGTAAAGGGCGCGGCGCTCGCTACACGGTGAAGAAAAAAGGCTAGCAGCCAACAAAGAACTAATTTTTCAAGGACTGCCGATATGCAGTTCGAACTAATAATCTTGACCGTTAGTGTTCCCCTCGGAAATCTCCGGGGTGGCTGTCTCGGTTTCCGCTATTTGCATTGCCCGGCCAATATCAAAATAGTTCGAACGTAAGGAGGGCGGTAATGCGGGCAAGATTACCAGTTCGAACCATAAAGACAAAAACCTGAAAGAACTCAGGATTCCCGAGGTTTCTACCGAATCTCGTAAATCTGGATAGGTTCCAAAAGAGCAAGGTGACATGCAGAGGAGCTACACCACCCGAGATCCCAAGAGTTCTAAACTGGGTCACCGCCACCATCACATTCGAACTGATAACTTCCCCGGGGCAAAGTTATCAATTCAAAATACTGAGGCAGCCAGACGGAGATTCCGCAGGGAACGCTACACAATAACGGTTCTAAATGTTAAGGAGATGCGCCGTGTGCGCGGGTTAGACTGACCTTGCCATTTATCACCTTTGCGGGCAGGAATGGCATGCTGCCATTGGTAGCGCGCATCGCCCGATAATACGAGCAAGCTGCGTGGCTCTAGCAGTTGGGACTGCTTCTTGCCGATGGTGGTACTGGTAAAATCCATCACGCACGCGGAACCCAGGCTGAGCGATGCGATGGTATCGCCGAAGCATGGCATGCAATCGATATGCGCAGAGATGCCCTGGCCGGGCTGGTATTCATTAATGATAACCTGATCCGGCACGCGGGAGAAAATACCATCAGCGGATAAATGCTCGCATAGCCCGCCAAGCCAATCCGGTATCGGCCCAATGTGCAAATCTTGGGTTATGCCCCGCGACTTGTAGTCATAACGCCAGCCATAATGCTGCACGCGGCGCTTGAGGTCATGCAGCCAAGGCTGCTGGTCAATGTTTGCAATCAACGCGGCTTCTGTGTCGGCTTCGATGAAGGTAGGAATATAGACCAACCCAGGAATATCGGGATGGTTTCCTGCGGATAAATTGAACAGCAATGATTGAGCGCTAGAATTCATATCAGTGTCTAAAAACCCAGGTTCTAAATTTGCGGTGATGATCGATGGCGTTCTCATCTTCATTAGTCATGGTATGTTCATAGCCCGGAAATTCTGATGGCTCAAACGGATAAGAGACAGGTGTTTTTAAACCGGCTGCTTCAGCCGCTTCATCGAATTGAAACGCGCCGTGATAGTGCGGGCTGTCAACGCCGGAGATCAATACTTTTCCACCCGTTTGCAGCTGACGGACAGCGCTTTTGAGAAAATCCCGCACAAGGATGAAATTGGGGTTGCGCCCTTCCACCGGCTCCCGGCTGCCTACATGCGGAAATTGGAAAACGATATTATCAAATTTCCAAGAACCCAGCGCCGTTGCAAGTTTGGTGGCATTGACGCCATGTAAAACAGTCACGCCCAAGGATTGTAGTTTCTTGGCGTTCGTTGCTGCTTCCTGGGAAAGATTGCTTTTCGTCTCGAATGTTGTTGCCACCAGCTGTGATGAGGAAATTTTCGGCATTTTGGCGAGGCTAAGCACAAAGCTCAAATTGCCTTCCCCTACCAGAAGCGTTTTTCCATCCGCAATTTCTGCGACAAAATTAAACCGAGTGGCTTTGTGCATCAGCCAGGAAAGATGTACATCGAGAAATTGCAATTGCTTGGCTTCATGCAGCAACCCGAAATCAATGCTGCGGTGAATCAGGTACTGATTCATGAGGCCAAGATTTTGGATAACCGGCGTAACCGGATTGTGGTGCGCAATAGTATATCTCATATTTTTCCAGTGCCTAAGAGTGGTATTATATATGATACGCACAATCGGCTGCCCGGGAAGTGCCAAACTTCGCCTTATTTGCCCATCACCCGTTAGATTGTATATCCGTAGATTTTCTTGTTCTAGACGTTTTGGAGAAACAGTTACTGTGGGACAATTACGGGGCACTTCGCGACATTAAAGGGGGTTGTATGAATTCTATCCTCAGCAGGAATGAAAAGCTTGTCACACGCGAGGAGCTTTACAAACAGGTATGGGCAACGCCCATGACCCAGCTAGCAAAGGACTATGGTCTATCTGATAACGGCCTGCGCAAAATCTGCGACAAATTCGATGTACCTTATCCGCCACGCGGCTATTGGGCGAAGAAAACCGCCGGACAGAAGGTCGTTACTTACCGGCTACCATCGCAGAAGGAAGGCACGCCCTCCGGCACCTATATCCGCCCGACACCGCCACAGGAGATCATGCCACCGGAGGTAAAAGAAGCAGTCGTGGAGGCAAGAGCTAAGACTCCAGAGATTCCGGTGCCGGAGAAGTTAGTGAAGCCGCATCCTGTCATCGCTAGATGGCTGCGCGAGTATTAGGAACGTTGGGAACGTTATCGCAAAGACCGCGCCCCCTTCACTCGCAATCTATGGAAGCCGGAAGAATGGGATGATGCCGACAAACGTATGCATCGCATTCTGCAGGGATTGTTCAAGGCGCTCGAAGCCAAAGGCGGCAAGGTCAAGGAAAACGATAAACGCGAATTGTTAGTTGAATTCCAAGGTGAGGAGATCGAATTTAACCTGCGTGAAAAGCTGAAACAGGTGCATCGACCCCTTACAGCAGAAGAGAAGCGCTATTCCTGGAACGAGAAGAAATCTACTAAGTACGATCTAATGCCTACCGGCAATCTAGTCTTTTCAATTAAGACCTATCTCCCTAATAAGCTACAGCGGGAATGGATCGAATCACCTGAACGTCCCATGTAGGCATTGCTTGCTGATATTATGGCAACCATTCTGGCATCTGTGCCCTTATTAGTGGAAAGAACCAGGCAGCGCCATGATGAAGCTCGCCAAAGACAGATCGAAGAAAAGCTGCGCTACGAAGAGGAACAGCGTCAGAAGTTAGAAAACTATCGCTGGCGTCGTTTGATGGAAATGGCCAATAAATGGCGAGAGGCTGAAATCGCCCGCGGTTTTATAGCTGCGTTAAAGCAACTTTCCGTTGATCAAAATCACCAAGCTGGCGATAAGACCATGGTCGAATGGATTGCATGGGCTGAGGGGCAGCTGGCGTCCCGCAATCCTCTCAATAAAGGCCCTGAAAGTATTTGGGGCTCAATATCTAAGGTAACCCCTTGGACTTATAGTGATCGATAATCAATGGCATACCGAGAGAAATCCAGCCATACGTTCTTTTGCACAGCCAACTATAGCTGGTAGCGGGTCAGCACGTGAGAAACTCGTTCGACAATATGCTGAGCGCGCGCGAGGGGGCTTAAAACACGCCATCATCCTCACCCAGCTATTTACAGAATCCTTACGCCTCTCTCTGTGCCCCGCATCGCATCCTTATCTGTAGTGTTCTACATCTCGTGCACGCTGTCATTGGCAGCGCTAACCAAGATGAGGAGAATGTTATGAACAAGGAACAAGTACAAGGCAAAGCCGAACAACTTAAAGGCAAACTCAAAGCCGCTTTTGGTAAGCTGACCGATAACGACCTGATGCTGTATGAAGGCAAACGCGATCAGTTTGTTGGCAAAGTGGTGCAGTTGCAAGGCATTGCCAAAGAAGAAGCTGAAAAGCAAATCAAGGCCATTGAGAATGCTTGCCAAACCACCAAGGCAGCATAATCAAGCGCCTCTATACTAACCTGTAAATCGCCCGGTAACATTCCTGTGCCGGGCGATTTTTTTAGGCCATCACGGTAGCCATGCAGCGTTTTTTTATATTTTTGGCTTGTTTTTTGGCTATTGCCGCATCGGCATTGGCGTCGGAGAATGTACGCGGAAAAGACGACAAAGGCATTTTTAATGTCGTCATCGAAAATGATATATTCGCAGGTTCAGACAGTGATT
This sequence comes from Alphaproteobacteria bacterium, assembly GCA_022841525.1. Taxonomy (GTDB): domain Bacteria; phylum Pseudomonadota; class Alphaproteobacteria; order Rickettsiales; family UBA3002; genus JALHRI01. The sequence continues at coordinate 28,122 of JALHRI010000021.1, read as the reverse complement.
ACACCAACGGTATCCGCTTCGCGTGGATTTCATCTGAAGAAACCATGCCAAGCTGGACACAGGATATTGCGAACGCCTTGCCACTAGCAAGCGGTGGCAACAAACGCATCAGCGTTGCTGTGGGGCAAAGCATGTTCGCGCCGGAAGATTTATCACGCCGCGACCTCGTCGCAGGTGATCAGCCTTATGCCGGCTGGCTTTATAGTTCGGTGGGCATGGTGTCGGACACCGGCAAGACGCTGGATAACGTGATGCTAACGCTGGGTGTTGTCGGGCCAGCATCCCTTGCCGAACCGACCCAGAAATTCGTCCATCGCATCACAGACAGCCCGCAGCCCAATGGCTGGGATAATCAGCTTGAAAACGAACTGGGCATTATCCTGACCTATGAGCGCAAATGGCGCAGCATCTATGAGATTTCGCCGTTTGGCCTCAGCGCGGATGTCACGCCGCATGCGGGGGTGAATCTCGGTAACATCAATACTGACGCGACCGTCGGCGCAACCTTTCGTTTAGGCTATGACCTGCCAGCCGATTACGGCCCCCCGCGCATTCGCCCAAGTTTGCCTGGATCGGACTTCTTTGTGCCTTCGGAAGAACTCGGCGGTTATTTGTTTACCACCCTTGGGCAGCGTGCCGTGGCACGCAATATTTTCCTCGATGGTAATACGTTCACGGATAGCCCAAGCGTGGATAAGAAACACTTTGTCACCAGCCTGCAAGTCGGCGCAGCGGTGACGTACGGCGAAACGCGCTTATCCTACACGCAAGTATTTATGACCAAAGAATACGACACACAGAAACATCCAACGGTGTTTGGTGCGCTGACGCTTTCGCGGCGGTTTTAGCTTTCTATTAGTTTAGTTTCGCTGGCTACGCCGCGCGTAAGCATTGCTCTGGGCAACGCTTACGATACCAATTCGAAGACGAATTGGTATCTTTACGCAAACATTACGCCCATTCTTCTTTGTCGTATCGCTTCATTATAGCGGAGTGGCTAGGGTCGTTTTCAATCACGAACATTCTTTAGAGGATCTCCAACATGCACACTCACCCTATTTTTGCACCACATACATACTTTGCACCATTTCCGGTTGTCGATGTGGAATTCGACCGTTTCGAGATGAATGACGACCTGGAAATTGAGCTGCGCGAAGCAGAAATCGCCAATTTCTATCATGATGCATTGAATGAAGAGGAGTAGATCATGACAACACACGCATTCGGGAAATTCCTGCTCATACTCTGCCTTGTCGTGGTGGTTGGCTTTATTGCCTACAGCGTGCTGTATGCACCCGATACGCGCACAACGGGCGAAAGAATCGGCGATGCCATTGACCAGCTGGATGATCGCACACCCGCCGACAAATTGAACGATGCGGCAGAAGATATCGGTGACGACATCAAGAAAACCACCAACCCACAATAGCTAAAAACCTCAACCCCAAAGGATAGACCCATGAAAACCCGAACCCTACTGATGACCACCATACTGAGCACGACTCTCGCTCTTGGCATGAGTACATCTTACGCGGCGGATACCATCACCGCCGGCACGGTGAAAACCGCTGCTAGACCAATCAGCAAAACGGAAATGACGGATCCGCGTGTGGCGGCAACCAGCTTTGTGGAGCACGTGAATTTTGCGCGTGTAGCACTTGCCATGAAAAACACGGATCTGGCCAAGCAGCATATCACGCAGGCGCGCAATATGGTAACGGTGATTAAAAGCGCAACTGCAGAGCAGCGCACGGTCACGCAGGTGGGGTCAGGCCGTATCGTGTATCAATACGATACCGAGTATAAATACCATTACTTCCCCATTCAAACGGGTCGTGTGCAAGTAAAAACCATGGATAGCGGGCCATTATGGGCAACGAATGATTTAGCAGTTACGGATGCGGATATTGTCTATCTTACGCTCGATTTAACGGGGGATAAGGCGGAGAAGCACATCCATGAGACCGAAGCGGCGATCACTGCCGGCAAACTGAAATTGGCAGATGAGCATCTGGCAGAACTCACCGAAGACGTAGTGACGGTGGATAGCAAAGTGGCCATGCCGAGCGTGAAAGCGCATGACAACATTGCGCTGGCTCGTAATTTCATTGCTGGCAAAAACTATGAAGGCGCCAGCTATGCGCTGGGACACGCTGATGATGCGCTCGATGAAATGCAGAAAGATAACAACAACAAGGCGCGTCTGACAGAGATTGCGACGATGCGTAAAGATGTCAGCAACTTGCAAGAATACATCGCAAAAAAAGACCCTACCATGATCCAGAAGGCGAATGCCAGAATGGATAAATGGTGGAAAGAACTGAACAACTGGGGCAAAGCGGCGAAGTAATACTTCGTATCAGGCACGCAATACGCCATCTCCCGTGAGGTGGCGTATTTGTTTGTGGTTATTTTGCTTAACACCGAACATAATACACCATGAGCACAGAAGCACCAGATGCTGAACAGATGCGCACGCAGTTGCAGGCGAAAGTGTTTTCATCGGTCGCGCATGATTTAAGAACGCCACTGACATGTATCATGGGCGCGCTGCAAACGCTTGAACAGATGGGCACGATCCTCTCGCCCGAGCAGCAGAGTGCGCTGGTTAAAACAGCGCTTATAGAGGCATATCGGCTAGATTTCTTATTTTCAGCAATGCTGGATAAAGTTAAGCCATAATCTGTCATTTCCGCGAAGGCGGGAATCATTTTTAGTTTTCTGGATCCCGTATCTATTTCTCGCACAGCTGTGCTTGGACACGCGATGACAAGAATTTATGGCTTCCTTACGTTACAGCAATCAACACCTGTCGTAAATTTGCGACGATAGTGTCACTCCCTTGGCTTCACACACCAAAGGAGTTTTTATGAATACCATTCGTTTTTCTACAACACGCACACTAACATTGTTGGCATGTGCGTCGTTGCTCACTGCATGCGGTGCAGGCAAAGGCTATTACGACAATAAAGGCAACTTTATTGCTGGTGAGACACCCTACGGCACGACGCAGGCGCGTCATGAACCAGGAAGAAAAGTGAACGATAATTCCGACCAGATTCGTGAATATGATTCATCGGCTCACGGGAATTATGCACCTTACCGCACCACCTATGAGCGCTCCGGTTTTTATGACCATAACGGTGATTATAGCATCAGCGACAATCCGATCAATGTGCCACAAAACATGTTCCCGCAGCGCGGTATGTGCCGTGTTTGGTTCACCAACCGCGTACCTGCCAATCAACCCGCTATTGAATCGTGCGATGCCATTAAATCGCGCGTACCTGCTGGTGCTTACGTGATTTACGGTGGCTAATTACACGCGAGTACTCAGGAGATTTTATGACCCTTTCGACCATTTTACTCATCGTTCTTATTCTTGTTTTAGTAGGAGCGCTACCAACCTGGCCGCATAGTAAAAACTGGGGTTATTACCCCAGCGGCGGCACAGGACTGATCGTGATTATTCTCATTATTTTACTACTCACCGGCCGCATTTAACCACTCACCAAAAGGAAGAGCATCATGTTTACTTCACCTACCAAAGAGACCAGTACGATTAACTTAAAAGATGGCACTTGCGACATAGGCGGAAGCCTGCACGATGCGGCGCATCACGCCGGACGCAACGTGCGCAGTATGTTGCATCGCGCAAGCGATGAGTTCTCTCATGCCCGCGACTATGTTGGCACAGAAATCCGAAGCAATCCTGTGCGTTCCAGCATGGTCGCGCTTGGCGTAGGCGTGTTGCTCGGTGCATTGCTGCGCCGCTAGTTTATTGCAAATCTCATGTTCGTCATTGTGGGGCATAAATTTCCTGCAATGACGAAGTGCTATATGGGGAATTATATGCGGAGCGTTGTACTTTGGTTATTTGGTGTCCCCATTAGCATTGTCATACTGCTCAATATTTTCGGTATCATTTAAGAAGCAGGATTATTTTTATGGAAAAGCTGCTTGCCATCATTACCATCATTCAACGTGCCGGTGGCAAGAGTCTGCTAATCCGGCTGTTCTCACGCCTTATAGTACTGCTCGGCCTTGTCATCACCACCGCCATCATGGTGGGAGCGATACTGATTGGCGGCCTGATAAACGGACATATTGCCTTGCTCAACCAAGAAGTACCACCCACGCTTGCCCTGATTTATATTAGCTGTGGCGCGCTATTCATTACCGGAATGCTCATTGCCGTGATAGTCTGGCAACTTAAGGGGCTACATCGCCTCCCAAAAAAATCACCACTGATGGATACACTAGACTCTTTCACCGAAGGCCTCATGACAGATTAGGACACTCACCATCATGGCGCAGTTCAAAAAACTTTTACTCGATTATGTGCTGTATATTATTTTAGGTATGAGCGCACTACGCCTTGTCATGTCTTACGATGATGGGGGGGCGTACCGGGCCCAAGCGCTGTTCATTGACGGAATGTGCTTCGCCGTCATTCTGGTATATATTTACATCCAGCGCATGGCCAAAGAAGAGACGACCGCTCGCGCAGAGAAGCTGCGCGTGGTGGCGGAAGATTTAGCCACCTATAATGTGGATGAGGCTCAAAAATTAAGGGTTAATGCCGACGCCAGGCGGCATCTGGCCAATAAAACGCAGAAGCGGGTCGAAGATGCGATTCATCATGCGCAGGAAGGGCAAGCATCGGCCGAACATGCCGCCTATATTTCTGAAAAAGCCAATCAAGCAAAGTCAGATTTTCTGGCCAATATGAGCCACGAAATACGCACGCCGATGAACGCCATTATCGGCCTCGCCCATATTTTACAAACCACCAAACTCGACGCGCAGCAGAAACAATGCATCGATGTGCTGCACACCAGCGCCGATGGGTTGATGCGTCTGATTAATGATTTGCTCGATATTGATAAAATGGAATCAGAGGATATTGCGCTTGAGCATGCGCCTTTTTCCATGACCGCACTGCTCGATCAGGTGGTGAGCGTGATGTCGGTGCGCGCGAAACAAAAAAATGTGAACTTGATGGTGCATTATGAGTCCGGTCTTTACAAAACCTATATCGGTGATAGCGGACGCATTCGCCAGATCTTGCTGAACATGGTAGGTAATGCGGTGAAGTTCACCGAACCACATGGCAGCGTTTCCGTGCTGTTTGCCAATGGCGGCAAGGGCAATGGGAAAAAGTCAATTACGGTGACGGTGACGGATACGGGCATCGGCATTGCCCAGGATAAAATCGGCCTGATTTTTGGCAAGTTTGTGCAGGCAGATTCCTCCATCACCCGCAAATATGGCGGCACAGGGCTTGGCCTTGCCATTTCGCAAGCGCTGGCGCAGCGCATGGGCGGTGAGATCACGGTGACCAGTGTGGTAGGAAAAGGCTCCTCGTTCGTGCTGCATTTAAGCCTTCCAGTACAGGCAACAGAAAGCGATGCCGAGAGGCACTATCAGGAAAATATTATCTATCTGGACATGCAGGCAAATGCGCGGCGGCTACCAATTCTGCTGGTAGAGGATTATGAGCCGAATGTGCTGGTAGCGACCATTATGTTTAACCATTTTGGCTATCGCTATGAAGTCGCGCGTAATGGGCAAGAGGCCGTGGAGCGTTTTGCTGAAGGCAAATACTCGATTATTTTGATGGATGTAGAAATGCCGGTGATGGATGGGTATGAAACCACCAAATATATTCGTGGCTTTGAGCAAGCAAACCATATGGCACCCGTGCCCATCATCGCAATGACGGCACACGCTATGAAAGGTGACCGCGAAAAATGCCAGAGCGTTGGTATGGATGACTATATCGCCAAGCCTTTTAACCCTCACCAGATACAGGCGATCCTTAGTAAATATCTGACGCCCACACCACTCGCAGCGGCGTGAGCACCGGCCTTTACGCCGCCCTTACGCATCCGCCATTTTCTCCTGCAGCAACTTTGCAAAACTCCTTCTACGGTGCAGGCACTTAACCCCCAATCTTTACGGAGAATTCTATGAAACATATAAAAACAGCGACGGTGATGTTTACCGCACTCACCTTGCTCACTGCTTGTGGTGAAAGCACCGGTGACCGCGCCTTAAGCGGCGGTGCCATTGGCGCTGGCGTTGGCGCGGTAACCGGCGCTGTTGTCGGCGGTCACGCAGGCACAGGTGCTATCATCGGCGGCGCCGTGGGCGCAGCAGCAGGTGGTCTGACCAAGAAAAAAGATGTTGATCTCGGTAAACCCGTATGGCGCTAATACATCATGCCATGCTCGCGGCGATTGCGCTGGCAGCCATGTCCTACTCACCAGTAGCCGCGCAAGAGAATGTGCTGCCAGTGTATGAGCAAAACGGCATTGCGTATGTGTCGGGCGGTGTCGGTAAAGAGGAGAGCGAAGCGTTGCAAGCCACACAGGCGAACTATAATTTGCGCATCTTGAACGCCGATCAATCTGGCCATTTCTCAGGAGATACCCGCATTGTGATCAGCGACATGCAGCATAACGTGCTGCTGGATGCCACCAGTGGGCCACTCTTCTACGCGAATCTGCCTAAAGGCAGATATATCATAGAGGGTTTCTCTGATGATCAAACGAAGAAAAAGACGGTGAACATGGTGAATGGAAAGACTGTTCGCATTCGCTTCATCTGGCCTGAAGATATGAATAATACACCCGACGACTAGAAAGGATTTTTTATGTTAAATTATGTCATCACATTTTTTATTCTGGCCGTACTTGCTGCTGTATTTGGCTTTGGCGGCTTGGCTGCGGACTTCGCAGGGATTGCTAAATTCCTCGCCGGAATTTTTGTCCTGCTGTTTGTTGCCAGCCTGATCTATCGCCTCATCACTGGCCGCACAGTGGATCCATCGCGGTAGCAGTTGCCTCAGCGGTTCATATCCGTCTTGATGCGCTCGCCAAGGCTCAGGCGTAGCGCATTGAAAATGGCCAGCACGTCGATACATTCCTGAAACAACGCGGCCTGCACAGGGCTGATAGTTCCGGCTGCCGCAAAGCCCATGCCGATAAGCGAGAGCGCCATGCCACCCAAAGCACTTTGCATCGCAATCAGGCGCAATCGCGTGCTGATATGCAGCAGCTCATCGACCTTGGCGAGAGAGTTCTCCATGATAACAACACCGGCGGCCTCAGCGGTAACGCTGCTGTGCTGGCCAAAGGCAATGCCCACCGTGGCGGATGCGAGCGCGGGCGCATCGTTAATGCCATCTCCCATAAACAGCGTCGGCGCTTTGGCCGTTTCCTTACGCACGATCGCCACTTTTTGCTCGGGGCTTTGCGAGGCCAGCGTTTCTTTAATGCCCAGCAGTTCTGCAAGGTAACTCACTTCCGATTCGCGATCACCTGACACCAACATGATTTTGTTGAACTGGTGTGCGGGCGTAAGATGGCCAATAAAGGATTTGCCCTCGGCGCGCGGTGCATCGCGGAAACGAAGTGTGGCAGCATATTTCCCGTCCATCACGATGATGCTCTCTAACCCCGCAGCGGTGGGGGGCAATATTAATTCTGGTTGCAGCTGCAATAGTTTTTTGCGGCTGGTAACGGCAATTTCATGCCCTGCCACCATGCCGGTTAGACCCTGTCCAGGCTTCTCGGAAACACGCGCCGCTTCAACCAGCACCAGCTTTGCTTTTTCGGCAGCCTGTATGATGGCGCTGGCCAGCGGGTGTTTGGAATAATGCTCAAGGCTGGCGGCGCGCCCTAAAATATCATCGGCACTCAAGCCAGCCGCTGGTAAAATTTCGGTGAGTTCCGGCTTGCCATAAGTCAGTGTGCCGGTTTTATCGAAGATCGCCGTGCGGCACGTGGGTAGCCGCTCGAGCGCTGTGGGGTCTTTGATAATGATCCCAAGCCGCGCCGCCATTGAAATCGCACCAATGGTGGTAATCGGTATGGCAATAATCAGTGGGCACGGGGTGGCAATCACCAGCACGGAAAGGAACCGCAGCGCATCCCCCGTTACCCACCAGACGATGCCAGATACAATCAGCGCAAAGACGGCGAATGCGCCGCCCAGCTGATCGCCGAGCCTGCGCAGCTGTGGGCGCTTCTGTTCAGCCTCCTGCATCACTTCCATGATCTGCGCGTAGCGCGAATCATGCGCGATTTTTTCGGCACGAATGGTCAGTGCTGCTTCGCCGTTGATTGCACCAGAGAGCACTGCCGCACCCGGGGCCTTCGACACGTGGTAGGGCTCACCCGTTAAATACGATTCATCCATCGTGCCGTGGCCTTCCACCACCACGCCATCCACCGGCGCAGTCTCATGCGGGAACACCACAATCTCATCGCCAATGGCAATATCCGCGAGGGCAATTTCTTCTACCTTCGCACCATGCTTGCGATGCGCTTTGGAAGGCATTCGATCCGACAACGCACGCAGCGCCGAGGATGCCTTGCGCATCGCATAGGCCTCCAGCGCCTGGCCGCCCGAAAGCATGATGATAATGAGAATAGCTGCGAGATATTGATCGAGCAGTGCGGCGGCTACCAGCTCAATCGCGCCCAAAAAATCTGCACCAACACTGCCTTTGAATAGTTTAACACCAATTTGAATCAGTAGCGGAATGCCGCCCATGATCATCACTGAAAGCAACGGAATATCTGCCGCCGCCATGCTCGCAACCGCTGGCAGATTCGCACTGCCCAACACAAAATGCAGCGCAATGGAAAGCAGGGCAGCAATCAGCAGCGCAATGTGGAACGTTGAAGCAATCGGCAGTGTAGAGGATAGTTTCACGCATCCAGACTGATGGTTGAAAGGTGGTGTTGAGAATTTTGGTGGGCGAGCACTTCCATTCGGTAGCCAATCCCTGGTTCCGTAACAATCAACCGAGGCTGCGCAGTATCTGCCTCGATCTTCTCGCGTATCTGCCCGATATACACCCGCAGATACGTCGTATCCTCTGCATGCGCCGCGCCCCACACCGTTTTGAGGATTTCTTTGTGGGTGAGCATCTTCCCGCGGTTAACCAGAAAAAAGCGCAGCAAGTCATATTCCTTGGGCGTAAAGGATTTAAGCACATCATTCACGAACACTTCATGCCGCACCAAATCCATGCGCACCGCGCCATTGCACAACTCAGCATCTCCGGTTTCGCGCACTGCACTGCTGCGTAAGGTCGCATTGATCCGCGCCAGCAGCACCTCGACATTAAACGGCTTGGTCACATAGTCGTTCGCGCCCATGTTGAGCGCACTCACAATTTCATCATCGAGCGAACAGGCTGAAAGCACAATCATCGGCACGTGCGACCATTCGCGGATCGCGGTGATGACCTCCTTGCCATCCATATCCGGCAAGCCAAGATCGAGCAATATCAAGTCAGGCTTGATCGATGCCGCCATACGAATGGCCTGCTTACCCGTCAAACATTCGACGATTTTGTAATTCTGCACATCCAGAAGGATGCCGAGCATTTTCTGTATCTGCGGCTCATCATCCACAACGAGGATGGTGTTTTTCTTCTCATGCATGAGAAAGTCCTGACTTGCGAAGCATGGTAACGTGCTTTGTCTTTGATTCTTTTTGCACAGAAGGGTTCTTAGCATAAGATAGATGGCATAGATAGTTTATTGATGTTCGATGCAACATCCTCAAATGCATGAAGGAGTGCGGTGCCCAGCACGCACCCACCACCAATGTTTCTTATTTCCCATGGCATACTAAGCGCCTCTGCCCTTAACTAATCTTACACGGGGATCATCCATTGTTTGGATAAGAGCAGCTTCGGTTTCAGCATCTATAAAACTGGGAATATTATACTGCCGCCCAGCAATGTTCGAAGCCTTAGCATTTAATGATGGCTCATCAAGCGCACTCCCGCTTTGATGTGTCATAGTAAGTTCATACTCTGGAAATGCATTGGGATCAAACGGATAGGATTCAGGTGATTGAAATTTGGCAATATCGGCGGCTTCATCAAATTGAAAAGCACCGCGATAATGCGGCGTGTCCACTACGGGAACGGCATTCATACCGGCACAGTTCCATCGAACTGCCAGCCTAGGCAGACCTTGCGAATTCGCCTACACAATCCTGAGCGTCATAGCTGTTGGCGCCCACACGTTCAAGAAAGTGGACAAAGCTTTCGTAAATAGCTGCACACGCATAATCGGCCGCGGGAACGGCGCGTACTGCTGCCGCGCACTCGCTGTAATGCTCACGCACCAGTTTAATCGCTTGTGCCAGCGCTTGCGCATCGCCCGACGGACAGCAGGCGCCAAGTCGGTGCCTGATGATATAATCGCGCACTTCACCGTGTAGCGAACACACAATTGGCAAACCTGCCGCCACATAGTCGAAGAATTTATTCGGCATCGCTTCGTTGTGACCAGTCAGTAGCGCAATATCTGCGTTTTCCAGCAGCTTTACCGCTACCGTACTATCGCACCAGCCTGCCAGCGTCACATTCGGTAGGTCTTGAGTGGCGCTACGCAGTGCCTCCATATAATCGCCATCTCCCGCAATGGTGATATGCACGTTCTCGTTCATGGCGTGCACGTGCGTGCGGTGTTTGCAATCGTTAGCACGTCTGCCGTGTGGCCGAGCGTGCCTAGAAATAGACATTGCATTGGATGGTCTGCAGGCAAGCTAGCGCGCGTGGATTGTTGCACGGTTTGCGAGAGCGACGTACCGAGATAGAAAATACGTGTATCGGGCCCCTCTGGTCTTTGTGCTTTGTCAAGCGCCCAACGCAATACAGGTGCACTCATCGAAGTGAGTGCTTTCGGCTGACGGAAGAGTGTGGGTACATTCGGATACAGGATTTTTGCAGCAAGCCACACGAATGGCTTAAGCAAAGGCGGGGCGTAATTCACGAATGTATCCGGCCATTGATCACGCACATCCACCACAACAGGAATACCACGTGGTTTTGCGTAGGCCAATGCCTCTCCAGCCCATTCGATCATCGGGTAGGCACATAAAATGAGGTCAGGCGTTTCAAGCGATTGCTCGGCAACCAACCGCCAGCGTTTGGCGAGGCGACGATGATGTAATAAACGAGCGAGCGATAAATTGCGCGCATAAAGACCCGCTTCAATACGCTGCACCACATAACTACCCTTGGCATTCGTAAGTGTATAATGCCCTGCTTCTGCCTCACGCGTTTTATGGAAGTGCGAAATTGTCGAACACCACCAGCGTACGGCATGACCACGCGCCATCAATGCTTCAGTCAACATCGCTGCTCTGAGTGGTTTGACCGCAGGTGTTAGCGGTAGTGGCTCACTATCTTTGAGGATCCAGACTTTCATTCCTCACGTCTTTAGCCCAATTGCTGCATACATCGCAAGTAATTGCGGTTCTTCGTTTTCCCAAGCGTAGGCTCCGGCAAGTTCGCTCAGGCGCGCTTTTTTGGCGGCTATAGAAGTTGGTGTGAGTGCTGCAATGGTGTTGCGAATGGCTTTGGCTTCCGGCTTTACCGCCCAGCCCGCATCAAACTCAGTGATGACGGATTGCATTTCGGGGAAGTCGCTCGCGAGAATCGGCACGCCGCAGGCAGCATATTCGAAGAGCTTATTTGGCAGGCAATAATAATAGCTGAGGCAGAGATTTTCAATCAGCGCCAAACCCACGTTTGCATCCGCCGTGTAGTCTGGGATGTCATCAGGGCGAACGGCTGGGTGAAAATGGATAGTGTCGTGCAGCGCGGCCATTTTGCGAATCTCTGGCTCCAGATCGCCATAGCCCATGAACACCAGATGTTTTGGCGCGCATAAGGTCACGAAGGCTTCAAGCAGCGCCTCGATACCACGACCACGCGACAACAAACCTTGGTAGAGATAGATTTCATCATCTGCCACAAGGCCAAGTGCGGCGCGGAGTTTGCCGGTGGGTGCAGCTTGCGTGAATACAGGTGGCACGTTGCGCACGACGGTGACATGTTCCAGGCCGTAGCGGTCTTTGTACCACTGCGCAATCGCGGGGCCGACTACCGAGACCGAGTCGCAGCGATGAATGAAGAGTCGCTCGACGATACGCGCGATGGTGCGGCGCAGACCTTTCGAGCTGAGTGTTTCAGTTTCCAGCTCATGTGTATCGTAAATGAGCTTAGCGCCATTCCACTTTGCAATCAGCCAGCTTAGCGGCAGCACCGGCAGGCTATGGCAATTCACGCAAGCAATCGGTTTGCCACGCAGCGCGAGAAGTGCCGCAAGATACCAGCCTATTGCCCTGAGTAAACGTGGCCCACCAATGCGCGGTGCGATGCGGATAACGCTCAAGCCTTCGCCTAGTGATTCATGGGAGGGCAGGTCGCCTTTGCGCAGCGCCATCACTTGAATTTCACTGAATACGCCGTGCGCTTTCAGGCTGCGGATGATTTTAAGAATACGTGTTTCGTTGGTAAATGTTGAAGGATAAATGTGCAGGTTCAGTGCCATTATCGGCCTATGAGCATCCGCAATGCGCGGCGCGTATAACCTTTGATTTTCGCGAGGATGCGCACGGGGATATAGGCCAAGCTACGCAGCACGCGATACGTGCCGAATGCAAGTTTGAACTTGCGCTGATGGTTCGGAAACTCACTGTAATGGCGCGGCGGTTCACGCAGCAATGCTTCAAATTTTGCACTGGTGATGCCCAGTTTTTTGGCAATGAAGGCTTTATCTTCCTCAAGCAATTTGGAGTCGTAAAGCGGCTTTTGCAGTTCCGCGAGCGCTTGGTTGCGTGTCATCTGCCCAGACACCACCAAGCTTGAAAGATGCGCCTTGCGCTTATCGTAGCCGAATTTATGCGGCAGATAATAGGCTTGGAAAAAACGTGTCCAGCGTGATTCATAATGCTTGCCGCCGTAATAGCGCCAGCCATAATCGCGCTCGAGAATCTTGATGGCTTCTTCCTTATTATAGACAATATAATTCAGCGGGCGAAGCACTTCCATTTTCAAGATGAAGGGATAACGAAAATATAAGTTGAAGAAGCCCACGATAGGAAATTTACCGCGTTTACGTTTGCCGAATTGTTTGTGAATCGCCTTCACATGCGTGGCGTCCATCGCGTCATAGCCCCAGCTTTGCGGAAGAATCGACTCGGTCGCAAAGTTGCTGCCATTAATGACGTATTTAATACCCGCTTTGATGGCATAACCATAGAGCGCTGCGAAAAACGCGTGGTCTTGCGGCACGTCTTGATTGGCGAGATTCGAGCGCAAAAAAGCCAATTGCATGTCCTGCATCTCTTCCCAATCAACCACATGGGTGACGAGGTCGAGGCCAAGGCGTTTGCAGATTTGTTCGATATTCATCACTGCGAGTTCGGAATTCCAACCCGCATCCACATGCACCACGAGTGGCCGCAGCCCCCACTCTACCGCTTTGACCGCGATGAACGAGCTGTCGATACCACCCGACAGACCAATAATGCAGTCATATTGTTTACCCTTGCCGTAGGCTTTCACCTTCGCGAGCATTTCTTGGAGCAGGACTGCGCCTTTTTCAGGCGAAGGCCATGTCGGCATGATATTGTTATCGTAATAGTAGCAGTGATTGCATACACCCTTATCATCGAACGTAATGTCAGGGTCGGTCGTATCCATCACGCAGCGCGTGCAGACCTGATACGGTTTGTCTGCAGGCACAAATGCCGCGTTGGTGATAGGTGAGCCGTCAATCGGTGCGAGTATAGCTTGGGCGTTTTGCATGCCCTCTTATGGGCGAGGAGTATAGTAAAAGGCAAGTGGTTTTAGGGAAGGTGCACTTCTATCTCTTTGCGCGCGGGATAGTTAATCAAGACCGCGCGGTGCGGCCCCACATACACAAACAATGCGCCTGCGGCAACCGCAGAAATATTGGCTTCGTTCACGACGGCCACGAAGTCGGCCATGCCGCTGGCACCACCACACGCGACGACCGGCACATCCACATTGCTGGTAACCTCGCGCAGCAATTTCAAATCATACCCAGTCATGGTGCCATCGCGGTCAATCGTATTCACCAATATCTCTCCCACCCCGAGCGCGATGAGATTTTTGAGATGTGTTTTCATGTCGATGGATTGCTTATTGGTTGCCGAATGGCTGTAAAGCTCGTAGCGACCGAGCAATGTCTTTTTCACATCCACGCAACCAACAATGCTTTGCGAACCGTAAATCGCCACGGCTTCTCGGATTACCTCTGGCGCACTATAGGCTGCACTGTTGATGATGATTTTTTCAAATCCCAACGAAAAAATACGCTTCACCTGTTCGATGGTGGCAATGCCACCGCCATACGCCATAGGCATAAAGGCTTCGCCCGCAATGTCGGCCAATAATTCAAAATCGGGGCCACGATTTTCAGGCGTTGCGGTAATGTCGAGAAACACCAGCTCATCCACTTCCTTCTCGTTGAAGATGCGTACGGAGTTGATGGGGTCACCAATATAGCTGGGGTCTTTGAACTTGGTGGTTTTCACCAATCCCTTACCACGCAGAAGTAATACTGGAATGACTCGTGTCTTGTTCATGCGGCCTCTGCAAAGACTTTCATAATGGCAAGGCCATGCCTCAGCGATTTTTCGGGATGAAATTGTGTACCGTGAATATTGCCACGCTGCAGAGCACAGGTGAAGGAGATGCCGTGCTGCGCGGTGGCGGCGATATCGTCATTATCTGCACAGTTCATATAGTAGGAATGGACAAAATAATAGCGCGCATCTGGCGTCATGCCATCTAGTAGCGGCGTAGGTTTCACACGCTGAATTTTATTCCAGCCCATATGGGGCACGCGCAAGCCTTCGGTCGCGGGAATTTTTTTGCATACCATATCTATCCAACCAAGGCCTGAGGCAGTGCCCTCTTCGCTGCCTTTGCCTAGAATCTGTGCACCAAGACAGATACCCAGCACAGGTTTCTTCAACTCCAAGGCGAAACGATCCAGCGCGTCGCGCAAGCCTGACTCATTGAGCATCTTCATGCCGTAATCAAAATGCCCAACGCCTGGTAACAGCAATTTATCGGCAGCAAGAATATCCGATGGTTGATCGGACACCATGACATCCGCCCCCGCTTTACGCAGCATATTATGCACGGAGGAAAGATTGCCGACTCCATAATTGACGATGACGATCATGCGCGAATACTTTCGTAAAGTGCGAGCATATCCACCTTCTCAGCTCCCCAGTTTAGAGTTTTTGCAGCTTCGATAGAGCGTTGCTTCATGGTGTCTATCATTTGCCGATCAAACCGGTTAATGACCTCTGCTACAGCCTTTGGATCACAATCACTCACCAATTGTCCCATGCCATATTGATGTACCAGGCGCGCCATCTCCGGCAAGTCAGAAACGCAAAGCGCCAGACCCGCCATAACATATTCGAAAAACTTGTTTGGCAGCGCGAAGCGGCGCTGCGCACTTAAATCTTCGTGTACGAAGTAGCCAATATCTGCTTTATTCGCCGCGCTGATAATATCAGCAAACGCAACGGCAGGTTCAATCGTCAAGCGATCTTCCACACCTACTTCCTTAGCGATTGCTTTTAACTCATCCAAGTAACCAACATCCGCATTTCCGCGCAGCAATAAACGAAATTCTGGCCGCCAATAGTGCATGGAACGAATGGCAATGTGGAGCCCTCGCGATGCAAAAATTTCACCGTGATAAAGCACCGTGATGGTTTCACCTGTTGGCCTAAATATCTGTGGTTCGTAAAATGGCGTTGAACGCACCACCTGCACAGGACACTGCAACTGATGATCTTTACGAACCAGATCGGCGATGCCTTCGCACACCGTTGTCACTGCATCGGACTGTTTGAGATAAAAGTCCTGCAATGCATAAACATAAGGGCGGTGCCACTTGGTCCAGTTCGGGATATGCACATATTGGCCGCAGGCATATTCATGGCAATCTAAGACTATTTTAGCATGACAGCGCCGCGCAATTGATAATCCGATATCTGCGGTAAAATAATCGTGACACAGTACCATATCTGGTTTTAAGGACGGTTCATTGGAACAATAGGCGCTAATCACTTTACGCTTCCAGTGAAACGGTTGCTGCAAACGCTGAAAACAGCGCGCACCGAATAGCTTCACGTGCGGAAACACACCAAATCGCGCAACGATCATACCCACGCCGCGCAATATCCGCTGAGAGCGTAAATAAAACGAGTATCCTAAAGAGCCTAAACGTTCACCCAAAAGGCCTTTCCACGCTTCATAGTCTTCTTTAGGCAGGCTGTCGGGCAGCGACACAAAGCGCCAGTCTTTTGGAACTTCTGTGGCCCCTTTAAGTCCGAATACCACCACACGCCAACCTGCGTTAGTCAGCGCTTCTGCCTGGCGAATCACGCGCGGTTCTTTGCACACAGGCGTGTAGGAAATGATCCATGCGGTTTTTTTTCCCACTTCAGGCAGCGGTATAGTATTCGCACTCCACGCGTTACTGCGTTGCATATCCAGCAGCTCAGAGGCACTTGCCCATTTCCATAAATACAATGAGTGATCTGCCTTACCTGTTTTATGCGATTGCCATGCGCTGCGCACTGCGTTCTCGTCATATCCCGGTATTATTTTCGCAGCGCTATCGAAAATCCGTTCTTCTATCCATGATAGCATGGCAGGGGTTTTGAGCCATACATCTTGCGGCGCGGCGAAACCAACTTTATCGACACGCCAGGTAATATCCTTTGGCATGGCATCGTCCATTGCATGACGAATTACCGCTTTACACCAGCTATTTTCAAGATAGGCCCAATCCGGCAAATGCGTAGCAAAATCGACCAATGGATAGTCCAAAAATGGGTAACGACATTCAATGCCGTGAGCCATGGAGTTACGATCACCGCTATATAAATTGGAGGGTAAAGACGTGCGCAGCAGATTCATCGCGAGTTCATAACGCAATGTCCCTACTGCGTCGGGCGATGGCGTATCATCGCCTCCATACATTTTAAGCATCTGTTCGGCATATAGGCCGTATCTGAGCATAACGTCCAGGGGCAGGCTATCGCGACCACTGAATCTTCGGCGAGGATTAATATACTTCTCTGAAGATATTTTTAACCTCTTATCGCGAACACTGCCAACTTTGAGCGCACGCATGATGCCGGATATTCCCCCTTGAGACAGCTCAGCCTGATAGGCTTTCAGATACATGCTATAGCCTGCAAACACTTCATCGGCACCCTGCCCATCGAGTATCACTTTATAGCCAAGTGCCCGCGCATCACGCATCAGCGCCCATTCCAGATACATAGAGGGGCCGGGAATCACGTTTTCATGGTGCCAATGCAGTTTGCGCAAATCTCGCATTAACTCGTCACTGGTGGGCGTAACCGTATGGCCTTTCAGGTGAGTTGCCTCAAGCATCTTGTCGATGTAAACGCCTTCATCAATCGTCGGGTCAGTCGGGAAACGCACCGAGATGGTAGCATCAATGCCTTTCTGACGTGCTAGCAGTGCCACCAGCGACGAAGAATCCAATCCACCGGAAAGACATGCCGTTACCGGCACATCGCTACGCATACGCAGCTTTACCGAGCGCTCGAGATGCTCGCGCATGCGTGCAATCAACTCTTCGCGCGGCAGTTTGCCTAGTTCACGGTCATACACCGGTTGCCAATAGCGTTTATAATCGCGAATGGCACCATCGGCAACCACATGCATGGTGTGCGATGCCTTAAATTGCGTGATACCTTCGAACAACGTTTCTTCTTTGGCGAATATAATCTGGCCGTTCATCACCTTGCTCATGGCGCCTAAATCATACGACATGCGCACATCCGGATGCACTAGCAGCGCCTTTATTTCTGAGGCGAACGCCAGTTTGCCGTCCGGCAGGCGGGTGTAATAGAGGGGCTTCTCACCGAAACGGTCACGCCCGATGAAGGCTTCGCATTTGCGTGCGTCCCAAATCACAAAGGCAAACATGCCATTGAGTTTCGGCATCATCGCCTCGCCCCACTCCATATAGGCACGCAGCAATACTTCCGTATCGCTGCGTGTTTGAAACACGTGGCCGCGTGCGATCAAATCTTCGCGCAGCTCGATGTAATTATAAATCTCGCCATTAAGCATGATAACATAGTTGCTATCCGGTGTGCTCATGGGCTGGTCGGCGACATGGCGCGTATCGATAATCGCAAGGCGCCTGAAACCCATCGTCACCGTACCGCTGGCGTACGTGCCCTGCCAGTTTGCTGCACCGTCTGGACCGCGATGGGCGAGCTGATCACGCATATGCGACAGCAAGGCTTCAGGAAGCGGTGCGCCAGGGCCAATCACTGCAACAAATCCACACATACTCTAACCTACACCCACGCACTGATTTTTGGGGTGAGCATCCTATCACCTGCTTGCCACTGCGCAGACCAATGCACAAGCGGCGGATCGCTCCAGTTCGCAACAGCCATGCTGAGTGTTAGTGGCGAATCTCCCAGTGCAACGATATTGCCATGCGCATCACGCAGTGCAGGGAACAGTACATAATCACCCACCCCGATTTCGCTTTTCACACTGCTGGCTGTAACGCTGTGATTGCCCTCACTGCGCGGCGTGCCAAGCTCAAGCTCAAACGCGAAGCCACCATGCTCGGTCACCCCCAGCACGAGTGGCTGAAGCTGCCCTGAAGATGGCACGGTAATCTCGAGCGCAAAGCCCAGTGGCTTGCCCGTTTCGGTAACGAGCGCCGTACCTTCATGGTTTTGAAAAACGAAATGATTGATTGCACCTATTTGCCGCGCAACACCTAATGAGCGCAGCAGTTTCTGGCGCAGCGATGCTTGCGGTGTGAGCGTGGTTTGCGTGGTAGTCTGCGCCTCATTACGCAGTTCAGAGGTGCGCGCATTCATATGACTGCGGTAGTTTGCCAGCACCGCATCTGTCGGCCCATCTTCGCGGATGATGCCTGCATCCAGCCAGATGACACGCTCGCAATATTCTTTAATCTGATCGAGCGAATGCGAGACAAGCAGTAAGGTGGTATTATCCATCAGGCTGCGCATCCGCGCGGCACATTTGCGCACGAAATATCCATCACCCGCGCCGAGCACTTCGTCAATCACCAGCACGCTGGGGTGAATCGCCGTTGCGGCGGCGAACTCCAACCGCGCGCGCATTCCCAGCGAATAGGTTTTCACAGGGTGATAGAGAAACTCGCCAAGCTCGACGAAATCAACAATATCCGATTCGGCAGCAGCGAGTGCGTGTTTGGGCAGGCCGTTATAGACCATCGCATTACGGATATTCTCCAGCCCACTGAGATGGTCGTTAAAGCCATAGCCGCGCTGCATCAGTGCCTGCGTGGAGCCAACCACCTCAACGCTACCGCTGCTAGGGCGCGTATAGCCCGTAATGGTGCGCAGCAAGGTGGTTTTGCCTGAACCATTATGGCCAACAATGCCCACGCGCTCGCCCTTCTCAATCGTAAGGTTGATATTCGAAAGCGCGTGTTTGGTGGGAACGTTTTTAGTGCCCACACCCAGATAGCCAAGCATTTGCCGCAGCGGGCTACCATACAGATGGTAAATCTTGTGGACGTTGGTCAGCGTAATGATAGCAGGCGCGGTCATAGCAAACCCTTCAATTTTTCGGCTAACCACGCATTTGCTTCAGGCGGCATAGCTCGCTCAGGGTGCCACATGATGGCAAGCCACGGCAACTCGGCGTGCTGCGCTGCTTCGATAGAACCATCTGCATGCGTATAAAGCGCGTTCAGCCCCGCCGCTAATGTCGCGATACCGAAATGGTGATAGCTGTTCACGATGAGCTCAGAACCATCCCGCGAACGCACGGCATGTTCGGTTGCGACATGCCCTTCCAGTTTCACCAGCGCGCCACCTAAATGGTGCTGCATAAATTGCATACCACGGCACACGGCCAATACGGGAAGCTGATGTTGCTTGGCATAATCGAGCACGGCGGCCTCCGTCGCATCGCGCTCGGGGGCTTGGCCAATATCATTGCCGCCGCTGAGCACAAGTAATTCTGGCTTCGTAACTTCCAGCGCTGCCGTTGCTTTTTCGGGGATATTGGCAAGCGGCAGCATGGTCACATCACCGCCAAGCAGTTTCGGCAAAGTCGTCGCCCATGCCTGATCGAGCGCGTCGCGCTTCTCGGCACGATCTTCAACACTATCCACGCGCTGTGTAATGACGACACGCATTAGATTCCTTCTGCTCCCCATCGGCGTTGTGCGCCGTTTATTTCTATCATCACGCCACTGCGCAAATTGCCGAATGCTTCCTCGCCAATGCCTATCACGGCGGGGATGCCATATTCGCACGCACGAATCGCCATGTGCGAATTCGGCCCACCATAAGCGGTGATAAGACCACACATGCCGAGCGAAAACAAATAGTCAAATCCAGGGTCGGCATGGGTGATAGCGACGATTTTACCTTCCACTGCCTCACGCGTTGCAGCTTCGCCCAATTTCAACAGGCACAATGCGGCGCGCGCGTTGCGGGTGGTGATGAAGCTCGGATCACTCGGCGGTATTTCGAAGGCATAGATTTCATCAGGCGCAACCATCACCGATGGCAACATCATCGCCCCCGCCAAACGGTGTGCGCGATAACGCGACTGCGTTTCTTTCACGATGTTCTCACTCGCCGCATTCTCTAGCCATAAGGCAAGCGGCATAGCCGGCAAACGCTTCGCAGGAATGCCCAAGGATTTACCGCGCACTTCGAGCGCATCGAGTGCGGCAGAAAGCAGTCGCGTGAATACGAACTTGGCATATTCACGGCCTGCGACTGCTTTGATGATGAATGCCAACAGCGATTCCGCATCCAAACCAATATCAAGCGTTTGTAATGCTTCATTGAGTGCGGCGGCTTCGCCCTTCGTCCACGTGAAAGTTTGTGGATGCGTTGTTTTTGCCGAAGCAATGACAGGGTCGAGATACCGCTCCGCCGCAGCGCGATAAGCAGGTGTTGCGATATCATAGGTGCCAGGGCGCAAATGGCCAAATCGCGCGATAAAATCTGCACGCGTCATACGGCCTTCGCGCACGTCTGCGGCAGCATTGGTGAACATATGCCCCACACCTTCGATTGATTCCATCAGTGCAGCAGAACGCCCGGCACTGAGTATATTTTTTGCAACTGCCGAGCGCAGCAAAGATGCCGCAACAAATCCCGCGCGCGCCAGATGCGCGAAGGTCAATGCGCCATGTGCGGTGTGCGCAAGTGTTTGCTTTAGCCAATCAGCGAAGGGTTCAGCAGGCGTTTCAAGTGTTGCGCAGTGCGCTTCGAGCGTTTCGGCGGCCATGACATCACTCGCCGTGCGTGCGATAATGTTGCGCGTAACATTGCGTAACCCGTCGCGCCACATGCTTGCATCTATTGCTGGATAACGCGTCTGCCATTTTGCAAAATCAAAATCGAGACAGGTTGGCAGTAATTCAAACTCCACTTTGTCGTGCCATTCGCGGTGCGCGTTAAGCTGCTTAAGCGCCGCGTTAACCAAGAGGTTCGCCTGCTCTGCTGCAAGCGATGCGGGAATAAAAGAATTCAGGCTGGCGCGCACATCTACAAACGCATGGCCTGCAAAGTTTTGGATGAGTGGCGTATGGCGCAGATCACGATAGCCAACTTCGTGGCGTTGCTGCGCCCATATCTCGTCCGTAATAATCTGGCGATACAAATCAAGCGCCAGCGGTGCAGGCGTCACACCGACGATTTCAGCAGGGTTCCAGTCTGCCATCACGCTCCATGCTGTGTGCGTGCCCACTTGTCCTTTGGGTGGGGGTTCGTAGGTTTGCAGGCGTTGATGCAATTCCTGCAGCAACTCGGTCACTTGCGTATCCACACCACGATCTTGATGCGTGTCGTCAATCATCAAGGGTCGCACTTGCAAGGTGGTGACAGCGTCGCGGCTATCAAGCGCGAATTCAATATCCAGTGCGTCGTGGCACACGCATTGCTCAATCTCGCTCACAGCGCGCAGTATGTTCTGGATGCGCAAAGGCAGCGCCATAATCACCGATTCAGGTGCACAGCGCGCTACATATTTCTTCACATGCTGCGTCTGTGCGCCCGCCGTAATCGCCGTAGTGTCACCACCCAGCGCATAATTGATAACATAATAAGGCGCGCCATTTTCCAGCGTACGGGTGAATACTACGCCGCTCGCCACGACATCTGCCAATTGGGGTTGCACTAATACTTCATCCGCTGCGTCGTCACCTGAATAGGAGGCGAACACTTTCTCAATCGCTTTGCGTAGTGCGTCGGTGCTAGGAATGACATTCAACTCCGAGTGATAACGACCTGCATTGGCTTTGCTGAAACCGTCCTCGTCCGTTGCGCTAGAGCGCACGACGAGATGTGCGGCGCTAGAAAATTGCTGCAGCAATGCTGCAACCACCGCATCGGAATTTTCTCGATAATGCCTGCGTGTGAAATAAGATAGCGGCAGAATGCTGGAATGCGTGAGGCGTGGTTGCAAACACTCAAGCGTCGTTGCTTTGCTACCCATCACAAATTTGGCGACCGAGCGTCCATATTCCACATGCGCCCATTGATCATGCGCATCAAGTAAGTGATGCTCCATTTTCGCAAAGAGCTTGGAAAGATGCGCACGCGGCGACGCAGCTGCCACTTCACTAGCGTGGCGTTTGAATACATCACACAGCGCAAAGGGTACGCGCACTAGCCCTACGAATTCTTTATCACCAATGGTTTCAGGCGGGCGTGATTGTTGCACACCCAGTGTATCATACGCAACAGCGCAGCGCGCAGCATCGGTAGCGGCCAACGCCTCTACCAGCGCAGGGCGGATGAGAATGTCGGAGTAGGCGATATAGGCATCCCCCTTGGGTGCAAAGGCATCAAGCGCCATGGCAAGCGAGGCAACCGCGCCTGTTTCACGCCAGTTGGGATTGTGATGATAAGTCAGTTTGGGAAAATGCTGCTGCACCAATTCCATGTCATACCCGCCGACGAAATGAATATCGGCATCAAGCGGCGCAAACGCATCAATTTGCCAGTCGAGCACGCGGCGATCAAGCGTGACGCGTTGCAAGCCGAAAGGTTGGTTATCGCCGGGCGGTGCGCCCGCACCGAGTATGATGACGCAGGGTTTCATCAGAACGCCTCGCGCATAAATTTCAGGCGCAATCTGGGGTGCAGCCAAAGATAGGCAGGGCGCGATGCTTTGGGCTGCGGGCGCGATGGTAGCTTGCGCAAATCCGCCGCGTCGCCAATGGCTTTGATGAGCAGTTGCGCGCGGTAATGCGGGTCGAGCGCGTAAAGCAACGCGCGGTAGCCTATGTCTTCATCACGCGGATTCAGGCAATCAGCCAGCGATGGAAGTTTTGGAATCTCCCATTCCTGCTGGGCAATCAAGTCACCTTCATCAATGCCTGCGCTCATGTAAAAACAGCTCACGCCGATTTTGTTTCGCAGCTGCGTTGACCATAACAAACAATCCGACCCGCGCACATCAGGCACGATGCCAGGGTGAATATGCAGTACACGCACGCCCGGCGCATTCAAAATTGCTGCGGGTACAATGCCGCCGTTCGTATATAAAAACGCGGTGTCGGCATGTTTTTTCATGCGCGCTTGCATTGCAGTGTCGTCAAAATCACGGGCACGCAAATAGCTAACATGCTCGGCATAGTCTTCACCGTTCCATTGCGCGAAATAATCGATAGGCGCAACACCTGCCTCGCGCTGAATGTTCATGCAAAGCTCACGATACGCCGCATTCTCTGACAAGAACGGCGCAGGCATGGTACGCTTCATGGGCTTCAGGCGCGCAAGCAGCGAACAGGCGCCAAAATCCACCAACCACAGACGTTGCGGCTTCAGCCCTGCTGCGCGCAGATATTCGAGATAGGTGCGCGTGGTACTGCAGCTTCTGTCGGCAATCACGGTGAGGTTGATGCTTCTCATGACAGCCTCGCTGCCACGAGCTGCTCCAGCTCGGCCTGCCATGCGGGGCGTGGATTCTTGAGCGTACCGCCCAAGGCCTTGATGACAGTGTTGAGGTAACGATAATCGTTCGTGTCGTCGAACGCTTTGAGGAGCTGTGCGAGCAACATGGCTGCTTCTTCGGGCGTGGCAACGTTGCCCGCAGGCTTTGTGCCCTGATAGGATGTGTGTAACGTACCGACAATCTCAAGCTTACGCGACAACATATCGAGATTGCTCGCATCAAATAATATGGGGCGTTTGAGCAGTGCATCTAGCGTTGTAGGTGCTGGCAAATCGCAAATCTCGGCAAGACTTCCTTCGCTTTGTAATGCTTCGTAACGCGTGTGGTCTTCGAGCGTATCGACCTCCAACCAGCCATTGGTAATGAGTGCTGGACGCACGTCGAACCCTGCGTCGATCAACCCTTGCAGGAAACTGGTCATATACATGTTATCGAAGCTTTTCGTGTCGTAAGTCGCAGCGCGATCTAACGCGTCGTAAAACGTGAGGATGCGCGATTGTACGGCCGCTGAAAATTTAACCAGCCCAATATATTGCGCTTCGACTTCTTTTAAATCTGTTGGCTTTTTGCCGAGTTCGATAATTTTACCATCGCGCATTTTGAAGGTTTCAACATCACTCGCGTAATTCTCCATGCGTGCTGACCATAGCTTCTCCCACCCCAGATCGGCGGTGATAGCAATGTCGGCTTGCGTGTTCAGAACGGTATCGAGTACGCGTGATTCGTAAACAATATCGCCATAACACATGAGTATATCTGCGGAGCCATCCAGCACATGGCGGGCGCGCATGAGCGATTCAACCATGTTGGTAGTGGCATATTCGGCGTTGCGCACCACGGGGTAGCCGAGGCCATAGAGCGCCTCTTCGTGATAACCGCCAACGATGGTGATGTCGTGAATGCCTGCTGCACGCAGCACGGAGATTTGGCGCATGAGTAGCGGCACACCACAAAGCGGCACCATGCCCTTGGGGGATGATGTGGTGAGCGGCATGAGGCGGCTGCCAAACCCTGCGGCAAGGATAATGGCGCGGGTCATGCGGCACCTCGCAATAGAGATTGCAACACGACGACTGATTTCGCTGCACATGCACCCGGTGGCGCAGAAAGATAATCCGTCACGGGTGTGGTTGATGATGCGAGGGCGTGTTTGATTGCGCCGATAATCTGCCCAAGTTCGGACGCCACGACGGGCCCGAGTTTCTGGCGATGGGCAATCTCGAGCGGTGCGATACCAAGTGATTGCCAGTTGGGGTTCACGATTTTCAATCCCACATCGACCGACACGACAGGTTTATTACGCAGTGCTGCGAATTCAAAACCAATGCCCGAATAGTCACCCACCAGAATATCGGCTGTAAAAATCGCACCGTCACCTTCAAAGGGTGATTCGATGCTGATGTCGTTTACGGCTCCAAGCGCATCAAGTACAGGCGCGTTATCGAGGAAGAAAAGCGGATGCGGACGCACGGTCACTGCATAGCCTTCGGTCACGCAGGCTTTGGCCAGCGCCACGCCGCATCTATCGAGCAGATTATCCTGCCCCCAGCTTGGCGCGATGAGAATATGGGGCTTAGTATTTTTGCTTCGCGAATGCTGCAGCATTTTTTCGTGCAGCACGTCAAGTTTGCCATAACCGACCTCGTAGGAAGGCTTTGGTGTTTTGTTGATCGCGTTCCACTCCGCCACATGGTGGGGGCCTGCGGCGAGCAACACATCATACCCATCAAACGCATCTGCGGGATAGATCATATGCAGGCTTACGATGGAATGCGGCATATGCACAAAGTATTTTGCGCTTGTGGGAAATATATTGCGCTCCAAACCGCTGGATGCGGTGACGGCAATTTGCGTAGGAATTTTAGCGGCCACCGCGAAACTGGTATTGCGCGCTTTAATGCCCGCTTTTTTGTAAAGCGCCAATGCATCAGCACCTACGCTATTGCTGCAATCACCGACAATGGCAACTTCGATGGACAATCCAGCCTTGTGGCAGGCGAGCGCAGTAGAGCGCGTCCAGACTTCATCGACTGGCGAAGAGCTGAGGAATAAAACCTGACGCTGTGCGCGCCTGAACCACATTATACCCCCCTAATCAACAAGGGTTGCGCGTAAATAGACATGTACGGAACCCCAATCAATCGCACTATCGGCTTGTACGCTTGGCGAAGCAACGCGTTGCTCGGCCACTACACGATACCCCGCCTCTTCCAGATAGCGTGGATAGTGATGAATGAATTGGTGATTTTTGTAGATGATCGCGTCCTGCGGGAAATCGGCATAATCGAAATAACGGTAAGCATGATGGTTGGGCGCAAGATTTTCAAACAGGCTTATATGGCGTACGCTAAGCGCAGCGCATTGCTTATACAGTGCACGCATGCGTTCCGGGTATAAAAGTGTCGCGGTACGCGCATGGAAAAAAGCAACAGACTTGTGTTTTTTGACAAGCAACGGCAATAGCGTTTCTATGTCACCGGCTAAAAATTCGAGATTCGGCGATTGATACGCCATATCATTAAAGTCTTTGGTAGCCTGCTGCCTATCCACACCATAAAATTGGATATCCGGGTATTGACACGCGGCTTCGTAATCAGCCTGCCCACACATCACTCCGAAATTGATGATAGCATCAGTCTGTGGTTCATTGGCGATTATCTCGTCAAATGCAGAAACATAAAAACGCCGGAGCCAACCAAAAAATACATGCGCAGGCTCACCCAACATATCACGATAGTAAGGCTCCCAATGGAGCTTTATTTGCGATTCGGCATAAATCGTGTCGTCGTAATGCGAGTGGCGATGCGTGGTGCGCTTACTAAGTGCACGCTGTAATTCATTGTGTGTTTCAGTATTTTCCTTATCGTGCTGTTTAAGGAATGCACGCCATGGTGTTTCGATAGCAGCAAGAATATGATTTGCCACTATGGTTTCACGCAACACGAAATGCGCCTGTGCGAGCGTAATGGCTATAGCGATATCATCCGGAAATTGTTGATGGGCACGCAGTAATATCGCTCGTGCTTCCTGTTCCCTGCCATTCGGTCGCAGCAAACATGCACCGGCCAGCAATATAGCAAGCGATTCATGACGTTGCTCGGCGAGTGCGCTTAGTATTTTGACCGCCTCATCTATCGCGCCTGTACCATAATACCAGGCGGCACGCAGATAGCGATAAAGTACATGCGAGCCATGTTTGCGTTGCGTATATTCCCAACTGACGACTTGTCCATGCATCGGCTCCAGCGCAATCGTGTAAAATAATCCGTGAGCAAGCGTACGTCGGTATTCGGGCGTAGCAGCATCATACTGCGCGAGATAAGATTCCAGCGTTATGAAATCAAACTGGCCGGGCAAATGACGATAAGATGCCGGGAGTGCTTGTGCGTCAGGAAGTGGTAAATAAAGCGCATAGGCAGCACGCTTAAAACGGCGCAACGTAGCATATATCGGTTTGGGGACGAGTGTTTTAAGGGCAGATTTCATATTATTTTTTTCTAAAAAGATAGAGGTGGCGGGTGCCGCGATCTGTATCGCGTTTGGATTCGAGGGTGAAGAGATCGCCGAATGTTTCAATCGCCGCATAGAACGCTGCATTACCGACATCGGCTGCATGCGTTTCAAATAGCAACTTTCCGCCACTTTGTAGATAGTCGGCGCAGCGCTCAAAATGTTCGCGCAGCGGTACACGGTAGTTTGCGTCGTCCGTCCAATGCGTCGCGAATGAGAATACGATGCTGTAAGGCTTTTCGAGTTTGAAATCCTGAATCTTGGTGGCGTGAAGTTTTACGCGATCACTGATGCGCAGGTATTTGGCGCACGCGTTACCGATTTCAATCATATAAGGGTTGATGTCGATGCCCTCAGCATAGCAACCCGTGCGCAGCGCCGTGTAGAGTGCAACAAAACCGCAATTCGTGCCAAGGTCGAACACACGATCATTCGCGGTCACGAGTTTGCCTAGCTCATAGGCATCAAAACGCTCCTCGGTGGAGCGTTCACCGTAAATGCCCAAAATGGCGAGTGCCTGATAGGGATAGCCGTAAAAGTAATAATATTTACCGTAATCGACGCGCTGGCGCGCCAGAATCTCGTGCACTTTTTTATGCAGTTTGGGCAAGTCATGCACAAACCAGTCCGACGCTTCGTGCGTGACATGGTGGTTCATGAAACGCACCAGATTGCGTGATGCGACAATCAGTGCATAACCCGCACGGTTGAGTACTGCACCGAGTGCAGCTGTCGACTGGCGATAGCGTGGTTTCAGC
>JALHRI010000020.1 GCA_022841525.1 Alphaproteobacteria bacterium | reverse complement strand
TTGCCGTAGCCATCGCCATTATGCTGTCGCTTAACCTCATCCCTGAACTGGTCGGCGGCGAGCCAGAGGCGAGCTTAATCTCCCTCGTCACCATTGCAGGCTTGTGTTTTTACATCGTGTATTTGAAGCAAATGAACCTCGATCTGGTACTGCATACCGAGTTTCAGAATTTGCTTTTTTCGCAGGGTGCTGCTGCCGGAACGCTGTTTTGCGCCTTCGCCAAACGCGACGGCGTGCTGATGTATATCAGCCCGAGTTTTTTTGAACGTTTCGACGTGCAAGATCGCAACCGCATCACCACACTTTCTGCGATGCTGCATGCGATGCACGCCCCCGAATCCATGCACGAGATTTTGAGTAATGATGTCTTTGCGCTGCACGAGTCTTCGCTGAATGTGGCGCTTACTTCCAGTCATCAGGGCTTGCGCCAACTTACACTGGAGGTTTTCCCCTTAAGCCGCCCATCTGGCTATGTACTTTTGAGGGCATTACCAGTCTATCCGACCGCCGAGGACGCCTGAGATCATGGCTGATGCTCTGCCTTCAGGTCTCAGTAAACTTGCGCTGTACGATTATTTTCTTCATGCGCCCACTGCCAAAGCCATCCTCGATGATCACGGCCAAATTTTGCAGTTTAATGAGGCCTTCGAGCGGTTAACAAACCGCCTGAATCGCTCAGAATTCAAGCAGATTCTCCCCGAAGACGAGGCGCAAAAATTCACCCAGGCCTTTAACGATCTTCGTGCAGAATGCAGAGCCAAACAAAGCACCGTCAACGCGCCGCCCTTAGCACTAACGCTGCGTCTCAGCGACACGGTAAAGTCAGCCTCCGCCTACCTCACCGCGCTGTATGTCGATGCCGCGAGCGCCCCTATTTTTATCCTGCAACTCATCGATCAGACCGAGCAGAAAAATCTGGAAGCGCGTTTTGCACATTCACAGAAAATGCAGGCAGTCGGGCAACTTGCAGGTGGTGTCGCGCATGATTTTAACAATCTACTCACCGCGATGATCGGCTTTTGTGATTTGCTGCTGATGCGCCATCCGGCGGGTGATCCCTCCTTCGCCGATATTATGCAGGTCAAGCAAAACGCTAACCGCGCTGCGAATTTAGTGCGCCAGTTGCTGGCATTTTCCCGCAAGCAGACACTGCAGCCCAAAGTGCTTGATATCGGCGATGTACTGGCCGAAATTTCTAACCTCATCCGTCGTTTGATTGGTGAGAGTATTCACATGGAACTGGTGCATGGCCGCGGGGTTGGCTCGGTGCTTGCCGATCAGGGGCAGCTCGAACAAGTCATCATTAATCTTGCGGTGAATGCACGCGATGCGATGAGTGGTGGCGGCACGCTGAAAATCGCGACCAGTCACGCCCATATCGCCAGTCATCATCAGGCCGATAGTCGCCTGATCGCCCCGTCGGATGAAGATGTCCTGCAGCCCGGCGATTATGTGCTGATTGAAATTACCGATAGCGGCACGGGCATTGACCCTGCGATTATCAAAAATATCTTCGAGCCATTTTATTCCACCAAAGAAGTCGGTAGTGGCACGGGACTTGGGCTTTCCACGTGTTACGGCATCGTCAAGCAAACCGGTGGTTATATGTTTGTGCGCTCGACCCCCGGGGTTGGCACCAGCTTTTACGTCTATCTCAAGCAAGTCGGCGCGCAGCAGACGGAGCAGGAAGCCTCGCCTGAATTTTCCGGCGAACACAGCGCGCAAGATCTCACCGGCAAAGCGAAAATTTTACTGGTGGAAGATGAAACGCCAGTGCGTATTTTTGCGGCACGCGCCTTGCGCAACAAAGGCTACGAAGTGGTCGAGGCCGATAGCGGCGACACCGCCCTTGAGATGTTTCCCAAGCACGCAGACTCCATTGATCTGATCATCAGCGATGTGGTGATGCCTGGCACGACCGGACCGAACATGATTTTGCAGCTGGAGAAGCATTATCCTGAAATCATGGCGCGCACGCCGGTGGTATTCATTTCCGGCTACGCAGAGGATGCCTTTGCCGATTCCTTCGGTAGCGACCGGGAATTTCAGTTCCTCGCCAAGCCGTTCACCTTAAAGCAACTGGCCGGCAAGGTGAAAGAAGTGCTCAGCGCAGCGGTAAGTACCGCGCATTAAAAATTGCCCATAACTGCGCGGCAATCCTTGCATGGCAGATGAATCTGAGCTAGTGCTGATGAACATTTTAGCAGGAGTTTCCTATGTCACCTCAACCAGCACTCAAAAGCAGCGATAAGAAAAAAGCACTCGATTCCGCCCTCGCCCAAATTGAAAAAACCTTCGGCAAAGGCTCGATCATGAAATTCGGTGCTGGTGAAAAGCTGGAAGTGGAAGCCATTTCCACCGGCTCGCTCAGCCTTGATTTAGCCCTCGGCGTTGGCGGCATTCCCAAAGGCCGCGTGATTGAAATTTACGGTCCGGAAAGCTCAGGCAAAACCACACTCACCCTGCATTGCATCGCCGAGTGTCAGAAAGCTGGCGGCACCTGCGCCTTTATCGATGCGGAGCACGCACTTGATCCCGGCTATGCGCGCAAACTGGGTGTAAATGTGGATGATCTGTTAATCTCGCAACCCGATACCGGCGAGCAGGCGCTTGAAATTGCGGATACCCTCGTGCGCTCCGGCGCCATTGACATGGTGATTGTTGATTCCGTGGCCGCACTGGTGCCCAAAGCCGAACTCGAAGGCGAAATGGGCGATGCTACCATGGGCGCGCAGGCGCGTTTAATGAGTCAGGCGCTACGTAAGCTCACCGGCACCATTTCGCGCACGCAGTGCACGGTGATTTTCATTAACCAAATTCGTCAGAAAATTGGCGTCATGTTTGGTAACCCCGAAACCACCACCGGTGGCAACGCGCTGAAGTTCTACGCCTCCGTGCGAATTGATATTCGCCGCATTGGCGCGATTAAAGAGAAAGAAGAGATAATCGGCAATTTAACGCGCTGCAAAATTGTGAAGAACAAGGTATCGCCACCGTTTAAGACGGTGGATTTTGATATTCTCTACGGTCACGGCATTTCCAAACTGGGCGAAGTGCTGGATCTGGGCGTGAAGCTGGGGCTGGTTGAAAAATCCGGCAGCTGGTTCAGCTACGGCGATCAGCGCATTGGTCAGGGTAAAGAAAACGCGCGGCAATACTTAAAAGATAATCCGGCCGTAGCGGAGGAAATTGAGCGCAAAATCCGTGAAAAATCCGGCCAGGCAGCCGACATGCTTCAGGGCAGCCCTTCTGACTTTACGGCAGAAGAAAAAGACGAAGGCTCCGAAGCGGCGTAAACTAGCGGCGTTTTCAAATTTGCTAAAACCTGCGAATTAAAAATACACGCAGCGTGTGATCCGCTGCGCGCTCGGAAATGCCGTAGCGGTATCCCGCTTCGTAATTGACGTTTTCGGTGACCGGCCCCTGGAACACAGGGCCGACTTCATGCTGCTGCTCATCAAACGATCCGGCATTATCCAGATTGCCGAAATTACCAAACCACTCCAGCCCCGCGCGGTGCGCACCCGCGTAGGCATAGGTAGCTTGTGCACGCGAATCCCACAACACACCATCTACCGATTCCTGACCGGTTTCCACCCCGATAATCTGATTAAAACGCAGGTCCCACTTCCCGATAGGCGCACCAATAATCAAGCGAATATGCGCATCATCTGGCTTTTGATCGCCGTCTTTCCAAGTGTAGCGGAGTCGGATACCGCTGTAATAACCGTGATCCGCCGCATTGGTGAATTCAAACCGGTTTTCCCAAATAATCGCTTCCAGTTCTGCATCATCACTCTGCAACCGCTCGCCCTGCAGATAGATGCCGGTAGCGAACCAATCGTTCACGCCGTAATCCGTCATCAAACGCTGCCGCCAGCGATCATTCAATCGGTTTGATTCCTCATCCATCGTGTAGGCATTGCGCAGATGCAAGGTGAACGCCCCCTCGTCCACCTGCGCATTGCCGATGCCCCCAATCGCCGCCAGCGCGTGCGTAGGCAGCAAACTCAACCAAAGCGCGATACGCAAATGGCGAGTAATATAGCTTAAATGAACTGAATTTCGCATATCTCAAGCCATGCCAACTACCGCTCTAGTTGTATAGTCGCGAAAACGAAATGAGGGCTTAAGTTACAATGCAAATCACAGATCGTGGCACGCGTGCATCACCAAAGATGATGGGCTAGGCGGCAAGTAGTAACTGCTTCACCTGTTTCACGCTGGGCAGTTTGGCGATGGCATCCAGCTGCTTGGGCGATACTTCATCATCCAGCTCAAGCAGTGCCACCGCGTCGCCTTTTTCTGCATTACGCCCCAAATGGAAATTCGCAATATTAATGCCCGCATCGCCCAGAATGTTGCCAAGGCCGCCGATTAAGCCGGGCTTGTCTTCGTTGTTTACATACAGCATACGCGCCCCCAGTGCGGCTTCCAGCGGAATATCATTCACCGCCACCAGTCGCGGTTTGTCCCCAAACAGCGTACCGCTGACGGAAAACACGCCCGCATCCGTTTTAAGACTCACGCGCATCAGCGTTTTGTAGTGCGCGGTGCGCTCATGACGAACTTCGGACACTTCGATATTACGCTCTTTCGCCACCATCGGCGCGTTGACCATGTTCACCCCTTCCATCAGTGGAGCGAGTACACCGTGCAGCGCCGCAGCCGCCAGCGGCTTGGTGTTCAGCTCGGTCACTTTGCCTTCAAACTCAATCGTAATTAGTTTCAGGCCAGCACTTGCCATTTGGCCGGCGAAACTGCCTAACTGCTGCGAGAGCGCAACGTAGGGCTTCAGCCGCACCGCATCTTCCGCAGAAACGCTTGGCATATTCAGCGCGTTGGTAACCGTACCGACCGTAAGATATTCCGCCATTTGCTCAGCTACCTGAATGGCAACATTTTCCTGCGCCTCATTGGTTGAGGCGCCCAGATGCGGCGTGCAGACCACATTTTCAAGACCAAATAGCGGATTAGTTTTCGCAGGCTCTTCCTCAAAAACATCCAGCGCAGCCCCAGCCACCTGACCAGATTCAAGCGCTGCTTTGAGCGCCGCCTCATCAATCAAGCCACCGCGCGCGCAGTTTACAATGCGCACGCCTTTTTTGCATTTGCCCAAGCTGGTGGCATTCAAAATATTACGTGTCGAATCATTCAGTGGGGTGTGCAGCGAAATGAAATCGGCGCGCGCGAGCAAATCATCCAGCTCCAGCTTGGTGATATTCATCGAAGCGGCGCGCTCAGCCGATAAAAACGGATCGTACGCTACCACTTTCATTTTCAGACCCTGCGCGCGGTCTGCCACGATGCTGCCAATATTGCCGCAACCAATCAGCCCGAGGGTTTTGCCGGCCATTTCGACACCCATGAATTTATTTTTCTCCCACGCGCCAGCATGCGTCGATGCATTCGCCTGCGGAATTTGCCGCGCCATCGCCATCATCAGCGCAAGCGCATGCTCGGCCGTGGTAATCGAATTACCAAACGGTGTATTCATGACCACCACGCCGTGAGCGGTCGCGGCTTTCACATCGACGTTATCCACACCAATACCCGCACGACCTACAACTTTTAAGTTACTAGCAGCGGCTAAAACTAAGGGTGTTACTTTCGTTGCTGAACGAATGGCCAGCCCGTCATACTGTGGAATAATCGCAATCAGCTCATCTTCCGATAAGCCGGTTTTAATGTCCACTTCTACGCCGCGGGCTTTGAAAATATCGACCGCTTGAGGGCTGAGTTTATCTGAAATGAGAACGCGTGGCATGGATTTTCCTTTAGAATGTAAACCGAGAAATGTTGAGTAGTCTTAATAAAGGTCAATAGTATAATCGTCGATAATTTTTTGAATAACCGTAATCACCTGGACATCGGAAGCGTACTTTTTGTTCATGTGCGCATAATCAGCTTTTAATTCTTCACATTTTAGCTTCATCAATTGTTCATTCACCTGCCTATCACGCAGACTATTGTCACCGTTAATTTCTGCTGCAAAATGTTGGCACTTAAACGTACGGTCGATAAACACCCTAATGTCGTTAGGGCAATTCACACCATTTGGCACGCTACCTTTTTCATCTTTTAACTCGCATGCGTTCGCGGCACTTGCTGCAAAAAACCAAATTAAACCCAAAATGAATCCGCGATGCATTATGCTTTTCTCACCTCATTCCACGCCAAGTCGATCCACGGCGTGAGGGCTTCAATATCGGCGGTATCGACCGTCGCGCCGCACCAGATGCGCAGGCCTAAAGGCGCATCGCGGTAAGCGCCGATATCGTAGGCGATGGCTTCTTTTTCCAGTGCGCTGGTCAATTGCTTGAGGGCAGCAGCCTGTGCATCGGCGGGGAGTGCGTTAAAGGCCGCATCCACCACTTTCAAACAGACCGACGTATTCGAGCGAATATCCTTTGTCTCCGCGAGAAAATCAACCCACGGCGTGCGCGCGACCCATGCTTCAAGCGCGGCTAAATTCGCGTTCGAACGCGCCATCAGTGCAGGCAATCCACCGATAGATTGTGCCCATTTCAAGCCATCGAGTGCGTCTTCCACACACAACATCGAGGGCGTGTTGATCGTTTCGCCGACAAAAATTCCGTCGATCAGTTTGCCGCTTTTGGTCAGCTGGAAAATTTTCGGCATTGGCCATGCGGGCGTGTAACTTTGAAGGCGCGCCACCGCGCGCGGGCTAAGCGCCAGCATGCCGTGCGCCCCCTCGCCGCCTAAGACTTTTTGCCAGCTCCAGGTCACCACATCGAGTTTTTCAAATGCCACATCCATCGCGAAGACGGCCGAGGTGGCATCGCAGATGGCGAGGCCTTCACGGCCATCAGGAATCCAATCCAGGTTGGGCACACGCACACCCGAAGTGGTGCCATTAAAGGTAAACACCACGTCGCGCGACCAGTCGGTTTGTGATAGATCGGGCAGCTTGCCGTAGGGCGCATCCAGCACGCGCAAATCGCTGAGCTTCAGCTGTTTTTTACAATCATTCGCCCAGGTGGAACCAAAACTTTCCCACGCCAGCACATCCACCCCGCGCGCACCCAGCAGCGACCACATCGCCATTTCAATCGCGCCTGTGTCTGAAGCCGGCACAATGCCCAGCACATAATCCGCGGGAATGCCAAGAATCGCTTTGCTTAGCGTAATCACTTCGTGCAGTTTTTCTTTGCCGATTTTTGCACGGTGCGAACGCGCCAGCGCTGCGCCTTCCAGTGCGGCAAGCGACCAGCCAGGGCGCTTAGCACACGGGCCAGAAGAAAAATACGGACGGGCGGGTTTGGTGGTAGGTTTCATGCAAAAATCTCCGTGTGAGACTTGTGCACGGGGCTTAAGGATTTGTCAAATGCAGCATGCGCGTGAGTGTGTGTTGCAGCAGCAAAATATCCTGCGGCCGCGACAGGCGGTGATTGCCGTCTTTCACCAGCGTAATCGCTACCTCATCGCCAGTGATTTTTTCTGCAATGCTGAGGGAATATTGCCACGGCACGTCGGCATCTTGCTGACCGTGTAGCAGCATCACGGGCGCTCTTAGCGCGACCTGATCATCGAGCAGCATATGCTTTCTGCCATCTTCCATCAGCGCGCTGGTGATCGGGTAATCGTCAAAACCATAGCCGCTGGGCACATACGTCACACCCTGATCGCGCAGATCCGCATGCTGATCAGCACTGAAATGGGCGAACATAAGTTTCTCGGTAAAATCCGGTGCCGCGGCAATGCCGACAAGGCCGCTAATGCGCTCTGGCCGGGCGAGTGCGGCAAGCAGCATCAGCCAACCACCCATGCTTGAGCCCACAAGAATAAGCGGACCATGCGTGAGATCATCGATCACTTTTAGAACGTCCGCCAGCGCCTGAGAAATGGTGAACGCAAGAAAGTCACCCTCTGACTGGCCATGGGAAAAATAATCCAGGCTGGTGTAACTTACATGATGCGCCGCGCACCATTCGCGCACCGCCCCAGCTTTCATTCCTTGCATATCGGAGCGAAAGCCCGGAAGGAACATAACACCGCACGCACCTGCAGGCACATGCTGATAAGCCAATTTGTGGCCAAGATGATCAATAAACTGCGTCATGATAGGCATTCACGATTAAGCGAGTTTTTTTGCGTTGGCAATAGCGCCGCGTCTTGGTAGCAATGCGTTTATGTCTGAAAGCGCGCCGGTTTATACGATTTTACAAGTGCTGCCTCGTTTAGAATCTGGTGGCGTTGAGCGCGGTACCATTGAGATCACGCAGGCGATTGTTACCGCCGGCATGCGCGCGCTGGTCGCCTCAAACGGCGGCGCACTCGAGCCGATGATTGCACGTGCCGGCGGCAAACATATCAAGCTGCCGCTACACAGCAAAAATCCCTTCATGATCTGGCGCAATGCGCTGAGCCTTGCCCGTCTGATTCGTGACGAAAAAATTGATCTGGTGCACGCGCGCTCCCGCGCTCCGGCATGGTCGGCCTATCTGGCGTGCAGACGCACACACACGAAATTCATCACCACCTTTCATGGTATTTACAGCCGTAAAACCAAGTGGAAGCAGCGCTATAACAGCGTTATGGTGCTGGGCGAGAAAATCATCGCCGTTTCCGGTTATGTGAAAGAGCATGTTCTTCAACATTATCACGTCGCAGAAGATCGCGTGGTGCGTATTGATCGCGGGGTGGACTTTAAGCTGTTCACACCCGATAAAATCGTGGCGGATCGCATGGCACTGCTCACGCGCGAATGGCGCCTGCCAGACGATGACGTGCGCGTGATTTTAGTACCCGGCCGCATCTCGCGCATTAAGGGGCATCATGTGGTGCTCAAAGCCTTAGCCGCGATGCGTCACCAGCGCTTTATCTGCGTGTTTTTGGGCAATGCCGCAGGGCATGAACATTACGTTGCCCAGTTAAACGCTTTGATGAGCGAACTGAAACTCGAAGGCCGTATCCGCATTGTGCCGCACACGCCGTATATGGCAGAGGCCTTAGCACTCAGCGATATCGTGCTGATGCCATCGCTCAAACCCGAATCGTTTGGCCGCGTGGCGGTGGAAGCTCAGGCGATGGGCAAGCTGGTGATCGCCAGCGATCATGGCGGCGCACGCGAGACCATTGTGCCGAATGAAACCGGCTATCTGGTTGAGCCGGGGAATGTTCACATGCTTGCCGCCGCCATGGATTACGCCCTTGAGCGCGATGAGGCCACCAAAGCCGCCATGGCGGAGTTCGCGGTCCAGCATGTGCGTGCGCATTTTTCGATTGCGCGGATGAAAAATGCCACGATTCGCCTTTACCGCGAGCTTCTGGGCGGTGCCTCGCCGCTGGAGGAAAAAGGCGAGATAAGAACGCCTGCGCGCGAGGAGCGCAGCGACAGTGACCAAGCATCTGCGGCAGACCCCAGTACACCCCTAAAAATATCGGCATGAACGCTGAGCGTATTCTCATCATCAAACATGGGGCACTGGGCGATATTATTCTCGCCACTGCTGGGTTTAAGGCTCTTCGCGAAGCCTACCCCAATGCGCATATTACCTGCCTGACCTCAAAAACATTCGCACCACTTCTGAGCGCCTGCCCGTGGTTCGATGATGTGGTAATCGATGAAAAACCCAGATGGTTTCAGCTGCGTAAATTGATGCGGTTGGTGGGGTTCTTACGCGGCATCATTGCGAGGAACGCCAGTGACGAAGCAATCCAAACTTTTTCATACAAACAGAAAGCTGGATTGCTTCGCTACGCTCGCAATGACCGCAAAACCTTCCACGCCATCTTCGACCTGCAAACCTCCACGCGCACATCTGCTTATTGGTATTTACTAAAAACGCCCAAGCCGAATTTTTCCGGCGTACAAAAACGCGCCAGCCATGCCTATACCGACCCTGCGCGCCATACTCGCCACGCGCATGATAATCTTAAACGGCAACTGGAAATTGCAGGCATCGCCAATGTCGGCGCGCCGGATATTTCATGGCTGCATGAAGACATTGCGCTTCCTGCTACCCCCTTCACGCTGCTGGTGCCTGGTGGTGCCGCGCACCGGCCGCAAAAGCGCTGGCCGGCCGAGCATTACGCACAACTTGCTGCCAAGGTGCCCAACCCCGTGCTGATTGGCACTGAAGCCGAACGCGAGGTGCTGGATAACATTGCCAGCGCCGTGCCGCAGGCGATTAATTTGTGCGGACAAACCACCATCGCGCAGCTGGCAACGCTGGCACGCAGCGCGCAGTATGCCGTGGGTAACGATACCGGCCCCATGCACGTGATTGCCGCCACCGGCTGCCCATCGCTGGTACTGTTTTCAGCAGATTCGAGCCCTGAGCGCTCTGCACCTGTAGGCGATCATGTCAAAACGATTCAGCGCGATGAGTTGAAAACATTGCGCGTGGAAGAGGTAATTCATCAGTTGTGAAACGATCTTTTTGAGGATGTATGGTTAGAATATTAGCGATGATACTTTGTTTTTTAAGCACTCACGCCAGGGCTTACGATGTCCCTGCCGACTTCAGCCGTAATGCTTACAACTTACCCAGCGGCCTTGTGCTGCACGGCTGGAGTGATACAGACTACCCTGACTATCGTCCGCAAAAAGTTACCGATCGTCATTATGAAATGGATCTTTCAATCGTTAACGACGTAAGAGAAATTACCGCGCCTGCAATGCACCTTGTTATTAGTGCGCGTTTCCGATCAAACCAATCGTTTTATATTTCAGGCGAAGGACCAACCTGGCGACTCACAGATATTCAAACGCCCTTTTCAGCATGGCATGCGCTACCTGTTACACATAACGGACACTCAGTTTCCTTAGCGCCAATCAGCTATTTTGGTGATGATTTGCCTTCTGCGCTTCCTAGGGGGCTTACACTTAAGGAAGTATTTCCAAATATTACACCGGAACGAATTTATGCAGCAGAGCGTGTATATAGAAAAACTGGTGGGAGCGCAGTCCATCCAGAATACCTGAAATTCTGCATTGAATCTTTAGACAATGGGAATTTTGGATGTGGCCCTTACGTGCATCAAGTGGAACTTGACCTCATACTGAAAGACGCCTTGCCTGTTAAAATCACCTTCAACCACATTCCAGGTTGCTAGGCGCGCTTCGCTTTCAGCAAATGGAACGTCACCGCGTCGTGCAGCGCGTTGTAGGAGGCGTCGATCACGTTGTGGCTCACGCCCAACGTCGTGTAGCGGCCAGCTTTGCCGCCTTCGCTTTCAATCATCACCCGCGTCAGCGCAGCGGTGGCTTCCGTAGGCGTTAAAATGCGCACTTTATAATCGCGCAGTTGCATGCTGGAAAGCTGCGGATAATGGGGCAGGAGTGCCTTGCGCAGCGCGGCATCCAGCGCGTTGACGGGGCCGTTTCCTTCCGCCACTGTCATCACCTGCTCGCCGTTTACCGACACTTTTACCGTCGCTTCCGACATGGTAACGCGCTTGCCTTTGGCATTCACCCGCCGCTCATCCAGCACGCGGAATGATTTCAAATCAAAAAACTCCGGCACCTGCGACAGCATGCGACGCGCCATCAGCTCAAAACTCGCTTCGGCTTCTTCGTAAGCATAGCCCTCGGTTTCGCGCTGTTTCACTTCGCGCACCAGCTGGGCAATATGCTCATCATCTTCGGCGATTTTCAGACCAAATTGCGTCAGACGGTTGATGATGTTGCTACGCCCCGCTTTGTCGGAAACCAAAATCAGCCGCGCGTTGCCTACCGCCTCGGGCGAGACATGCTCATAGCTTTTCGTATCCTTGTTCATCGCCGAAACATGCAGCCCGCCTTTATGCGCAAACGCGCTGGCACCCACATACGCCGCGTGCGGGTTGGACGCGCGGTTCAAACGCTCATCCACCAGCCGCGACAGTTTGGTAATCCGCGCCAGACCTGCTTCCGACACGCCGGTTTTATAGCCCATTTTCAACATGAGTGTGGGAATGATCGCCATCAGGTTCGCGTTACCACAGCGCTCGCCAATGCCGTTAATCGTGCCTTGCACCTGACGCGCGCCGGCTTCCACCGCCGCCAGCGAGTTGGCCACGGCCTGCTCGGTATCGTTATGGCAGTGAATGCCCAGATGCGTGCCTGGAATGTGCTTGGTGACATCGCTCACAATCGCGCGGATTTCTGATGGCAACGAACCGCCGTTGGTATCGCACAACACCACCCAGCGGCAACCGGCAGTATAAGCCGCTTTCACCACCTCCAGCGCATAAGCGGGATTGGCTTTGTAGCCATCGAAAAAATGCTCGGCATCGAACATCGCCTCGCGCTTTTTAGAAACCACATGGATAAGCGATTCTTCCACCATGCGCAGATTTTCTTTTTTGGAAATGCTCAGCGCGTGCTCCACCTGCCAGTCCCACGCTTTGCCGACTAAGCACACCGCAGGCGCACCGGTATCCAGCAGCGCTTGCAGCCCTGGATCATTCGATGCGCTTCGACCTGCTTTACGCGTCATACCGAACGCGGAGAGTTTTGCTTTTTTGAAACTGGGTTTCGCATCAAAAAACGCATCATCGGTAGGGTTGGCGCCCGGCCAGCCGCCTTCAATGTAATCTATCCCAAACGCATCGAGCGCTTCAGCGATGGCGATTTTATCAGCCACCGAAAAATCGACGCCTCTGGCCTGCGCGCCGTCACGCAGGGTGGAATCGTAAAGGGTAATGCGGTTGGTCATGATCGTTTCTTTCCGTGCTTTTCTTTACGGTGCACCAGATATTCCTGCGTCACTAAATAGGTAAACGTGACCGACCAGCCAATCAACAACAGACCCATAATCACTTCGGCCGCAGCAATCATGCGCAGCCAGCCTTCGGGGTACACATCACCAAAGCCCAGCGAAGAATACGTCGTTGCAGAAAAATAGACATACGACAAAAAATCCTGATCGTGGTTGCCGTGTAGCCTGCCCAATTCCGTGACGTGTTCCAGCATATAATAAGCCCCACCAAACAGCCAAATACACAGCGTATGTGCAGCAAAAATAACAAACGTGGTAAGCAAAATTTGCATGCGTAGGCGGCCTTGCAAACGGTGCAGCCGTGCCCAGGTGTGTGCGAGCGACTCAAAAAAGATCATCACGCACAACACTATCAGCGCAATACTGATAAGGCCTGCAGGTATCACTTCGCGCAGGACTTCCATCACACTACTTTCTTCCAAATCGTGCCTGAGGGCGTATCTTCCAGCGCGATGCCTTTGGCAGAAAGTTCGGCGCGGATGGTATCAGCGCTCGCAAAATCGCGGTTCTTTTTCGCCTCGGCGCGGCGGGCAATCGCTGCTTCAATCCACGCTGAATCATCGGCAGCGGCACCTTTGAACCAGCTATCCGCAGTATGATTCAACACGCCGAGCAGATTACCACAGGCTTTAAGCACCGAGGCATCGCGCGTCACCATCTCAGATTGCAGCACGGCGATGGCTTTGGGCGTGTTCAGATTATCGTAAAGCGGCGCGGTGATGCAGTCTGGCAGATCCTTTGCAGGGGCTACGTCGCCCACGATGCGGTAGAGTTTATCCAGAGTTTTTTCAGCATCGCTGAGTAATTTATCCGTCCAGTCCAGCGGTTCGTTGTAACGCGCGGAAAGCAGCGCTAAGCGAATCGCCTCGCCCTTGATGCCGCGCGAAAGCAGATCATGCACGGTGATAAAATTGCCCAGCGATTTGCTCATTTTCTCGCCGTTTACGGTCAGAAATCCGTTATGCACCCAGTATTTCGCATAACTAGCATGCGGATGCGCGCAGCGGCTTTGCGCACATTCATTTTCATGATGCGGAAACATTAAATCCGCGCCGCCGCCGTGAATATCAAAGCTCTCCCCCAGATGCTGCGTGGCCATGACGGAACATTCAATATGCCAGCCAGGCCGCCCCTCACCCCAGGGCGAGGCAAAGCGGCTAGAGGCATCATCGGTAGGTGCAGCCGGCTTCCACAACACAAAATCAGCCGGATTTTTTTTGTACGGCGCCACTTCCACGCGGGCACCGGCAATCATGTCATCCACGCTGCGGCGGGCGAGCGATCCATACTGCGCGTCAGAATCCACCGCGAACAGCACATGGCCTTCCGCAGCGTAGGCATGACCACGGGCGATGAGGTTTTGGATCATCGCAATCATGCCGGAAATATGTTCGGTGGCTTTGGGCTCAATATCGGGCTTAAGGCAGGAAAGCGCTGCCATATCTTCGTGAAACTGCGCCGTCACTTCCTGCGTGAGCGCCTGAATGGTAATGCCGCGCTCGGTCGCGGCGGCGTTAATTTTATCATCCACATCAGTGATATTACGCGCATAGGTCACACGCGGATAGGCAGTTTTTAAGGTACGATAAAGCTGGTCATACACCACCGCGCTGCGGGCATTGCCAATATGCGGGCGGGCATAGACGGTGGGGCCGCACACATACATGCGCAGATGCGAAGCATCATGCGGGATGATGGGCTCAACACTGCGTGACAGGCTATTATGCAGGCGCATGTTCATGATGCGCGGCACGCTAACGGATAAACATTAGCGGCGCAAGGGCTTAGCGTTGAGGTGACGACTTACTCTTAGCGCATGAAGCTGTAATAATTCTTTCAGCTTCAGCGTTGATATCAGTATTGGGGTTTTTTGCTAACGCATCATTGATTGCTTTAAATGCTTCTATCGCTATGGGATAACGCGCATCATTATCCGTTTGAATAGCTGGGCATTCATTTTTGATTGCCTCTCCGATAGCTTGGTTAATTTTTACGCCGCGCTTTTGTATCTCTTGCAGCGCTGCAATGTCATTGTTATCCGCCATAAAAATCTCCTCAATTTTCCTTTACTATGCTCTGATATACTTAAGTTTTGGTTAATAAAAAAGCAGTTTTAGCGTTTGGAGATGACAATTTGATGACGTTCCAAGCGAAAAACCGTTGATTTACACTGCTTCATCCCCGCCAATGCCTTGACAATCCGTGCCAGTCGCAGTTTATGGCTTAACGGGAAAACCTCCAATCTCACCACCGTCATTGCGAGGCCATTAGGCCGAAGCAATCTAGCAATACCTAGGAAGAATCTCATGAACTGGATTGCTTCGCTAACGCTCGCAATGACGAAGAATAAAGCAGTGCCAAAATAACTTCCGGAGCATTTCATGACTACCCAGCCAAGCCCTGCCCTGATTCACCTGACCCTGCCTGATGGTTCAGTGCGCGAGGTGCCAGCAGGCACGACTGGCGAGCAGCTGGCCGCCAGCATTGGCGCAGGCCTGGCCAAAGCCGCGGTGGCGATGAAGGTAAACGGCCAGCAGCGTGACCTTTATTTGCCACTGAGTCACGGTGATGCGGTCAGCATTCTCACCGCCAAAGACGCTGAAGGCCTCGATATTCTGCGCCACACCCTCACCGCGCAGGTGTTGGCGCTCGCCGTGAAAGAGCTATATCCCGCAGCCAAGCTGGCCATTGGCCCAACCATTGAGCATGGTTTTTATTACGACGTGGACCTTCCCCACGCCATCACGCCCGATGATTTACCCGCGATTGAAAACCGCATGCGCGAGATTTTGAAGCGCGAGAACAGCGTAACGCGCGAAATGCACAGCCGTGCGGATGCGATTTCGCTGTTTGAAAAACGCGGCGAAACCTATAAAGCCGAGCTGATTCGCGGCGCTGCGGAAGATGATACTACCGAGGCGGGTAAAATCTCGCTCTACCGCCAAGGCAGCGGCGAGGATGCGTTTATTGACCTGTGCCGTGGCCCCCACGTGCCGCATTTTTCGAAGCTCACGCTGGCCTTCATCCTCACCCGCGTATCCGGCGCGTACTGGCGTGGCGACAGCAAAAACCAGATGCTCACCCGCATTTATGGC
Source organism: Alphaproteobacteria bacterium (assembly GCA_022841525.1). Lineage (GTDB taxonomy): Bacteria > Pseudomonadota > Alphaproteobacteria > Rickettsiales > UBA3002 > JALHRI01. The sequence goes on along the minus strand of JALHRI010000020.1, from coordinate 17,558 downwards.
CTCGCGTTTGCAACAGATAAAGAGCTCAAAGCACATCTGAGCATGCTGGAAGAAGCCGAGAAGCGCGACCACCGCAAACTTGGCCGAGAGCTGGATTTATTTCATATTCAAGAAGAAGCCGTGGGGCAGGTTTTCTGGCACGATAAGGGCTGGCGCATCTACCGCAACCTCGAAAACTACATCCGCCGCCAGCTGGTGAAGCATGGCTATATTGAAGTAAAAACCCCCATTCTGGTTGACCGTGTTTTGTGGGAAAAATCCGGCCACTGGGAAAAATTCCATGAGAACATGTTCATCAGCGAATCGGAGGAAAAACACCTCGCCATCAAACCGATGAACTGCCCCTGCCACGTGCAGATTTTTAATGTTGGCCTCAAATCCTACCGTGACTTGCCGCTACGCATGGCCGAGTTTGGTGCGTGCCACCGCAACGAACCCTCAGGCGCGCTGCACGGCCTGATGCGCGTGCGCGGCTTCGTGCAGGATGATGCGCATATTTTCTGTACCGAAGATCAAATCACCTCAGAAACCATTGCGTTTTGCGACTTGTTAAAAGAAGTGTACCGCGACCTTGGCTTCACCGAAATCCGCGTGAAATTTTCTGATCGGCCTGAAAAGCGCGCTGGCACTGATGCCACCTGGGATAAATCCGAAGGTGCTCTGAAAGCGGCGGTAGAAGCTGCAGGGCTGGAATACAGCCTCAACCCAGGCGAGGGAGCATTTTACGGCCCCAAGCTGGAATTCGTACTGCGCGACGCGATTGGCCGTGATTGGCAGTGCGGTACGCTGCAGGTTGATTTTGTGCTCCCCGAACGGCTCGACGCCAATTACATCGGCGAAGATGGTGCCAAGCATCGCCCCGTCATGCTCCACCGCGCGATTTTAGGATCGTTTGAGCGTTTCATTGGCATTCTGATCGAGCAATATGCCGGTAAATTTCCGCTGTGGCTGGCACCTGTGCACGCAGTCATCTGCAGCATCACCAACGAGTTTGATAGCTATGCGAATGAAGTCGCCACCGCCCTGCGCGCCGCCGGATTACAGACCGAAACCGATCTGCGCAGCGAAAAAATCAACTACAAAGTGCGCGAGCATTCGCTGCAGAAAGTACCGTTCATCCTCGCCGTCGGCGGCCGCGACGCCGAAGCCCGCACCGTCGCCATCCGTAGGCTGGGGAGTGATAAGCAGGAAGTGCTGGGGCTTAGCGAAGCCGTGCAAATAATGGCGCTGGAAGCGCGGGCGCCTGCCTAGCGCTCTCTGAGTTTATCTGGCTGTGTTAACGGCGTTACATTAGATGCTGCAATGTTTTCCGCATCACAATCAAATATACATATTTGAGAAAGCTGGGATCCTATGTCTTGAGCATAGGTGACAGCAGCCTCTGCCAAACCACCTATCATACCTGGCTGCACGTTCGGATTACCATCCCAGTAACGTGCGACACCGCGCAACACTTCATCAGCCACTAAACCGGTTACCATACCACCTGCTGCACATCCTACAGCGCCACCAGCAACAGCGCCAGCAGGTACAGTGGCTGGTGCCGCCGGTCCACCCAATACACCTGTAAGCCCGCCACCCGTAGCGCCCGCATAGGTTCCAACCGCACAACCCGCAAGAGCCCAACCTTCCGCCTGTGCGGAAATTGCTGCCTCATCATCGTTTCCTGCGGCCGCTTGCATCGCCGCATCACCAAACGGCACCGCTCCACTGATAGCCCCATGAGTCGCAGCAGCAGTAAGTGTAGATGCCGAGGCTTCACCCGAAAGCGCTGTTACCGCAACCGCAACACCCGCACCAATAGCACCGTTCATCAGTACGCTAGCTGCTCCGCCTCCGGGGATTTTATGGATGTGAGGTGCATCAATGGATTCAATTTCAGGAAGACTTGATAATGGCCTTGCTTCACCATCACTAACTGATCGATTGGTGGTTGCATCAGCATTCTCTTCAACGGGTGGTACTGCATCAGGATTTTGCGCTCTCTTTTCTTCCTCAATAGCAAGTTGTGCTCTCTTTGCTTCCTCAACAGCAATCTTCGCTCTTGCTATTGCTTCAGGTGGAATCACTAAAGGCCGAGTGCCGCCGTTCATGCGCTCATGAATATCGCGTGCGGGAATAGCTCCTAGCAAATCATACAAGGTGGCACCATCGACAGATGTTGGGGAGACATCGATAATTTGGCGCTGCAAATCAGCTAGAACTGGGCGAACACGATCAAATACTCCCCCAATATCTTCTTCACTCGGCACTTGAAATTCATTAAATCTTTCAACACCGTTCGAACCACTTGGTAAAAAAGTTTGTGCTTTATCAACCAAATGATAAACATATCGCCTGCCATCCAAAGTTTCGATTACAAAAGCCTCTTCTGGCTTAAAGATCGCTTCAAGGTCAACAACTTGATCAAGATTTTCAATCTGGCTACGGGATAGGCCATTGGTAGTAATATTTATACCTTGCTCGTGCGCTGCATTAGCTAATTTACCAGAGTCGTAACCATAAGTTTTGTACACTTGATCCATGGTTTGACCGGTCTTTTCTCCCATGATCCATGAAAGAGTACGAATCATATTTTCAAGGCCTGAAGTAACCTGCGCGTAATTTTTAACTACTTCTGTATAACCTTCCCGCGTGAGAAGTGTTGCAGACTCGTGAACTTCAACCCCACCTATCGGACGAGACAGCGCTGCTTGAATTGCAGTAACATGTCCTTCGGCGCCAAAATCTGCCTGATAGGTCTTTGCACCGGTAAGAGCCAAAATAACGTGAGCAAAATCATGATTTGGTGCTCCAAGAAATTTTAACACCTCTTCATCTTGTGGCCCAAACCATTTGGCTTGATGGTCAGCATAGGCTTCACCCAGCGTAAAATTCTTAGCGAGCCACTCTGCTGGTTCGGGCATAACCGCGCCCATGGCCAACGCTCTGCGATGACGGGTATAGGCTGCATAGATCGCGGCAACTGCCGCTAAAGATGCTGCTGAGCCAACAATCAGAGGGTTGGTTTCATCCTTCTCATTTTGTTCGCTAGTTGTTGTATTGTTTTGGGTTTCATCACTCATCTCCCCACATTACCCAAAAAATCTTAAAATAATCTTAAAATATCCAAATCCGCTAATCACTTGACAATACAGTGGTGATGATTAGTAAGGAAGCGCTGGCGCCTGCGTAAGGCGGCATTCACTTTGGAGTATATACTTACATGACGATGATTTATGGCCGCGCCTAATTCCGGTCTCCCCCCGAAAAAGCCCGCCTCCTCTTCCGATGAGCCGCGCATCAACCGCCAGATTTTTGCTGATTCCATTCGCCTCATCGCCGCTAACGGCGACATGCTCGGTGTTGTCACTGTGCGCGAAGCACTGCGCCTTGCTGAGGAAGCCAGCCTCGATCTGGTGGAAATTTCGCCCGCTGCCAAGCCGCCAGTCTGCAAAATTATGGATTACGGCAAATACCGTTACCAGCAGCAGAAAAAGGCACAGGAAGCACGCAAAAAGCAAAAAATTATCGAGCTGAAAGAAATCAAACTGCGCCCAGGGATTGACCCGCACGATCTGGAAATCAAAATGCGCAGCGTACATAAATTTCTGGCCGAAGGTGATAAAGTGAAGTTCACACTGCGCTTTCGCGGCCGCGAAATGGCGCATCAGCAACTGGGCATGCAACTTCTGGTGAAGATTAAAGAGCAGCTGGAAGGCAAAGCCAAGGTCGATCACGAGCCGAAATCTGAAGGCCGTCAGATGATTATGGTGATCTCACCGGCAAAATAAGACTATCCCAACGCAGGATCACTCAGGCCGGCCTCAGCGAATCCGCGGGCGCGAATCAGGCAAGAATCGCACGCGCCGCAGGGTTTTCCTTCCGGCGTGGGGTCATAGCAGCTTAAGGTTAGCCCGTAATCAACCCCCAGCGCGGTGCCTTCGCGAATGATCTGTGCTTTACTCATCGCGATGATCGGAGTGTGAATGCTAAGCGGCGCGTTGCCGGAAACGCAAGCAGCGGTGGCCAGATTCGCCATGCGCTCATAGGCGGCGATAAATTCCGGCCTGCAATCGGGGTAGCCGCTATAATCGAGCGCGTTCACGCCGATAAAAATGTCCGCTGCGCCGATCACCTCCGCATACGCCAGCGCGAACGACAAAAACACGGTATTGCGCGCCGGCACGTAAGTCACCGGAATGCCGTGACTAATCGCCTCTTCACTGCGGCCTTTGGGAACGGCAATATCATCGGTCAGCGCGGAGCCACCGAACAACCTCAGATCAATCTCGGCGATTTTGTGTTCATGCGCGCCCAGATGGTTCGCCACTGCGCGGGCGCGCTCAAGCTCTACGGCGTGGCGCTGACCATAGCGAAAACTAAGCGCGTAACAGGTAAATCCATCGCGCTTTGCCATGGCCAGCGTGGTCGCAGAATCCAACCCGCCGCTGAGTAAAATGACGGCTTTTTTACTCATGCAATCCCCAGAATTTTGTGTGTTTGCAGTGAAAGCCTGTAGCCGTGCTGCTGACAAAGCGCGACGCAGCGCGCTGTATTGGCAGCGTTGATGACCGCGTCTTCCTCATCCATCGGCTGCAGAAATACGGGCAAATCAGGACGCGCAGCCTGACCAATCTGCGGTACATCCGCATAGGCCGCCTCGCGTGTGCTGATGATAAATTTCAGCGCATTCACCCGCGCCAGCACATCCGGCCGCAGCGGGTAATACGTGCCATCCACCGCTTTGGGCGAGCAGACCACCTCCACCCTGTCTGGCAGGTTACGGTAAATGGTGCCGTTGGTTTCGATTTGCACCGAAAATCCAGCGTCCAGCAGCGCCTCGCACAGCGGCGCGATATTCTGACGCAGCGGCTCGCCACCGGTTATCACCGCCAATCGGTGGCCACGTGAGAGTGACTTCACGCGCGAGGTAATCTCTTCCAGCGTATGTTCAGAAAAATCTTCAAACTGCGTATCGCAAAAATTGCAGGCTAAATTACAGCCGCCAAGGCGAATAAACATCGCCGGCACGCCCGCGTGCATGCCTTCGCCCTGCAGGGTCGGAAAAATCTCGACCACATTTAAGCTCAGGCCATCGCCACTCTCCGGCGGGCGTTTGGGATTCTTGCCTTTCATGATCCGTCATTTCCATTGCTTGCGTGCATGCGAGCGCTGATGTAAACCACAGCGTATGAGTACGCAAGAAAATCCCCCTATTTTCAGCTTGGATGCCTGCGGCGAAGAGACCAAACTCATTCGCGGAGGCACGCATCGTAGCCAGTTTGGCGAAGTCTCTGAAGCCATTTTCATGAATTCCGGCTTCTGCTACGACTCGGCAGAAACCGCCGCCTCGCGCTTTGATGGCAGCGCGCCGGGCTATGTGTATAGCCGCTACAAAAACCCCAACCTGGCGATGCTGGAAGAGCGCCTCGCCCTGCTAGAGGGCGCCGAAAGCTGCATTGTCATGGGTAGCGGCATGGCCGCCGTCTTTGCCAGCCTGATGAGCCACCTTAAAACCGGCGATCACGTCGTCGCCAGCCGCGTGCTCTTCGGCTCGTGCCATTATATCATTACGCAAATTTTGCCGCGCTTTGGCATCAGCTATGAGCTGGTAACATCCGATGATACGGAAGGCTGGGCGCGCGCCCTGTCGAAAAAAACGCAGGCTGTATTTATTGAATCGCCAGCCAACCCGAATCTGGAGTTGGTTGATATTCAATATGTAGCAAGTTTAGCTCACAAGGTAGGTGCTAAGGTTATTGTGGATAATGTATTCGCCACCCCGCTCTATCAGCGTCCGTTTACGCTGGGGGCGGATCTGGTGGTATATTCCACCACCAAATATGCCGATGGTCAGGGGCGCACGCTGGGCGGCGCATTGCTAGGGCGTAAAGCCTTTATGGAAGAAATCGTGCTGCCGTTCTTTCGCCATACGGGGCCGGCACTCAGCCCGTTTAATGCCTGGGTCATTTTGAAGGGGCTCGAAACGCTGCCCCTGCGCATGGCGCGCCACAGTGAGAATGCAGCGGCCTGCGCTGATTTTCTGCATGGCAAAGCGGGCATGACGCGCATGCTCTACCCGCATCACCCATCCTTTCCGCAGTATGACCTGGCGAAAAAGCAAATGTCAGGTGGTGGCGGCATGCTGGCCTTTGAACTTGCAGGCGGCAAAGAAAAAGCGTTCGCCTTCATGAATGCACTGAAGCTGATTGATATCGCCAATAATCTGGGGGATGCCAAAAGCCTCATCACCCATCCGGCCACCACTACGCACAGCAACATCGCCCCCGATGAACGCGCGCAACTCGGCATTAGCGAGGGACTGTTGCGCCTGTCGGTCGGCCTTGAGACCACCGCTGATTTACTTGCCGATCTGGCGCGAGGCCTCAATGCCATCGCTTGATTTGCGCCCACGCCTTTCGCACCTGTTGGTTGTGCTTTTTATCTGCGCGCTGATTATTGCCGGTAATCTATTGGCCGAGCACTATCAACCACGCCACAGCGCGAGCGTGCGCATCGCCGAGCAGGAATTTGTGCTGGAAGTGGCGGCCACCAATACTCAGCGTAAAAACGGCCTCATGCATCGGCGTGACCTCGCCCCTTGTGGTGGCATGGTTTTTTTGTTTCCGCGCCCTGCCCTGCACGCCTTCTGGATGCACGATACCCCCACCCCGCTCTGGATGGCGTTTGTCAGCCCGCAGTCAGAGATTGTGACACTTTATCCGCGCGCAGCGGCGATGAACGATACCCCGCTTAGCGCCACGCAGATGGCCAATAGCGTCATTGAAATCAACGCTGACTGCCCGAAACTTGCCGATCTTAGAGTTGGCGATGCGGTAAGCATCACCCTGCCTGACGATGTGGAGATTCGCTGATGCGCTTGATCACGTTTTTACTGCTGTTGGCCTTTCCGATTTCGCTTAGCGCACAAGGCCTGATCACCAATCCGCTGGTGTTTGAACGCGAGCAGATCACGATCCTTCCCACACCTGCACCGGAAACTGCCCCTACGCCTGCCACAAAAAGCGATACAGCTGAAAAAGAAATGCCGCCCGTGGCCGCGCGCATGCCGGTCACGCTCAATGTGGAAGTGCGGCCGGAAGACGCGCTGAAACTCGATTACATCCACGCGCTCACCACGCTGAATGATACAAACGGCGTGATGCTGGCGTTTGGCGCGCCCACCATCGCGCCGCTGCCCATGTTTCGCGTGCAGCAGGCCACCGATGTATTATTTGTCGATGATACCGGCCTGATTTTACAAATTTACCCCGGCCATATCCCCATGGATGTTACGCGCGAAATTTACGCCGATAAGCCCATTAAAGCGCTGCTTTACGTCAAAGCGGGGCTGGTTGCCGCGCGCGATATTCGCCCGAAAGACCGCGTGCAAAGCCGCGTCTTCACCCCGCCTCCTCCGATTCTGCAGTAACCAGCCGCTTGCGCTTAGGCGGCTTCACGTCTAGCATGCGCGGATGTATAAATCGTCCTCATCGCCGCGCGCTACGCACAGCCATAGTTCGCAGGGTAATCCGCCGCCCGCCGCCAGCGGCGAAATGTATGCCGCGCTGGATTTGGGCACCAACAACTGCCGCCTGCTGATTGCGCGCCCATCCTTTCACCACGATCAGGGAACAAAAACCCTGCGCGTGGTTGATAGCTATTCACGCATCGTGCGGCTGGGCGAAGGGGTGAGCGATACGGGAAAACTCTCCGAAGAAGCGATGCGTCGCACCATGAAAGCACTGGCGACCTGCACGAGTAAGCTCGCGCGCTATCAGGTAGTCAAATCGCGCTTTGTGGCCACCGAAGCCTGTCGCCGCGCTGCCAACGCTGAAGATTTTTTAGCGCGCGTGCGCAGTGATCTGGGCATCACGATTGATATTATTTCCAACGAAGAAGAAGCCAGGCTGGCGTTTTTGGGCTGCTCATCGCTACTGATTAAAGACACGCGCTACGCGCTGGCGTTTGATATTGGCGGCGGCTCGACCGAGTTTATGTGGGTGAAAATTGATGGCGACGCGCCGATCAACTCGCACAAACGCCACCTCATTCAAGACTGGCTGTCGCTGCCTTATGGCGTGATGAACATGTCGGAACAATTTGGCGGCCCCGCCTATACCGAGATGTATTTTGAAGAAATCGTGCAGCGTATTGCGGAACTGCTCGCGCCGATGGAGCACACCAACCAGATTGCCTCGCGCATCTGGCATGATCACGTGCAGATGCTCTCTACTTCCGGTACCGTCACCACGCTGGCCGCGATTCACCTAAATCTGCCGCATTACGACCGCTCGAAAATTGATGGCTTAAAACTCTCCATCTCCGATATTCGCGGCGCCACGCAAACGCTCCTGAAAATGAGCCATGCCGAGCGCGCGGCGCATCCCTGCATTGGCTCCAGCCGGACGGATTTTATTCTCTCCGGTTGCGCGATTTTTGAGGCCATCGCCCGCACCTTCCCCATCGAGGCCATCACCATTGCGGATCGCGGTGTGCGCGAGGGGATTATTGTTTCGTTGATGCGCGAAGGGCACGCGCTGTAAGCATGGCGAAAAAACCCCGTAACGCAAAATCTGGCTCACGCATGGTGAGCACCCATGTCAAAACTGCGCGTGGGCGCACCACATCTTCGGTACGCTGGCTGCAACGTCAACTCAACGATCCCTACGTACAAAAAGCGCAAAAGGAAGGATATCGCAGCCGCGCAGCGTTCAAACTGCTTGAGCTGCACGAACGTTTTCACCTCATCAAACCCGGCGATGCGGTGGTAGATTTAGGCTGCGCACCCGGCGGCTGGCTACAGGTTGCCGCTGAAATTGCCGGCGGCAAAGCCAACATTATCGGCATTGACCTCAAAGAAATTGAGCAAGTGGCAGGCACGCACAGTTTTGTGCTCGATTTTAACGATGACGCTGCGCCGGAGATTTTGAAACAGGCTCTGGGCGGCAAGGCGAACCTGGTGATGTCGGACATGGCAGCCAACGCCACTGGTCACGCCGCGACCGATCACATCCGCATCATGAGTCTGTGCGAACTGGCCTATGATTTCGCCCGCGAAGTACTGGCACCCGGCGGGCATTTCATTTGCAAAGTATTGAAGGGTGGCACCGAAGGCGCAATGCTGGCCAGCATGAAGCGTGATTTTGACACCGTGAAACACGCCAAGCCCAAAGCCTCGCGCGATGACTCGGCGGAAAGTTATGTGGTGGCATTGGGTTTTAGAGGAACTTAGAAGCTGTAAGCTGTAAGCTGTCGGCTATAACCCTAACTATGCAACGCGCGGCCGTAGGCATCCAGCACCGACTCATGCATCATTTCTGACAATGTCGGATGTGGGAAAATCGTGGCCATCAAATCCGCCTCGGTGGCTTCCAGCGTTTTACCAATCGCGAAGCCCTGAATCATTTCCGTCACTTCCGCGCCGATCATATGCGCGCCCAGAAGCTCGCCGGTTTTTGCATCGAACACGGTTTTCACCAGCCCCTCAGGCTCGCCCAGCGCAATGGCTTTGCCATTACCTAAGAACTGAAAACGGCCAACTTTGACATCAAAGCCCTTTTCTTTCGCCGCCGCCTCGGTGAGGCCGACACTGGCAATTTGCGGATGGCAGTACGTGCAGCCCGGGATGTTTTCGCGCTTCATCGCGTGCGGATGTTTGCCTGCAATTGCTTCCACGCAAATTACCCCTTCGTGGCTTGCTTTATGCGCAAGCCAGGGCGCACCCGTCATGTCGCCAATCGCATAGACACCAGGCTCATGCGTCGCGCACACATCGTCCACCACCACATGCCCGCGCTCGAGCTTCACTTTCGTACCCTCCAGCCCCAGACCTTCGGTGTTGGCGACAATGCCGACGGCGGAAATAATCCGCTCCACGGTGATTTCTTCTGTCTTCCCGCCCACATCGAGCGTGGCCGTAACATTCGATTTGCCCTTCTTCACCGATTTCACCACCGCCTTCGTTTTAATGCTGATGCCTTGCGCCTCGAACGCTTTTTTCGCAAGCGCGCTAATTTCCGCATCTTCCACCGGTAAAATGCGCTCTTGCATTTCCACCACCGTAACCTCAGCCCCCATGGTGCGGTAGAAGCTGGCAAACTCAATGCCAATCGCGCCGGAACCAATCACCAGCAGCGATTTGGGCATGGTTTCCGGCACCATCGCTTCTTTATACGTCAGAATCTGCGAACCATCCGCCTCGATGCCCGGCAGTTGACGCGCACGTGCACCGGTAGCCAAAATAATGTGCTTCGCTTCCAGCGTTTGCGTAGTTTTACCGCCCACACTCACACTTACCTTGCCGCGCCCCGCCAGTGCGCCAGCACCGTCAAATACGGTGACTTTATTTTTCTTCATTAAAAAACCGATGCCCTTGGTCAGCTGCGCAGAAACACCGCGCGAGCGCGCGACCACTTTTTTAATATCAAAGCTGACGTCTTTCGCCGCCAGGCCGTAAGCATCGGCATATTTCATGGCGTGATAAATCTCCGCACTACGCAGCAGCGCTTTGGTAGGAATACAGCCCCAGTTCAGGCAGATACCGCCCAAATGCTCGCGCTCTACCAGCGCCACTTTCATACCTAACTGGCTGGCGCGAATGGCCGCCACATAACCGCCCGGCCCACCGCCGATAATCACCACATCAAACTGTTCATTCATAGTTTTCTCCTTAGCTTAGAGCCGACAGCCTACAGCCTACAGCTTTGTTATTGTTTATACAGAACCCACTAAACTTTTTAGCTCTTAGCTGTAAGCTGTAGGCTGTCGGCTGTACGCTGTACGCTCTCAGCTACACCAGCATCAGCACGGGCTGCTCGATATACATTTTGATCAGCTGCAACAGCTCGGCACCCAGCGCGCCATCTACCGCGCGGTGATCCACCGAGAGCGTGAGCTGCATCACGTTCACCACCTTAAACGCGCCGTCACGCATTTTTACCACTTCTTCGCTGGCACCAACCGCTAAGATACAGGCCTGCGGTGGGTTGATGATGGCCTGAAAATTCTTCACGCCGTACATGCCGAGATTGGAAATGGAAAATCCGCCGCCTTGGAATTCTTCCGGCTTCAGCTTGTTTTCGCGCGCGCGCGCCGCCAAATCTTTCATTTCCGTAGAAAGCGCGCTCAGGCTTTTTTGATCGGCATTGCGCAGAATCGGCGTGATTAATCCGCCGTCGGTCGCAACCGCAACAGAAATATCGACGTTGCTGTATTGCACCATCGCATCATCATACCAACTGACGTTACAGCTTGGCTTATCGCGTAGGGCAAGTGCGGTGGCTTTAATCACCAGATCATTGACCGAAAGCTTCACTGGCTTTCCGTCTTTACCGGCTTTTTTCGCGGCATGATCGTTCAGCTGCGTGCGCATGGTTAGTAGCGCATCCATCTCGCATTCGACGGTCAGATAAAAATGCGGCACGGTTTGTTTCGATTCCAGCAAGCGCCGCGCGATCACCTTGCGCATGCCCGAATGCGGCACTTGGAAAAATTCCTGAGGATTACGCGAGACCACACCGCTGCGACCGCCGCCGCTGCGTTTGGCGTTTTCGACATCTGCGCGAATGATGCGCCCGCCCGGGCCAGTGCCCATCACCGCGCTTAAATCAATCCCATCCGCTGCAGCGATGCGCTTGGCAAGGGGGGAGGCTTTGGTTCGGCCAGAGGTAGAGTTCGGAGTTCGGAGTTCGGAGTTCAGTGCAGCTGCAGCGGGCGCAGCAGGTGCTTTTGATGCAATTTGCGCTACAACAGGAGCCTTCTCTACAGATGTGGCAACTGGCGCAACGCTTGCGTTACCTGAACTCTGAACTCCGAACTCTGAACTCTGAGCAGCCTTCGGCTGCTCTTTCGGCTTCCACCCCTCCAACGCTTTCTTGTCTTCGCCGTCTTCGAGTAACAGCGCGATGACGGCGTTTACTTTCACATTCTCAGTGCCGGCTGGAATGATGATTTTGCCGATTACCCCCTCATCGACCGCTTCGACTTCCATGGTCGCTTTATCGGTTTCGATTTCGGCAATGACTTGGCCAGCTTTGACGCTGTCGCCCTCTTTTTTTACCCATTTGGCAAGCGTGCCTTCCGTCATGGTCGGCGAGAGTGCGGGCATCGTAATTTCAATCGGCATAATTAGTTCCTCTCGTTCTTACAAATTTTCTGTCATCCCCGAGTTAGCATTGCCCAAGCTTGCTTGGTTGCAATGCTTCATCGGGGATCCAGATTTCTGGATTCCTGCTTTCGCAGGAATGACAAAGCCTATTTCAACTCAAAACTTACGCTCACCTGCGCATTCAGACTTTGCTCCCCCGCAGGCGGCGTGACGGCAGGTGCGGATTCTGCCATGGCCATACCTGCACCCTTGGCCATCGCCATCATCGGCACTGGGTACGGCATGATTTGCGGCACGCTGCCTTCAGAAATACTGGTCACCTTACCTAAACTTCCGCCCGCAGCATCCGCCATTTGTTCCGCCTTCTTGCGCGCAGATGCGACCGCCTCGGCCAGCATTTCATCACGAATTTTCTCAGGATCACCCACCGCGTAATGCATCGTCATCAGCTGACCCCATTCGGTGCTTGCGCCTTTTTCAAATCCGGCTTCGGAAATTTTTTCCATGATAGTGCCCATGGCTTCCATTTTTTTCACCGTCATATCGAGCATGGTTTGCACGCGGTAGCCTTCAAAAAAGCGCTGCTGCGTATTGTTTTCATAGGTGTAGCGATAGACCGGCTGCACGTTGGATGACTGGGTGCTGACCAGTTTTTCTTCCACGCCGTTTTCCTTGGCGATTTCAAGTAAGCGGCGCAGTTTGTCGTCATGCTCTTTTTTGGCCTCCGCCAGTTTTAAGCGCATGGAATTCAAATTCACCACTACATGGCCTTCATCGGGCACCACTTTGCGTTCGGCCTGCCCAGCTACCGTGATGATATGCATCGGCGAGGGCGACGCAAGCGGCGCACGGGGCGAAGATGCCACGTGCCAAATCACCAGTGCAGCAAACGCTAGAAGCAGTAATTTGATAAGTTTATCCTGGTGCATATTACGCCGCTTTCTGCAAAGGTTGGCACAGTTGTTTGGCGGCTTCCACGATGTCTTCCACGGTGGGTAGCGCCAGTTTTTCAAGGTTTGCCGCATAAGGCAGTGGCACATCTTTCCCCGTCACGCGGGCTACCGGCGCATCGAGATCATCGAACAATTCTTCCATCGCCAGTGCAGCGATTTCAGAACCAATACCCGCGACGGGCCAGCCTTCCTCTACCGAGAGCAAGCGGTGGGTTTTGCGCACCGAATCGATGATGCTCTGTTTATCCAGCGGGCGCAGACTACGCAGATCAATCACCTCGGCATCAATGCCTATTTTTTCCAGCTGCTCAGCAGCATCCAACGCGTGCTTCACGCAGATGGAAAAGGCGGTGATGGTGATATCGGCACCTTTGCGCTTCACGGCGGCTTTGCCAATCGGCACTAAATACTCGCCGCTATTGAACTCGGCATCTTCCGGTACATCAAAGCTCCAGCCGTAGGTGATTTCGTTTTCCAAAAACACGACCGGATTCGGGTCACGGATGGCGGATTTCAACAGACCTTTTGCATCCGCCGCATCGTAGGGAGCAACGACTTTTAAGCCCGGGCAATGCGCATACCAGCTGGCGTAGCACTGCGAATGCTGCGCGCCCACACGGCTAGCGGCACCGTTGGGGCCGCGAAATACAATCGGTGATTTCACCTGCCCGCCCGACATATACAACGTTTTGGCGGCAGAGTTAATGATCTGGTCGATCGCCTGCATCGCGAAATTCCAGGTCATGAATTCCACTACGGGCTTAAGCCCCATAAACGCCGCACCGACGGCAAGGCCTGCAAAACCTTGCTCGGTAATCGGCGTATCGACCACGCGCTTGTCACCAAATTCCTGCAGCAGGCCTTGCGTGATTTTATACGCGCCCTGATACTCGGCGACTTCTTCGCCCATCACGAATACATCGGCGTCACGGCGCATTTCTTCCGCCATCGCATCGCGCAGGGCTTCTCGAACGGTTAGTTTTGGCATACTATCTCCTAACTCAGCACATCCGTCCACAGTTCGGTCACTGCGGGTTCGGGGGATTCTTTGGCAAATTCTTCGGCCTCTTTCACTGCCGCTTTAATCTCGTCTTCAATTTTCTTGAACGCCGCTTCGCTGCCGATACCTTCTTTGAGCAGATACTCGCGGAAATTAGCAATCGCATCGCGCTGCTCCTTATATTGGTCGACCTCTTCCTTGCTGCGATATTTTGCCGGATCGCTCATCGAATGGCCACGGTAGCGGTAGGTTTTCACTTCCAGCAGAATGGGGCCTTTGCCTGAGCGCACATGATGGCACGCATCCACGCCCGCTTTATAGACTTCCAGCACATCCATCCCGTTCACCTGAACGCCAGGAATGCCGAACGATTCGCCGCGTTTGAATAATTGCGTGTCTGCCGCGTGGCGCTTGGTGGAAGTGCCCATCGCGTATTCGTTATTTTCGATCACGTAAATCACGGGTAATTGCCACAAGCTCGCCATGTTGAAGGACTCATACACCTGCCCCTGATTGGCCGCACCATCGCCGAAATAGCAGAAGGTCAGATGGTCAGAGTTTTTGTATTTCTGCGCGTAGGCCATGCCGGTGCCCAGCGGCACGTTGGCGCCTACAATGCCATGACCGCCGAAAAACTGCTTTTCCACGGAGAACATGTGCATCGAGCCGCCTTTACCTTTAGAAAACCCGCCAATGCGGCCGGTGAGTTCGGCCATAATGCCTTTAGGATCCATCCCGCAAGCGAGCATATGGCCGTGATCGCGGTAGGTGGTAATCACCGCGTCGCCCTCTTTCGCGGCATGCTGAAGGCCGGTGACGACGGCTTCCTGACCGATATATAAATGGCAGAAGCCGCCAATGAGACCCATACCGTAGAGCTGCCCGGCTTTTTCCTCGAAGCGGCGAATGAGCAGCATGTCATGATACATGCGCAGTAATTTTTCTTTCGGTAGCGCGCCGGATGAAGCGGTATTTTTTTCTACGAGTTTGGGCTTTTTGGATGCGTTCGACATAGCGTTTCCTCGAGGGTAAGTCAGGTCAAACGGTTGTACTGATTTAGGCGCGTCAGGCAAGTTTTTAACACGCATTCGTGCGAACTAGTAGTGCAACGCAATATACCGAAAATTACTCGTAGTTTTTCTCATCTTGTGGCCAGACGACCAGAATTTCATTCGGTCGCACCAGCCCCAACATGTCCCGTGCGCGCTCATCGAGCAAATCCAGATCCAGCGAGCCAGAGCGCAGGCCGCGCACTCTTTTTTCCAGCACCTCGCGCTCGGCGGTAGCACGCGCCAACTCTTCTTTCGCTTCGCTTAGTTGATGGCTGTTGCGGATATAGGCCAGCAAGCCCCGCTCACCATGAAAGGCATGAAAGGCGAAATAAAAAAAGATCAGCGCAAACATCATCGGGCGCCCCGCACCCGCAAACGTTTTTCGATGAATGGCCAACTGAATCACTCACACCCCAGACAGAAAAATACACCGCGCAAAACACGAGTTTACGCCATCTTTAATGATAGCGATGCCCCGCGCTTAGCGCATGAATTTTTTGTAAGAAATGCCGTAGCTGCAAACTATTTTTCCGTTATGCATCATGGATGTGGCAGGTTTTCCTCACCCGCGCATTAAAACTGTTTCGCCGAATTCGCCAGAGCGTAGCGAAGTAGAAGGCAGAGACAGCAAGGCTGTGCTGTGCAAATGCTCTGCCGCAAATAGCCGCGCGTAATCATCATAGTCAGTCTCTGAAGTGATCCACGCACCATGTTTTTTTTGCTCTGCCGATGCTTTGTCTTCGAGCATTTTTAGTGCCTGACGGGCGATGGCTTTTGATGCATCCACCCACGTGATAGACCAGGCAGATGCATCTGCCAGCGTTTCGGCAATGAGCGGATAGTGCGTGCAGCCAAGCACCACCGCATCGGTACGGCCTCTGACATCATCGTGAAAACAAGGCGCAATTTCTGCTGCGACCGCGCCGACATCCAGCGCTGCGCCGAGTAGATGCGCTTCGATCATCGCGGCTAAATGCGGCGCACCGTATCGATCGACGATGCAGTCCGTCGCAAACGCGTCGATCAGGCCATCGCTATAGGTACTGCGTGCGGTGTTCGGGGTTGCAAGCAGCGTGAATCTGCGGGTTTGCGAAATGCGCGCCGCCACTTTAATCGCCGGCACCGTTCCTACAAAACTTAACGAAAATTCCCGACGCAGCTGCGCAAGAGCAAGGGTGGAAAGCGTATTACAGGCAATGACGACGACGGATGGTTTTAGCACCTCTTCCACCGCCTTCACCAGCACCATGGAACGGCGAATCAGTTCTTCTGCCGTTTTGCTGCCGTAAGGAAACCACGCATTATCGGCGACGTAGTTAACCGGCACACTCGGCGCAAGCTGACGCAACGCCCGCACCACGGAAAGTCCGCCAAGTCCAGAATCAATAACGGCTATGGCCACGGAAATACTCTATACCGAGTGAGAGAGTTATTTAACAAAAATCGTTTTACCAGCGTACACTGCACGCGCTGAAAGCGCCTCTTCTATGCGCAGGAGCTGATTATATTTCGCAGTGCGATCCGAGCGGCACGGCGCGCCCGTTTTAATCTGCCCGCAGTTAGTGGCCACGGCTAAATCGGCAATGGTTGCATCTTCCGTCTCGCCAGAGCGATGCGACATCACCGCTTTGTAACCCGCGCGATGCGCCATGCCAACCGCTTGCAACGTTTCAGACAAGGTGCCGATCTGGTTCACTTTCACCAGCAACGCATTGGCAAGACCCTGCGCAATACCGCGCTCCAAAATTGCGGGATTAGTGACAAACAAATCATCCCCCACCAGCTGCATGCTCGCGCCCAGCGTGCGGGTTAAATGCGCCCAGCCTTCATGATCATCTTCGCTTAAGCCATCTTCAATCGAGGCGATGGGAAATTTCGCTGCCAGATCTTCGTAGTAGCGGGTCAGACCTTCGGCATCGAGTGTTTTGCCTTCACCTTTCAAATGATACGCACCGCCTTGATAAAGCTCGGTCGCGGCGACATCGAGAGCGAACACAATATCATCCCCCAGGCGGTAACCGGCTTTGGCGACGGCTTTTGCAATCGCCTCCAGCGCTGCAATACTGGATGATAGCGCAGGCGCAAACCCGCCCTCATCGCCAACTGCGGTGGAATATCCCTGATCAGACAGCGTGGATTTCAGCGCGTGAAAAATCTCCACCCCCATGCGCAGGCCATCAGAAAAACTGGCAGCGCCGACGGGCATAATCATGAACTCCTGCACATCGATCGGGTTGTTGGCGTGCGCACCTCCGTTGATGATATTCATCATCGGCACCGGCAGCGTTACCGCCTTATCGCCGCCCAAAAACGCATACAGCCCCAGCCGTTTTGATGCTGCCGCAGCTTTCGCCGCCGCCAGCGATACACCAAGCAACGCATTCGCGCCCAGACGCGATTTGCTGGCCGTGCCATCCAGCGCGATCAGCGCATCATCCAGCGTTTGTTGATTCGTCGCGTCT
>JALHRI010000019.1 GCA_022841525.1 Alphaproteobacteria bacterium | reverse complement strand
GGTGTAGCTATCGTCAATTTCCGGCACGTGTTCGCTCGCTTTAGCAAAGCCCAGCGGTTCGAGTGATGTATCAAAGCCAAAGAGTTTCTTGGCGGAAAATTTTTTCGTTGGCATCTCGTCAGTGGTGGCGCTGGTCATGTGGTCTCCGTTGGTTTCGCTCTACTTACGATGCTTCGCTATATTGCGACATTAAAATCTGGTAAGCGTGGGTGACTTTTTTGAACGCCTCTTCGGCGAGTTTATTGCCCGCATTGCGGTCAGGGTGATATTTCTTCGCCAGTTCGCGGTACTGCGATTTGATACTGTCTTTATCGGTGGGATGCTCCAAATCAAGCACGGCCAGCGCATCGCGCAGCTCGCGCGGCAGCGTGACCTGCACGCTTTCAAATCCCGCACCTTCCCCAAACAGTTTGCCAAACGCATCGTTCATGCGCTGATGCATCGAGCTTGCCTGATGGTTCACTTTCCAGGTCGGATTGTGGCCGAGATAAGAATCTTTCTGGAACGCGTAGATTTCCGCCTCACTCATGCCGGCGAAAAAATCCCAGCTTTTGTTGAACTGCACGATATGTTCTTCGCAGAACCATTGGTAATCGCGCGGCGCGCCGCCGGGCTTGGGGGCTTTATAATCGCCCGGTTGGCGACAGCTAGCCCAGTAGCAGCTATGGCCTGAAGGCTCGACAGCATCGATTTTGCGTTTACGCGACATACGCGCATTATGACAGCGTGCGCGTATGCTTCAACGCAAAATTCTATTCCTCGCGTGCGTCGCCCATTACGCGGATCAGGCCAAGTAGCGCGCCGCGCTTGCTTTCCGGCACGTTGCTTAAATATTTTAACAGCCCCATCTGATTGCGCGAGAGCAGATTCTCTGCATCGCTCATTGGCACAGGCTCGTCTGATGCATGCGTGCTGACATCCAGCCCTTCAAAAAAACTATCCGGCGAGATGGAGAGAAGCTTAGAAAGTTCATACAGCCGACTAGCGGCGATACTATTGCTGCCGGTCTCATATTTATGGAGTTGCTGATACGAAATGCCTAGTTTCTCAGCGAGTGATTCCTGGGTAAAGCCGCGCGAGGCACGCAGAATACGTAGCCGTCTTCCGACATGCACATCAATCAGCCTGGTGGGGATAGTTTTACGTCGCATCGAACTCCTCCTCTTGGGTGTGTGACCCAGAGAATCGCAATCGTTATGCCGTGCGTGCCAAAGGCAAACAACCCTTTTTATTCAAATACTTATTGTAGGTTGAGAGCGAGCGCTCCAGCTTTCATTTAGAGCGAGTCTCTAAAGCTGATTCTCGTAATAAGACTCGCTGGCATTTGACGAAAATTGTGTGTATTTCGGTGGCAGCATGCATGCTGCCAATTACACGTTAGAAGAGATCACCCACGCGCTGAAGGAGGCGTTTGCATCTGCCCGCATCTTGGTGCGGGATGATTCGCATCAACATATCGGCCATAGTGGCCATGTGCCCGGAACTATCACCCATATCCACGTCACGATCGGTTCGGATGCGCTTGCGGCGCAACCTCGCATCGCCGCGCACCGCGCTGTGAATCATGCACTCTCTGCGTTTTTTGCACGCGGGCTACATGCTGTGGCGATTGCGGTGGTGGGTGATTAAGCCGCCCACGATGAAGGGCTTGGTTTTTCAAGCGCCAGAAGTTTTTCTTTCACGTCTAACCCGCCTAAGCTGAAGCCGCCGAGCGTGCCGTCTTTAGCAATGACTCGGTGGCAGGGAATCACCAGCGGGAGCGGGTTGGCACCGCATGCGCTGGCCACTGCACGCACCGCGCGCGGGAAGCCGACTTTGGTGGCAAGGTCGGTGTAAGAAATCGTTTGGCCGAATGGGATTTTTGCCAGTTGCAGCCACACCGCGCGCTGAAGCGGCGTGCCACCCACCAGATCAACCGGCAGAGTTAACGCCTCGCCATGCGTAAAATACGCATCGATCGCCGCCGTAGTGGTAGTGAAAAAACCAGGCAGCGAGGCGATTTCCTGCGCAGCTTTTTCACCCACGATGCGGGCAAGATAGGCATCGGGGCTTTCGCCGTCGCGCAGCAAACCGATATGTTGCAGACCGCGCGGCGATGCGATCAGTACCAGCGTACCGATCTCGCTTGCGTGTGTGGTGTAAAAACGGGAGATGGAAGAAGTGCTCATGCGCGCTTAGCCTCCAGCGAGTGTTTGCGGTTGACGTAGGCGAGCACTTCGCGCGCCAGTGCGCGGACTTCCTCAGCTGCCGGACTGTTCGGATTAAATTCGGTTACACCAAGTCCCTGCATCAGCGATCCGGCAAAGGCGACGCGGTTGCCGAAATGATTGGCCGCGAGACCCACCAGCCCACTCGAGATTGACTCGGTTAAGCGGGCTTGTGGGTGCACGCGGTTAAGCACCATTTTTACTGGTACTTTCTCTTGCTTGCAGAGTTTAATCGTGGCGCTGGTCGCCCACACATCCATCGGGCTGGGCTGCAGTGGAATGATGACCAGATCGGCAGCGCGAATCGCGGCGCGCGCTTCAGTATCGGCATGGGGTGGGCTATCAATCACAATGATATCGACCTGACGTTTCAGCCGCGCAATTTCATTTTCCACCCGCCAGCCTGAGATCGCCGAGAACAACAGTCGCTCATCGCTGCCGTGCAGTTCGCTGCGAAGTTTATACCACTGCGAAAGCGAGCCTTGTGGATCAGTATCAATCACTGCAACGCGGTGCTTGCGTGACCAGGCTACCGCCAGATGTGCGGCCATGGTGGTTTTTCCGGCTCCGCCTTTTTGCTGGGCAACGGTAAAGACTTTTGCTACCACGCGACACTCCTTTAGTATAAGTGAGCGCATTTGCGCTGTTATCCTGAAGTCATGCCAGAACCACAATATATAGTCAAATGAATCAAGATTATCCACAAGATGTAGTATTGCAGGCTGAGGACATCGCCCTAAGCCTCTGGCAAAACGGTGAACTGGTCGTGGTGCCAACAGAGACGGTGTATGGGCTCGCTGCAGACGGCGCGCGCGATGATGCGGTGGCGAAAATTTATGCGCTGAAAGATCGTCCGAAATTTAATCCACTCATCGCCCATGTAGCGGATATTGAGATGGCGAAGCGTTACGTGCAGTGGAATAAGTGGGCAGAAAAATTAGCGCGTGCATGCTGGCCGGGGCCGCTGAGTATGGTGCTGCCGCTATTGCCGGAGGCACCTATTAGCGCTCTTGCAACCGACGGAGCAGGTACGCTTGCCGTGCGCGTGCCCGCGATTGACATCACGCGTCGTTTGATTGCGCGTTTTGGTGGGGCGCTGGTTGCCCCCAGCGCGAATCGTTCCATGCGCGTGAGTCCCACCTGCGCAGATCACGTGCGCGACGAGTTTGCAGGCGCGTGTCCGTATATCATTGATGGCGGCGCGTGCCGCGTCGGCATTGAATCGAGTGTGGTGGATCTCTCAGGCGATGTGCCCGTGCTGCTGCGCCCCGGATACATCACGCAGGCGATGTTAGAAGAAATTTTATCCGAGCCTGTGAGGCTGCATGATGGCGCAGGCGGCACACTGAAATCTCCCGGACTGATGGCGCGACATTATGCACCCTCCACACCGCTGAGGTTAAACGCGCAGCACGTAGAAGACGGCGAAGCGCTGCTGGCGTTTGGCGAACCGCTGAGCCACGCTGGCGCTGTGGTTGAGCTTTCGCGAACCCGCAATCTAGAGGAAGCGGCCGCTAATTTATTTGCTGGCCTGCGCACGCTGGATGCGTTTGGTGCGCGCGCCATTGCCGTCATGCCGATTCCTGAAAGCGGGATTGGCGCCGCCATAAACGACCGCCTGCGCCGCGCAGCGAGTGATTCTCACTAAAAACCCCTGTATTTTTGCATTGCACAAGGTGGCGGAGAGGTTATAGTGCGCCCTCATCTTTTTACCGGAGCATGTTATGAGTCTAGCTGTGAATCTTGGTTTTCCACGCATTGGTGCGCATCGTGAACTGAAAAAAGCGCTGGAGAGTTTTTGGAAATCCGAAAGCAGCAAAGACGCATTGATGGCAGTTGCAAAGAATTTGCGCGCCGATCATTGGGGACGTCAGAAAAACGCCGGGATGAACGTGATTCCCTGTGGTGACTTTTCGTTCTACGATTTAGTACTCGATCACACGCACATGTTCGGCGCGATTCCTGCGCGCTATGAAAGCCTGAAACATGGCGATCCGCTGACTTTATATTTCGCGATGGCGCGCGGGCATCAGGCTGGCGGTGTTGACGTGGTGGCCATGGAAATGACCAAATGGTTCGACACCAACTATCACTACATCGTGCCGGAATTTTCTGAAACTACCGAATTTGCGCTGACGACCAGCCACACGCTCGATCAATTTAACGAGGCGAAAGCCGCAGGCATCGCCGCGCGTCCGGTGGTGATTGGCCCCGTGACATACTTGCTGCTGGGCAAAATGCGCGCCGGTGGTGATGCGCTGTCGCTGCTGCCGCGCTTGCTGCCGGTATACCGCGAGCTGCTGTCGCAGCTGAAAAATGCTGGCGCTACCGATGTGCAGATCGATGAGCCATTTTTAGCGATGGATTTAACCGATGCGCAGCGCCGCGCTTACGATGCCGCTTTCGCTGCACTGAGCGATAGTGGCGTGAAGCTACATCTGGTGACCTATTTTGCGGGTCTGCGTGAAAATATGAAAACGGCGTTTAGTCTGCCGGTGGCCTCGGTGCATCTGGATCTGGTGCGCGAGCCAGAGCAGCTTGATCAGGCGCTGAACCTGATTCAGCCGTCGCAGTCGCTGTCACTGGGCGTGGTCAATGGCCGTAACATCTGGAAGGTCAATGCACGCAGTGCGCTGGCGCTTATCAGTAAAGCGGTGGCCAAGCTTGGCAAAGATCGTGTGATGATCGCGCCTTCGTGCTCACTCCTGCATAGCCCTGTTGATCTGGCGAATGAAACCACGCTCGATGCCGAGATTAAGCAGTGGCTCAGCTTCGCACAGCAAAAGCTCGAAGAAGTGGTGATGCTCAACCGCGCGACGAATGACGGTGAGGGCGCCGTGGCTGAATGGCTGAGCGCGAACGATGCAGCGATGCGCGCGCGCGAAAGCTCGGCGCGTATTCACAACAAAGCCGTGAAAGACCGTGTTGCCGCGATTACTGAATCGATGCTGACGCGCCGTTCCTCGTTTGATGCGCGGATTGCTAAGCAGCAAGCGCGCTTAAAACTGCCGCTATTTCCGACCACCACCATTGGTTCCTTCCCGCAAACGGTGGAAATTCGTGAAGCACGCGCCAAGTTCAAACGCGGCGAGTTGACGCAGGCGGCGTACGAAGATTATCTGGAAGCCAAAACGCGTGAGTGTATCAACTACCAGGTTGATGCCGATATGGACATGCCCGTGCACGGCGAGTTTGAGCGCAACGACATGGTGGAATATTTCGGCGAACAGCTTTCCGGCTACGTCTTTACCGCGAATGGCTGGGTGCAAAGCTATGGTTCGCGCTGCGTGAAGCCGCCGGTGATTTACGGCGATGTTGCACGCCCAGAGCCGATGACCGTGCGCTGGACGAAATTTGCGCAAAGCCTTACCGAGCGTCCGGTGAAAGGCATGCTCACCGGCCCGATTACCATTCTGCAGTGGTCGTTCGTGCGCGACGATCAGCCGCGTGAAACCACCTGCAAACAAATTGCACTTGCGATTCGTGATGAAGTGGCGGATCTGGAGAAGGCTGGCATTTACGCCATCCAGATCGACGAGCCTGCCATTCGTGAAGGCCTGCCACTGCGCGCGGCTGACCGTCCGGCGTACTTGAAATGGGCGGTGGATAGCTTCCGCCTATCGGCTGCATGTGTGGAAGATGGCACGCAGATTCATACCCATATGTGCTACTCGGAATTCAACGACATCATGGATTCCATCGCCGCCTTGGATGCGGATGTGATTTCGATTGAAACCTCGCGCTCCGCGATGGATTTGTTGCAGGCATTCGTTGAGTTCAAATACCCCAACCAGATTGGGCCTGGCGTGTACGACATTCACAGCCCACGCGTTCCCAAGCAGGAGGAAATGGAGTTCCTGCTGCGCAAGGCGCTGCAAGTGCTAGATGCTTCGCAGGTCTGGGTCAATCCGGATTGCGGTCTGAAAACGCGCGGCTGGAAAGAAGTGGAACCGGCGCTGCGTGCTATGGTCGCGGCGGCGAAAACCATGCGTGCCGAAGTGCAATCACAAGGCAAAAAAGCAGCGAATGGTTAGTATTGAGCATTCGTCATCGCCTGAATTTTTGAAAAAAATTCTAGGGCGATCCACTTAAAAGCTGGACTGCCCTAGAATGTTGCTGGAAGCAACATTCAGGCAGTGACGCAATTAAGTGCGTTATGCGGGTGGCCTCATGGAGTCATCAAACATTTCACGGAGAATTTCTTGCGGATTGCTGTTATCGGATCGGGCATTGCCGGTTTAAGTGCGGCCTGGATCGCCGCGAAAGCCGGCCATGAAGTAACGCTGTATGAGCGGCAGTCGCGCGCGGGCGGTCATGCGCGCACGGTGTCGGTGCAAACCCCCTCAGGTGCGGTGGAGGTGGATACCGGATTTATCGTGTTCAACGCCCGTAATTATCCAAACCTGATGGCATTTTTTGAAGCACTGGGGGTTGCTTACCATAAAAGCAACATGTCGTTTGCGGCGAGCTTTACCAGTGGTTTTGAGTATTCTTCCAAATCGCTGCGCGGCATGTTTCCATCGCTCTCATCGCTGATGGAGAACGACCGCTATCATCTCATCACGCAATATCTGCGTTTTGGATCGCAGGCAAAAACCTATCTTGATGCACAGGAAAACGCCCCGAATTTAACCGAGACGCTGGATGAATTTATGCAGCGCGTGGGCTTAAGCCGCCGCTTTGCTGAGCTGTTTTTATACCCGATTGGCGGTGCGATCTGGAGCTGTTCGATGGCCACTATCCGCACCCAGCCAGCCTATGCGTTTTTGCGGTTTTTTGCTAATCACGGCCTGCTTGATTATTACGCCCAGCCGCAATGGTTCACCGTGACGGGTGGTTCAAAACGCTATGTCGATGCCGTGCTCAAACAGCTGGGCGATATGGGCGCGCAGATTCGCCTGAACCATAAAAACATTCGCATCAAGCGCGAGGAAGACGGCCGCGTATGCGTGTATAACGAAGCATCGCAAAGCCGCTATGATCACGTGGTGCTCGCCGCCCACGCCGATGAATCGCTGGCGATGATCGACACGCCCACCCGCGCGCAGCGCGAGGTGTTATCGGCGTTTCGGTTCCAGCCCAACACTGCCTACCTCCACTGCGATACCACGCTGATGCCGCGTAACAAAGCCTGCTGGGCAAGCTGGGTCTACCGCGAGCACCGCGAAGATGATGCGCCCAGTTCGCTCACCATTTCTTACTGGATGAATCTGCTGCAGGGGCTGAACGTCGCAACACCGCTGATTGTCACACTCAATCCGCCCAAACCGCCTGAAACCTTGCTCACCTACGATCAGGCGCACTTCACGCACCCGATTTTTGATGAGCGGGCGGTTACAGCACAGTCGCGCATCATGGAAATGAACGGCGAGGAAGGGGTGTCGTTTGTGGGTGCCTGGCAGCGTCATGGCTTTCATGAAGATGGTATTTTCTCAAGCGTTCGCGCGCTAGCAAAGCTGGGCATCGCGCCGCCGTGGAGCGCGTAACCATGCTAGGTCGCGCGCCAACGCTCATGGCATCCAGCGTGTGGCACAAGCGTACATCGCCACTCAATGAGTTTAGTTACCAGGTGTATTATCTCGCGTTGAATGCGCGTGCGGCGGAAGAAATTGCTCAGTTTCCCATGCGCGTCAACCGCCGTGGGTTGCTTTCCTACCATGACCGTGATCATGGCTACCGTAGTGATGCGCCTGCCTATTTGTGGGCGGAAGAAGTGCTGGCAAAAGCAGGCATCGCCACGCGCGATGCAGCGCTGGTGCTCGTCACCATGCCGCGCATACTGGGTTACGTGTTTAATCCGGTGAGTTTCTGGCTGCTGCTCGAAAACCCTACCACCCTGCGTGCGGTGATTGCTGAGGTGAATAACACCTTTGGTGAAACCCATAGCTACGTGCTGGCGCACGCAGATGGCCGCGCGATTGAAAGCCATGAGCGGTTGGTGGCCAGCAAACATTTCCACGTCTCGCCCTTTTTGAACATTGAGGGCGATTATATTTTCGGGTTTCGCCTGCAAGATGAGGGCATGGTCATCACGATCGATCATACGAATGCCGCAGGTGAGATCGTGCTTAAAACCAGTCTGGCCGGGCATTTTATGCCGTATACTCGCCAGCATTTATGGCGCATGTGCCTGAAATTTCCGCTGGTCACGCTCAAGGTCATTGCCCTCATACATTACCAAGCGTTATGTTTAATGGCAAAAAAAGTACGCTATAAACGTAAGCCGAAACCACCGAACCATCAGGTAACTTTATGGCGCTCTTAGCTCGTTTTGGTCACGCATCCGATGCGGTGTTAGAACGTATTTTTATTGAAGTATTCAAATGCGCGGAAATCGGCACGCTGCACGCGACGTTTCCCAGTGGTCACACCCATGTGTTTGATGGCAAAAAGCCTGACCCGCGCGCGCAAATCACCATCACCAACTGGCAGATGATGCGCGCGGCACTCACGCGCGGCGATATCGGCTTTGGCGAGAGTTACATTGATGGTCACTGGCACACGCCCGATATCGGCGTGCTGATGACGTATATGGTGTACAATCTCGAGGCGATTGGCAAAGTCGTGCATGCCAATCCGCTCATGCGCCGTATCTTTCAGGCGGTAAACTGGCTGCGCCGTAACACCAAGGAAAACAGCCGTGCGAATATCCGCGCGCACTACGATGTCGGTAATGATTTTTACCGCCTCTGGCTCGATGAGACCATGACCTATTCTTCCGCGCTCTTTGACGCTCAGGATCAGAACATGAGCAGTGCGCAGCGCGCGAAGTATGGTCGGCTGCTCGATCATGTCGGCGCAGAGCCATCGCGTATCTTAGAGATTGGTTGTGGCTGGGGCGGCTTTGCGGAAGAGGCGCTGAAACGTGGCCATCACGTCACCGGACTCACGCTTTCAACCGAGCAGCTGGGTTTTGCCAAAGAGCGTTTGAAGCACGGCTTGGCTGAGGAAAAACTAGATCTGCGCTTGCAGGATTACCGCGATGTGCGCGGCACGTTTGATCACATTGTGTCGATTGAAATGTTTGAAGCGGTGGGCGAGCAATATTGGCCAATCTATTTCCAAACCATTGCTAACCGCCTGCGCAAGGGCGGCAAAGCGATGATTCAAACCATCACGATTGATCACGCATTTTTTGATGATTACCGACGCCGCAGCGATTTTATTCGTCATTACACCTTTCCGGGCGGCCTGCTGCCTTCACTGCCGCGCCTGAAACAGGAAATTGAGAAGGCCGGTCTGATTTGCCGCCATGTCTTTGCCTTCGGTCAGGATTATGCGCGCACGCTCTCGCAGTGGCTAAGTGCGCTGGATGCGCGCACTACAGATGTGCTGGCGCTGGGGTACACGGAAGAATTTATTCGCAGCTGGCGGTTTTATCTGGGCTGCTGCATTGGCTCGTTCACCGCTGGCCGAACGGATGTGATGCAACTGGAAATCGTGCACGCGTGAGGCTTGCAGCCTACATGCTGCTGGCACTGCCGATGGCGATGATCGGCGTGCCGATATATCTTCACATCCCCCAGCTTTTTTCCGATGCGTACAGCGTCAGCCTCTCACTGCTCGGCGTAGTGTTACTTGCAACGCGGATGATCGATACGCTCAGCGATCCGCTGCTTGGCGCGCTGGCAGACAGGTTGCGCGCGCGCGGTATCTCTTACGTGGTACAAATCTTCTGTGTCATGCCCATCTTTTTACTCGCACTGTGGATGCTGGTATCCGCACCCATGCTGGCACCGTGGCTGTGGCTGTCTATCAGCCTGTCGCTGCTCTATCTGTGCATCAGCGCGCTGGTGGTGAATTACTACGCACTCGGCATTGAGCTGGCACCCGATGATGCCGGGCAGCGAAAGCTCACCCTTGCGCGTGAGGGATGCATGCTGCTTGGCATTGGCCTGGGATCATTGTTGCCAGCGGTGCTGATGCAGCGCTACGGTACGCTGGAAGGCATGCGCATGATGGCCGAAGGCGTGATCATGCTTAGCGCGGTGGTGATGATCGTTGCGGCGCTGAACCTGCCGCTGCGTACGGGCGGGCGCTCAGTGCAACGCGCTTCTTCTGCCTCGATTTTCCAGGGCATGAAGATGCTGTTTGCCAGCACCTCACTGAGAGGCATTGCGCTGTGTTACGGCGTGAATGCACTGGCGAATGCCATTCCCGCCACGCTGATTTTTTTCTACATGAAAGACGTAATCGGCCTAAGTCCGGCGCATCAGGGCGCGGTGCTGGCCTGTTATTTCTTCACCGGCGTGATGACGATGCCTTTCTGGAATATTCTATGTGCGCGGCTGAAAGCAGCGCGCTGCTGGATGATTTCGGCATGTTTAGCAGCGCTCGCCTTTCTTCCGGCAGCGCTGCTTTCCACCGGTGATGTGGTCGCCTTCGGCATCATCTGCGCGCTGACAGGCGCGTGTCTTGGCGCAGATATGGCGATGCCGGCGAAGCTCACCTCCGAGGTGATTGCGCGTGAATCGCTGGATAGTGCCACATGTTTTGGCGTTTATCATTTTATCGCCAAGCTGATGTTGGCACTGGCGGCAGGCGTTTGTTTGCCGCTGCTTGACTGGCTTGCTCATGACCCAAAGCCGTTACATGACCAAGGCGTAACTAGCCTTGCGCTGATGTATGCGTTACTACCTGCCTTAATCAAAGGGTGTGCGGTGTATCTGATGCGCCGTCACCTCCACACTAACATGGAGCATGTATGACATTGATCTCTTCACTTTTAGGCGGCGCGATACTGGTATTATTGGGGCTGGCCTTAAGCGTTTCCGGCTGCGCTAGCCCGTCGATTAGTGCGTATAAAGATCAGGCGCCGAAAGTGGATATGCGTGAATATTTCCAGGGCAAGTTGGTGGCGGTGGGAACCATTCAGGATTATTCCGGTAAAGTAGTCAGCCGGTTTACCGCCGATATTGTCGGCAATTTTGAAAAAGACAAAGGCACGCTGAACGAAGAATTCACCTTCGATGATGGTAAGAAAGAAACCCGCAACTGGAGCTTTGATATCGCAGAAGATGGCAGTTTTACTGGCTCAGCGCATGATGTGGTAGGCAAAGCAACGGGCAAGCAGTCTGGCAATGCGATCTTCATGAATTACGTGCTTCGCCGCACCATTGATGGCCGCGAGATGGAATTTT
Source organism: Alphaproteobacteria bacterium (assembly GCA_022841525.1). Lineage (GTDB taxonomy): Bacteria > Pseudomonadota > Alphaproteobacteria > Rickettsiales > UBA3002 > JALHRI01. The sequence continues at coordinate 22,121 of JALHRI010000019.1, read as the reverse complement.
CGATGGACGACCGCTTATATTTAATCAACGATACGTACATGATGAATCAAACTAAAATGCGCAAATTCGGGATTACGGTTGCCGAACTCAACATCGCGTTTCATAAAGTGAAGTAATGTTTTTTTCCGACAAAGTTGTCTGGATCATTGGCGCTAGCGAAGGCATTGGCCGCGCACTGGCGCTGGCTTTAGAAGAAGAGGGGGCGCGGCTTGCCGTAAGTGCGCGAGGCCATGCGAGGCTGGAAGAGCTTGTCAGCGAGCTTGGGGGGGCGCCGCACCTTGCTGCGGTGTGCGATGTCTCTTCGTTTGAGAGCATACAGACAGCTTACCGGCAGGTGAAATCAGCCCTCGGGGTGCCGGATATCATCGTACACTGCGCAGGAGTTTATACGCCAATGTACGCCCGCGAGCTTAATCTTGAAGTGGCGCTGAGCACCATGAATATCAATTTCGCGAGCGCCCTGAAACTGCTGGATGTAACTTTGGGCGATCTGCGTGCGCGCGCATCGGGTCATCTGGTGCTGGTGTCATCGGTCGCAGGCTATTGCGGCCTGCCCAATTCGATGGCGTATGGTGCGAGTAAGGCGGCGCTTAGCAATTTAGCCGAAAGTCTGCGCATTGAGCTTGCGCCGGAACATATCACGGTGCAACTGGTTTCTCCCGGCTTTGTGAAAACCCGCCTGACGGATACGAATCCGTTCCCCATGCCGTTTATCATCTCCGCCGAAGACGCGGCGGCGCGCATGGTCGCCGGGATGAAAACTGGCCGCTTTGAAATTCACTTCCCGCGCCGCTTCAGCTATTTCATGAAAGCGCTGCGCATCCTGCCGCGTCCACTTTTTTTCTGGGTAACCAAATGGCTGTAAGATTATGTCACCGCTTTTTACTCGTCATTGCGAGGCCGTTAGGCCGAAGCAATCCACAAAAGCCACTGGATTGCTTCGCTAGCGCTCGCAATGACGTACGCATTCTGAATCTCTGCACGATACTGACGGTATTATTATGCCTCTGCTCACCCGCTCTCGCTGCGTGGAAGCCTGTCGGCAGCGGCGAAATGCATGTGCTGTTCTGGCACGCCTATGATAGCCAGCTGCGCAGCAAAAGCGGCGTGTTTAACGCCGCAAAGCCCTACGTACTCGAAAACACCTACCGTATGGATTTTTCCGCGCGCGACCTGATTGACCGCACGTTTGAGGAAATGAAGCGCCACGGCACTTTCAGCGCCGATGAGCAGCGCGCGTGGGATGATCAGCTGGTAAAATTGTGGCCGGATATTCGCGAAGGTCAGCGCATCAAAGCGCTGGTGATTCCGAACCGGCGCGTGGTGTTTTACATTGATGGCAAAAAAACGGGCAGCGTGAATGATACCAAATTCTCGCAGCTTTTTCCTGCCATTTGGCTGGGGGAAAACACCAGCGAGCCCTCGCTTCGCATGAAATTACTGAAGCTGAACTATAGACGCTCTAGGCTCCCGCTGCGCCGCTGAATCCGGCCTTGCCATCGAAGGTGAACAGCGTTTCGACTTTTAAGAAATCGATGTTTTTTTCCGCCGCGTGCATCAGCAGCTGCGCAATGTCCAGATGCGTCACCACGCCGCCGTCTTTTTTCGGCATGTAGCGCGCGCGGTAACGGTCGGTCACGTCCATCTCGGTAGTCACGTTCGGCCAGACTTTCAGGCCTTTACACGAGAGCAATTTCAGCTCCAGCGCATCGGTCGAAAGCGTTTGCAGCGCGGTGCCCAGCTCGTTGATATTCTCGCCGCGCCAGTGAATGAAGAAATCGGCACCCACCAGTTCGCGTTTCTCGGTCTCATCGGCCATCACGGCGTGAATTTCGATGCTGCCTTTGGTCGGCTTATATTTCGCCGGACGGTAGAGGCTAGGCTCTTCGCCGAGGCGGGCGATGACCGCAGCGGCAAACTCGTTGGTGCCGACTTTTTGCTTACTCATATCGTTGAAAATATCGCCGGTATGAATACCGTCTTCAATGGTTTTCAACCAGGCATTGTGGATGGTGGTGGCTTCCTCATGCAGGCCTAAATGCACCAGCATCATGATCGCGCCGTGCAGCAGCCCCGATGGATTAGCAATGCCACGGCCTGCAATATCCGGCGCGCTGCCGTGAATGGCTTCAAACATCGCAAATTTCGCGCCGATATTGGCTGAACCTGCCAGCCCCACCGAGCCGGAAACTTCTGCGGCAATATCGGAAATAATATCGCCAAACAGGTTCTCCGTCACGATCACATCGAACAAATGCGGCTTGCTGGCAATCCGCGCCGAGCCAATGTCGATGATGTAGTGGTCGTGCTCGATCTGCGGGTATTCTTTCGCCACCATGGTGAACATATCGTGAAACGCGCCGTCGGTGAGTTTCATGATGTTGTCTTTGCTCATGCAGGTCACTTTTTTGCGGCCATTGGCCACCGCATATTCAAACGCGTAGCGCATGATGCGCTCAGATCCTGAGCGCGTAATCAGCTTAATGCTTTGAAACGCATCCTGCGTTTGGCGGTATTCAATGCCCGCGTAGAGATCTTCTTCGTTCTCGCGAATAATCACCATGTTCATATTCGCGTGCATCGATTTAATGTAGGGGTGGAAACTTACGCATGGGCGCACGTTGGCATACAGCCCCAGTGCCTTACGCATGGTCACGTTGAGCGATTTATAGCCGCCGCCTTGCGGTGTGGTGATGGGGGCTTTGAGCAAAATCCCCGTGCGGCGGATCGATTCCCACGCCGCTTCCGGAATACCCGTGGTCACGCCTTTTTCGTAGAATTTCTGGCCAACTTCGATGGTTTCAATGTTCAGCGGTACGCGCGCCTCGGCGAGAATTTTGAGCGTCGCCTCCATAATTTCCGGACCAATGCCGTCGCCATACGCCACGGTGATGGGCTTGGCTTGCGGTTTTTTATTCAGCTGAACGATGGATGACATGGGCGGCTCCTGATGGGGTTCATTGTCACCCCGTCTTTATGACGGGGTCTGCGCCCTTACTATGTTTAGGCAGCAGATGCCGTGACAGGCACGGCATGACAAATGTATGACATTTACATGCCGGCATTTGTTTGCAGGAATCCAGCAATAAGCGCCAAACGATGCAACTAGTGCGTGTTTTATTGGCAAGTGTGGCGGGTAATTGTCATAAAACTGTCATATCTCCATGATTTACCACCATCATGTTTCTCACCGATGGAAAATCAGCCAAGGCAGCGCCACGCGTAGCGGTGATTGGTGGTGGTATCGCAGGTCTTAGTGCGGCCATGGCACTTCAACAAAGCGGGGCAAAGGTGACGGTATTTGAAAAAACCGAGCGCCTGGGTGGCCATATTCAAACGATCCATACACAGTGCGGAAAAGTTGAACAGGCCGCTGAAATTTTTAGCTCCAGCGATAATCACATTCTTGATTTATGTAATACATTGGGCGTGCCTTATCACTCGCGCTTCACGAATGAAGCGCAAACTAAGATTGCCTATTTCATGGGCGGTACTCAGCTAAGTGCGCAAATGCTCGCACGCAACGACGAAATCTTCTCTCAGAAAATTGACGTCATTAAGGCTAGAATTAATAATTCTGACGGTTCATTTGCTGCTGAGGCTGCGCGTTATGATGCTATGTCGGCGGATGATCTGCTGGATGAAATTAAAGAAGGCATTGACCCTGACTTTATTAACGCGCTAAAAGTAGTGCATCATAGTGACCGCGGACAGCCGACTTCCAAGCAAAGTGCGCTCGCATTTTTAGAATTTCTCGGCACCATGTTTGATGAGTTTGCCCCCATTCGCGCGGAAGAGGACATGGTGTTTACCAAGGGTACCGAGAGCTTAACTCATGCCATGTCAGCATCGCTCAAGAGAAACCGCGTAAAAACCTTTATGGAGAAAAAACTCGTATCCGTGAATGCTTCGCGATCGCCGATTCAACTAATCTTCGAACAACATGGTATGCGTGAGGCAGAGACTTTCGATAAAGTCGTTTTCGCCATGCCGCTTTATGCCTTGCGTGAAGTTCAAGGCTTGGAAACCCTTGGATTAAGTGAAGCGCAGTTGCAGCTAATTCAAGAAGGGCAATACACCAAAATTATCAAAATGAGTTTTGCTGCCAAGCAAACGCCATCACTAGAGCTTGATGGTTGCTGTGGTGATGTGGTGGATGGTGATAGTTATTTTCAGCAAGCATGGTTGTCGCGCAGTGAAGAAGGTAAGCCACCAATAATCACGATGTTTGTCGGTGGAGAAGAAACAGAAGGAGCATCGCAGCAAGAAATTATAGCGCGCTGCCAGAGAGATTATGCGGCAATTTTTAAAATGAACCCTGAAGAAATTTTTCTATCTACCGAGCCGCTTTCTTATCGCGATTGGCGCGATGATCCGTGTTATGCTTCACCGGCAGTAGGTCAATATCTGGCCTACGATTCCATGCGTGATGCTGGCAACAAAAATGTAGCGTTCGCAGGAAGCTACATTCCTGATGATACGGATCACCAATTAGCCGGTAACGATTATGCAGAACACGGTAGTAAAATAGGCTACATGGAAAACGGCGCCGCCAGCGGCATGCGCGCGGCAGAGAAATTATTGGGAATAAAAATTGTACGCGATGCGAAACTAAGCCGCTAGCACTTGCTTCACGGCATTGAGTGCCGCGTCGAGCTTATCCCCGTCAGGGCCGCCGGCCTGGGCAAAATCGGGTTTGCCGCCGCCGCCCTGACCGCCCACGGCGGCTGCGGCTGCGCGCACCAGTGTGGGGGCATCGGCCTTGATATTAGTAAACGCACTTTTGCCCACGGCCACGATAATGCTGGCCTTGCCTTCCGTGTTGGAGGCCACGGCCACCACCGCTTCGGGGTATTTTTGCTGATAGCTTTGCGCAATGTCGCGTAGGGCTTTGGCATCGACGCCGTCAAAACTGCGATGCACGAATTGCGTTGCGCCAATGGTTTCAATAGTCGGCTCGGCTGACCCTCCGCCACCGCCGCTGAGCGCGAGTTTCTTCTTCGCCTCGGCGAGTTCTTTTTCGAGTTTTTTCTTCTCATCCATCAGTGAGCTGATTTTTGCAGACACATCTTCCGGCTTGGTTTTCAGCGCGCCAGCAAGGGCTTTCACCGCATCATCCTGCGCGCTAAGATACGCCAGTGCGCCAGCTTGAGTGAGTGCTTCGATGCGCCGAATACCAGCCGCAACGGAGCTTTCAGAGGTGATTTTGATCAGGCCAATATCGCCGGTGCGCGCAGCGTGCGTGCCCCCGCACAGCTCCACCGAATAGCCATCACCCATCGCAAGCACGCGCACTTCATCGCCGTATTTTTCACCAAACAGCGCCATGGCGCCAGCGGCGACGGCATCCTGAGGCGTCATGAGTTTGGTGGAAATATCTGAGTTGCGCCAAATCACGTCATTGACTTCGGTTTCGATGGCGGCGAGCTCCTCTGTGCTGATCGCTTTGGGGTGGCTGATGTCAAAGCGCAAACCATCCGCTGCAACCAGCGAGCCTTTCTGCGTAACGTGATCACCCAGATGTTTGCGCAGCGCCGCATGCAGCAAATGGGTTGCCGAGTGATTGGCACGAATGCGCGCGCGGTTCTCCACATGGATGCTGAGTGTCACCGTATCGCCCACATTCAGCGTGCCGTGTTGGAGGGTTACTTCATGCGCATGCAGATCGGGCAGGGGCTTTTTACAATCGCTAATCAGTGCGCTGGCGCTATCAGAGTGTAGCGTGCCGCTATCACCTACCTGACCGCCGGATTCACCGTAAAACGGTGTTTGGTTGGTAAGGATGATCGCGCTTTCGCCCGCGTTCACGTTTTGCACTTCCTTACCATCTTGGATGATTGCGGTGATGACGGCTTGCGCGCTATCATGGCTGTAGCCAAGAAATTCGGTGGCGCCCACGCGCTCGCGCAGGTCAAACCATAGCGCAGAGGTGGTGCTGTCGCCGGAGCCTTTATGCGCGGCACGGGCACGGGTTTTTTGCTCATTCATCGCCACATCAAACGCCGCGATATCCACGGCGATGTTATCGGCACGTAATATATCCTGCGTGAGATCGAGCGGGAAACCGTAGGTGTCGTAAAGTTTGAAGGCGGCCTCGCCGGAAAATTTTCCGCCGCGCACATTCGCGCGTTCTTCTTCCAGCAATTTCAAACCACGCTCAAGCGTTTGTTTGAAGCGTTCTTCTTCGAGTTTCAGCGTTTCCGTAATGATCGCCTGCGCGCGCGCAAGTTCAGGATAGGCGCTGCCCATAAGCTGCACTAAGGTGGGCACCAAGCGGTGCATCAGCGGATCGCGGCAGCCAAGAATATGCGCGTGGCGCATGGCGCGGCGCATGATGCGGCGCAGCACATAGCCACGGCCTTCATTGCTGGGCAGCACGCCGTCGGCAATTAAAAATCCGCAGGCGCGCAAATGATCGGCGATCACGCGGTGCGAGTTTCGTGATTCGGGATTGGTATTTCGGGATTCGTGCTGCGATGCTGCAATAATCGTTTTGAACAAATCGACATCGTAATTGTCGTGCACGCCTTGCAGCACGGCGGCCACGCGCTCAAGTCCCATACCGGTATCAATGCTGGGCTTGGGAAGCGCCACGCGGGTGTTCGCATCGCGCTGCTCATACTGCATGAACACCAGATTCCAGATTTCGACAAACCGGTCGCCGTCTTGATCCGCCGAGCCTGGAGGGCCGCCGGCAATGTGCGCGCCGTGATCGTAGAAAATTTCCGAGCACGGGCCGCAGGGGCCGGTGTCGCCCATCGCCCAGAAATTATCGTTGGTGGCGATGCGGATAATTTTATCTTCCGGCAGGCCAGCGATTTTTTTCCATAAGTGAAAGGCATCATCATCGGTATGGTACACCGTCACGCACAAGCGGTTTTTATCGATGCCCCATTCCTTGGTGATGAGATTCCATGCCAGTTCAATCGCGCCTTCCTTAAAGTAATCACCGAAGGAAAAATTGCCCAGCATTTCAAAAAATGTGTGATGCCGCGCAGTGTAGCCCACATTATCCAGATCGTTGTGCTTACCGCCGGCGCGCACACATTTTTGCGAGGTGGCGGCGCGTGGTACCGCAGGGGCTTTTTCAACACCGGTGAAGATATTTTTGAACTGGTTCATGCCCGCATTGGCGAACATCAGCGTGGGGTCGTTCTGCGGCACAAGGGAAGAAGACGCCAGCACGCCATGGTCATGCTGCTTGAAGTAATCAAGAAATTGGGCGCGAATATCGGTAAGTGTATGCATGTGCCTTGTGCTAAGCGATTTGTGCGGCGCATGCAAGCGTAAGAAATAGCGCGTGAATCAATGATCTTGATGATTATGGTGCGGCGCAATAAAAACTTCTAGTTGCATTCTTGACTTTACTTTCGCTTGCTCTATATTTGCCGCACCGCAACAGGAGATAACCATGGCTAGCAAATCTACGAAAAGAAAACCTGCCACCACGTCGCGCACGCGCACTCGCAGTGCTGCTTCGGTGAAGCGCGCTGCCGCTGCAACCCCTGCCTTTGCCCAGCAAAGCGCAAAACTATACCAGATGCCGTTTGCTCAGTCTGACATGGGTGAAGCCGCACGTAATGCCAGCGAAACGATGCGTCAGGCCGCCGAGAATATGATGAAAACCAGCAACGATATGATGCAACAATTCTGGAGCCAGTCGGGCACCCAGTCGCGTCAATCGCCTTCAGCCAGCAATCCATTCGCGCAGGCGGAACAAGCCTTTTCTTATGGGCGTGAATCGCTGGAGCAATTGACAAAAACGGCGGGCAAGTCTTCGCTTCACGCGGGGGATGTGTACGAGCTGATTCGTGAGAACATCGAAGCACTGGTTGCATGCGCGAACATTGCCGCGAATCTTTCCAAGCAGCTTGCGGCGCATTCGGTAGCGTTTTCCAACAAGAGCTTCAGCCAGCAGGTTGAGCTTTCTAAGCAAGCGCTTTCATGCCGTACCTTGAATGACGTATTTGACCTGTCGAGCAAAACGGCCAAAACGTTTTTCGATAATTTCTTTAGTGAAATGATTTCCGTATCCGAGTTGGTATTCCAGACCGCATCGGACATTTCCGAGCCGCTGAACGAGCGCTTTAACGAAAGCGCTGAGCGCGTGAGCAAGATGATTCAGCAGTAAGCGCGCTGTAATTCAAGAAAAGAAAAAGGCCACGGTTAACGTGGCCTTTTTTGTAGCTACTTATAGCCCCATCACTCATCTTTTTGCGGCGACTGCTCGGCTTTTGCTTTTTGCTGTGCACTTAGCAGGTTGGAAACATTGCCCTCGGCCAGTGAGGTTTTAAGCGTGGATAAAAAGCTCTCCGTACCATCAAGCTGTGCCGCCACCACGCTGATATCTTTGGGGCTGAGCGGTGCAGTGAAATTCGTGAGGTAATCAAACACTGCCTTATTGGGGCTTTCTGGCGGGATGAGCTTACTGTAGTAATCGCGCAGATATTTAAGCTGGGTGGTGTCTTTCTCGAAACTATAGGCAAGGGCTGCGCGCAGCAAAAATTCCTGCTCAGGCTTGCTTAAGGGAGCTGTAAAATCCTCGCGCGCGGAGAGCACATCTTCCGCCGCGTTGATGACACTTGGCCAGTCTTCCATCGCCCAGAGAATTTCCATGCGCAGGCGGTTGCCTGCCTCGCTTTTATCGCCGGAAAGCGCTTGCAGTGCGGCGCGGTAGTCTTTGAGTTTCTCGAACGCCTGCGCGGTGAGTTGGCCACGCAAGCGCGCGATATCTTCACCAAACCCACCATAACTACTGGCTTCCAGTGCGTTTAGCGCTTCTTCGGGTTGGTTGTTGAGCACGTAAAACAGCGATAGCTGCGTGCCCAGTAGCGCGCGCTCTGCGCCTTCGCTGCGGGATTTGACCTGATGCACCAGCAGTGCAATCGCGCGGTCAAGCAGATCGACATTCGCCAGCCGGTCAGCGAGTTTACGCACAATTTCGTCACCGCGCGCATCTACGGGAATCAGATCGCGGAATTCATAAAAAAGGGCGAGGGATTTGAGTGGCTCAAGCTCATCGGCGAGACCACCGGTGTAGAGCTTCATGAATAAATCTGTCATCACCACGGTTAGCTCCAGCGCATCTGGCGTGCCAGGATAATAATTCAACAGTTCTTTCCATACCCTGAGCGCGTGATCGTACTGTTTATTATCGGCGTAGAGCTGGCCTAAGAATTTGAGAATTTCCTGCTCCAGTGCGTCGTAGCGCCAGTCGAGCCGGAGGCCTTCGAGCCGCTCAATGGCTTTTTCAATCGGCACATCGCCGGAAGTAAATTGCAGCGAGATCGATGCAAACTCCGCGCGCGCTGCCACATACGGATTTTCACTGCGCTGCGCGAGTTTCTGCCAGATTTCCAGCGCGCGTTTGTTCTCGCCCTTTTCAGCAGCGATGCGGCCAATCATATATTCCGCGAAGGGCTGAATTGGTTTTAAGATGTTATCCTCGCTTAAACGATCAAACAGCGCGACGGCTTCGGGGTATTTTTTTTGCTGAATGTACTGATCCGCACCGATGATGCTGAGCTTCTGACGCAGACGCGGCGGGTACAATCTCAGCACGCCGTCATGGTATTTGAGTAAGTCGACTGTTGCCGCTGGGCGGGCAGGGGTGCTGGGCAGGTCGGTGGTGCTTTCATCATCCGCCGTGATGGTCGGCACGATGCTGATGGGAGCAAACAGTGCCATCACATCTCGCCACATGGCGGCTTCTTCCTTGCTCATGTCGAGTGGGGTGCTGGCAAATACTTCGCGCGCCTCGGCCATGCGGTCGGCCATGAAATACGCCCCTGTGTGCATGATAGAAAGACGCTCTTTCGTGTAATAATCCGGATAGGTGTTTTTCATGTCATTGAGGATTTTGACCGCTTCCACGCCAAACCCCTCAGCCATATACGTGCCAGCCAGTTCGTGCAGTTTGAGTGGGCGTGTCCGCGCGTTGGTGCTGGCAAGCTCGCGCGCAATGCGTGCGCGTGACTCGGCGAAGCTTTGGGCGCTTTTGAAAAAACGCGGATAGGAAATCACCAGCCCGTCACTGGCAAAGCCCATATAGGCAATGTCTTTCTGGCCTGGCACAATCGGCATTTTATCCAGCGCGGGGACGCCTGCTTGCATGCTGAGTACCACGCCTTCCATGGTTTTGCTGAGTGTTGCGCTATCATCATCGCTGCGTACTGCGATGCCTTGACCGCTAAGTAAAATATCAGCACCGGCCATACTGCGTGGCAGGCTCACATGGTGTGAACTATCATACAGCGGCATGACGAGCAGGCGATCCCCCCTTGCCGGATCGTAAAAACTAAGAGGGCTTGCGCCATCCAGCGCGTCGAAGACGATGCTGGTCTTTTCACCCGCGCGGATGGTGTAGGGAATTTCGGCGCGTTTGGGCGGCGCTTTTTGTAGCGATAACCGCCATGCGTAACTACCTTTGACATGGCTGGCGATGGGGTAAAGCGCCTCACTTAGCGAAAAGCGCAGCACAGTCGCCCCTTTGAGGCCGTAGGCTTCCATCGTGCTGAGCGGCTTAGGCAGAATGCTTAGCACCCGGGCGGCATTGACCTTGGCGGGGTGCGAAAAAATCACCCATAGATCATTGCCGCGCACAAAGCTGGCCATGGCGGTACGCTCGCTCCACAGAAACTCCAGCGTTGGATCGGTAGCCTTGCCCACTGCGCCAATCAGCAGGGTTTCGGTGAGTTGCGGTGCGGGTAGTGCCGGCTCAGGGCTGGCTGGTACAGTAGGTGGCGCAACTTCTTTTTCTTCTGCAGTAGCGGTTACTGGTGGCGTCGCTGCGGGTGGCTGCGGTGCGCTTACCTGCGTGCTGTTTGGCTTCTCAGTTTTTAATGCGGGTTTGGTTTCTGATGTTGTGGGTGATTCTTTCTTCTCTGCTTTCGCCCCAGCCTTCGTTGTTACGTTTGCAGGCGCTTGGGGCTCCGGCGTTTTCTCGGGAGTTTTTGGTGGCGCTTTGGTGGTGTAAATGGTTGCAGCCTTGGGTGCAGGCTTGGCCTCAGGCTTGGGTGCTTGTGGTGGTTTGGCCGTTTGTACTGCGGATGGTTGTTTCGCTAATGGCGGGATTTGAGTTTTTTTCGTGCTGTAAATACTCGCCTTTGGCGAAGGCGGGGCGATGCGCATGGCGTCATCCATCACGTTTGCTTCAGGTTTTACCGTGATGATATCAATGCCGTTGGTTTGCCCGCTTAAAAATTGCCGCACGCGGTAATTTTCTGCCATCGACAGGATGATGCGTTTGCCATCTGGCGTACGGGTGACGCCGCGTATCACCGGCTTTAAGCGCGAGGCGATGCTTGCCACATCGCTACCTACGGCACGGTCAAATTCCAGCGTGACGGTGTTGCCACTTACTGAAAACCGCATCGGCGTAGGGGCATCCCACGCAAAGCTGATCCGTGAAAAATCACCGAGATTATTGGTGGCAAGCCTTGGTGGTGCTGCAAGTGCCTGCGCACCCAAAAGCATCACCATCACGCCGCACACGATGCGAAAAAGAAAACCCATAAGCTCCGGTATAGCACTTTAACTTTGTAACCGCATTATGCAGATGCAGGTACAAAGTTATGTAGTGCTATTAAATCATAAAGTTATAGCGCGACCTTTACGATGTCACTGCACTCTGAAGATGCATGAACATCGTAAACGCGCTATAAAAGAAACGAAGCGTGAGTGTAGCCTAAGGGTGTAGAATCGCAACCGGTTCAAGGCTTAGGGGAATAACTTATCAACATCCGCCTGGCTGACGCCTCCGCCCTTCATTTGCGGGCCGGCCATTAAATGCTCATCCGCCCGCTCAGTGCCGGTGGCAAGGGTGGCGGCTTGGCTGGTTACAAAATCACCGCCAAGCAGGCTGACCAAACGGTCGATCCGCATTTCTACCTGATCGACAATTTGCAGCACTTTTTTGACGCGCTGGCCGGTGATGTCCTGAAAGCTGCACGCTTCCATGATGCCCATGGCGTGCTCTGCCACTTTCGGATCGCTGGCGGATAAGCGCTGTAGCGCTTCGGCGTGATCCATAATCGTGTTGGTTGCTTCCTCGGTATGGCGCACGACTTCCTTAAGTTCGGTGGCGATATGATTGATGTTTTTTTCAGCACCTGCGCTGTCTTTTGCAGTCATAATCGCAGATACTTCGCCGCGTGCTTTGGCAATAAATTCTGCCATGCGCTTTACTTCTTCAAGCATTACCTGGGTCTGATCAGGCATCATCGGTCTCCTGTGCGAGGTTAGAATGTTCCAAAGACCGCTTCGATTTTTGTTTTTAGAGTATCGGCATTAAAAGGCTTTACGATGTAGTTATTGACGCCTGCTTGTTTGGCTAAAATCACGTTTTCGGTTTTGCTCTCCGCGGTCACCATAATGAAGGGCAGACCGCGCGTTTTCTCGCCAGCGCGTACTTTTTTAAGAAGTTCGAAGCCCGACATGGGCTCCATGTTCCAGTCTGAAATAATCAGACCGTATTGTTTCTGTGAAATGAGCGCCAGTGCAGCTGTGCCATCGGTGGCTTCATCAATGTTGGAAAATCCGATCTGATTGAGCAGCCCGCGTACAATGCGCAGCATGGTTTTATAATCATCCACAATTAAAATAGGCATTGACTTGCTAATTGCCATGATCACCCTCGTTACAATAAAGTAGCTATAAACGTACTCATAGCATGCGAATCTTTAATAAAGAGTAAACAAGAAAGGAAGTTTATGCAGTGGACGGATATTTACGATATCGCCATCGCGCTGGATGAGCAACACCCGGATGCGGATAACGTCAATCTGCGCTTTACCGATCTTCGTACCTGGGTGCTGGCGCTGGAGGGGTTTACGGGCGATCCGAACGGTTGCAATGAAAAAATCCTTGAGGCGATTCAAATGGCCTGGATCGACGAGCGCAGCTAGTGCGCAGACTCCGCCTTGATCTGCATGGACTTCGCGCACTGGGCGCCGCGCTTGCGGCGTGCGACTGGCCGGGGCAATGTTTGCTACTTTCCGGCGAGATGGGCTCCGGAAAAACTACGCTGGCGCAGGCGATTATTCACGCGCTACTCGGGCATGAGGTGGAAGTCACCAGCCCAACCTACACACTGCTGCATCCTTACGAGATGCCGGGCGGCCGCACGCTCATCCACATGGATGCGTACCGTATGGAGCATGATGAAGAGCTTGCGGCACTTGGGCTACAGGATATGCTGGGGCGCACGCCGATGATCATCGAATGGCCAGAGAAACTTGCCTCGCACACGCCTGCGGATTATGGCTTTGTGCATCTAACCATTGCAGGGGAAACGGTGCGCGACGTGCGCGTAGGGCACGTTGGGACTGCGCCACACACCTGGCAGGAGAGCATGGATGCAGCCCGCTTCTAAATCTGAGCCTTCACCCCGTATCCGTGCGTGCGAAGCGTTTGTCGCCTCGTCGCCTGCGCGCGGCGCGCGCCTTGAGATGCTGGCGGGCGATGCCTCGTTTCGTAAGTACTGGCGAGCCATACGCGGCAGCGAACAATGGGTCGTGATGGACGCGCCGCCCGAGCATGAAGACGTGCGCCCCTTCATGCAGGTGACGGATATGCTGCTTCAGGCGGATCTATCGGTGCCGCGCGTACTGCACGCCGATGCTCAGCAGGGGTTTTTGCTGCTGGAAGATTTGGGCGATCAATTATTCTCGCGCTATCTACGCGTATTTGGCGGCGAAGAGGGGCTGTTATATCAAAGCGCGTGCGAGGAATTATCGCGTCTGCAGCGATTTTCTCTGGAGCGTCCGGAAGTGATTGCCGCACTGCCAGCCTACGATGAAGCGGTGTATTTGCGTGAAGTGATGCTCTTTAGTGACTGGTTTTTAGTGCAGGTACATGGCCGTGCGCGCGCGGAAACACTCCGCGATGTCTGGCGAGAGCGTTGGCGTAGTGTGCTGCGCGAGGTCTCGCTTGCGCAGCGCGTGCTCGTCCACCGCGATTACCACGCCGATAATTTGTTGTGGCGGCCGGAAGCGGTAAAGCGTGTCGCCATGCTTGACTATCAAGACGCGCTGCGCGGCGACGCGCTCTACGATGTCATCTCGCTGTTAGAAGATGCGCGCCGTGATGTTTCTAAGGCCGTGGTCGCATCCTGCCGCGCGCGGATGCTGCGTGATTTAGCGATTTCTGACGCCGAGTTTGATCTGCGTTACGATGTGCTCGCGGCGCAGCGCAATGCTAAAATCATTGGTATTTTTGTACGGCTGTGTGTGCGCGATGGTAAAGAGCGCTACCTCGATTATCTGCCGCGCGTATGGGCGCATTTCCTGCGCGATCTTTCCCATCCTGCACTTCACACTATCCGTGAATTTGTGGAAAACGAAGTCCCCGCCACCTACCGTGGTGCGTTTGATGCCGAACTCTCACGCGGCGGTATCGTGTGAGCAGCACGCCGACACATGGCATTATTTTAGCCGCCGGACTTGGCACGCGCATGCGTCCGCTGACGCTGACGATACCTAAACCGTTAGTACCAGTAAAAGGCAAAAAACTGATCGATTATAATCTCGATTTTCTGCGCGGCGGCGGCATTGATCAGGTTGTGGTCAATACCTCCTATCTTGCGGATTTGCTGGAGCATCATTTGCGCACCCGCCACGAGTTGACGATTCATGTCTCGCGCGAAGAGCCAGTGCCGCTGGAAACTGGCGGTGGTATTTTGAAGGCGCTACCACTGCTGGGCAGCGCGCCGTTTATCAGCATGAATAGCGATGCTATTTTTCCGGTATCGATGCCGCACCCCATTGCGATGCTTTGCAATCAGTGGCGAGATGAGGCGATGGATTTTCTCATGGTACTGGTTGAAAAACACCGCGCGCGCGGCCTGCACGGTAGGGGCGATTTTCTGCGCGAGGAACACGGCTGTGTACGCCGACCTTCAGAAGGGGAAGATGCGCCCTATATTTTTACCGGACTGCAGATGATTCATCCGCGCGTGTTTGTGAACTGCCCGACGGGCGCCTTTTCCTTAAACACGCTCTGGCAGCGCAGTGCGGATGCGCGTGGTGTGTATCAGCGCGTGCATAGTATCGTGCTCGATGCCGACTGGTTGCATGTCGGCGATTTAGAAGGCTTAAGCGAGGCAGAGGCCTATTTGCAGCACTGAATTATGGCGGTGGTGGTGCGGCCGGCTCACGAATCAGACCACCGCGCGTGGTGAGCAAGGTGAGCCCGGGCGGCAGATAGATTTTTTCATCCGTAATCACGTAATAGGGAGGGGTAATGCCCCCCGGCGGAATGTAGTTGCTGGTGCCAGCAGGGATACGCTGTCTAATCACGCCTTCTTCGTCTTCAATGTGCCCGCCGCGGGTGAGGGTTATTCCCGGAATCTGGCCGCCAGCAATGGTTGCGGGGCCATATAAATGCAGCGTACTACGATCTGGCAGTTGAATCATCGCATCGCCCTGCAGGGTAAATGGGCCTGCAGCACCCAGCCGTAAAATGGTGCGCGGCTGATAGTAAAGCGCGCTTACAGGCGTGCTGAGCACCGCGCTTTCAAACCTATCAGGGGTAATGCCCAGCATGCGAACATTCGCACCTGGCTGATGCACCAGATTCGGTGTGGTTAAATCCAGATGCAACACATGGTCATTGCATGGAGGGGCGCTGAGCGGAAGCTGGCGCGTGATATCTTCTGAGGCCTCCGGCGGAATGATACGCAGATCTACAATGGTTTTCGGATAGCGTCTGAAGGGCTCGCACGACGGCGGGTTGCCGCGACCAGCAATCAGCGTGTTGCTGCGAATCACGACGTATTTTTCATCATCGGCCGTATTATAAACGATGGGTTCTTGCGCCTGTTCCTGCGCTTCTTCCAGCGGCTGAACTACGCGAATCGCCACTTCCGGCTGTGCGGCACTAAAAAACAGAAACTGGTTGGATGGCCGTGTGCGTTCATCATCGTTAACGCCGCATAAATCGCGCCCCAGACGCACGGTGTGAAGATAGTGAAAGCTGCTGCCACTTAAGCGGTACACGCGCACATCGCGCGAGAGTTCTTGCACGATCGCCAGATGGGTCGCGCCCACAACGCTGGAAACTTCGGCGTTAGAAATCGTCATCGTGCCGCCGCACTGAAGAGTGGCGGAGCCGGGGCTGATAGGGGTGATGCGCCCGAATGTTCCGCCCACATCGGCAACCAGCGGATTGGCAGGGGTGATGGCTTCTGCCTCGCTTTGCGCATCTCCGGCGGGGCGATATACGATGTCACCGCTGGTAGGATCGAGCACCGGAATTTCGCAGCGGTTCTGCCCGTTCACTAGATTGCAACGCGGGCAGGTGCGTTGACCCCTGAAGTTAATGCACAAATTGCCACTGCCTGAGGGCATTGCGCTAAGTGCCGCACTGCGGTTGCCACCAGCAGCAGCCCTGCCAGTTGCAGAAGCACCCGGCGGTACATCCGGCGATTGCTTGGCACCTGTTGCCACACTGCCGGCGGTGCCGGTGCGTACCGGTTTGCCGCCGTAAGGCTGCCAGCTTTTATTTTCATATTCTTTGCCCGGCGGATCCCAGCCGCGCTGCTGGCAATATTCAATCAGTGCTGCGGGGAGTTTGAACGTATCCTTTGGCGAAACGTTGTATAATTTTCCGGGGCAATCATAGGTGGTGGGTTGCGCAGGTGGTGGATTATTCTGTGCGAAACATGCCGAGCTGACGGCAATCATGATGGCGGCGTACGTGTAAAAGCGTTTCATCATGGCGTGGGCGGCGTCGCAGGTGGGGGTTGAATGGGATTGAGGTTGCCACCACGACTGCGATCATCGCGGATGCGGTAGATTTTTAGACTATTCCAATCATCGAGTTCGCAGTGCTGCAGATCATTATCGCGGCAGGAATAGTTGACAGGTGCGGTATCAATCTTATCGATCTGGTTTTTGATGCTGTCTGGCATGGTGCCGGGTTTATACAGCATGCGGGTGCTCTCGATGCCCCATGCATCGGTGGTGCCGCACGCATCTGGCCATTTGCCGTTGCCGCGTTCAATCACGGTGACAGAACAGCCCGCGTTATCCCGGCAATTTGCACCATTATTCGTCACCTCGACGTAGGATAGAATGGGCAGCCCTTCTTTACCGTCATTTTTCTCGGTGCCGTAGGGCATGATGATCACATCGCCCGGGCGCGCATTATCCAGTCCGCTTAGCAGTGTTGGCGACTGATCTGGAAATTTGGGGAACGCATCGTTACCGTCATTGCCCGGATCGGCGACGTAACCGCGCCATGCTTTGGGGAAATTACGAAACAGCATGTTGAATTTCACATTGCGCTCAGTCTCAATTCCGGCCTCGATTTTACAGCTATCATCGCGCTCGTTATAGCTACCTCCGGCAAGGGATAGAATGTGGTCTTCCGCTGCGCCGGGTTTGAACAAGCGCTCATAGCGCCCCAGACAGTTAATGCCAAACTCGCGCAGCGTGCGCGCTTGATAGAGCTTCAACTCCGTCCAACTGGTCACCGGATCATGACGTTTGATGTCGATGTTCAAGGCAGGATTGACATAGCCATCTGGCCCCCAGCCACCAATCAGGCAGCGCTCGTCTTTACGCGGTGCGGGGGCAGGCGGCGCACCGGCAGCAGGTGGTGTCGCAGAGGGAGAAGGTGGCAGTACGGCTTCACGCCCTACGCCCACCACGGAAGTAAAGCGGCCATTCTGGTCACGTGGATCTTGGATGTTGCTTGGCTTGAGCTGAATCGATTGGCCGGTATCCCACAGGCGCGGGTAAGGCATGCGGTTTTCAAAATGGTCTTTATGCATCAGCCCATCGTTCACACCGCTGGGCAGTTCATTTTGCAGCGAGGGTTTTTGTGCCGTAGGCGGTTCGGTGGGGAAGTCGCGTTCATCATCCTCGCGCTTGGCGTGTCGCATTTTGAGCTTGTTCATCGGGGTGTAAGGTGCACGCACGCCATCACATAATTGCTGGATGGTGGATTTGCGGTACACGTTGGCGACTGAACAGGCGGCTTTGCAGCCGAGCTTACCAGCTAAACATAACAGCCCGGGATTTGCACCGCCATTGGCCACGCTGGCATACATACCCACGGAGGGTACTGGCACCCGCGTTTGAAGACCTCGGACGCTGATTTCTTTGACCGTGGGGAACATGTAGCTGTTTTTGGCTTGAACTTTGAACTCAAACAGTTGGCTGACACCGGGGATGCTTGAGAATACTGCTAAGATGTCTCCGACAACTCCCCCTACAGGCGACATGATCATACGGCGGTCTTCACCCAGATAATTCGTGGCACAAGGCGGCGTATCGGTTTCACGTTTGCGCAGCCCGAAACATGTCATGCAATGTAGGGGTCTAGTTATGGGGGGCAGCAAGGCAATCTTCATCTTAATTTCACAGGGATTATTTTGTGCGCCGGTATTTCTAGAGCACATATCATTAAAGGCAATGCGCTGATAAATCCCGTCATAGAGTGCGTTTTCGCCTTCTTCGAATTTTTTGATGCGTGACTCGAGAATATCTACCTTAATGACTTCGTTCTCCCGTGTGTTCGGATTATCTTCCCGCTCGCCAGCACAAAAGACGTTGTTGGTTTTATCCTTACTGTACGGCGCGCCCCAGGTCGAATAACCATCGCGGTCGTTGACGTAGTAATGGTTGCGCGGTGAAAACGGATGGGAAGGATCAAGAATCTGTTCGTAAGGAAACTTCGCCGTATCGCTGAGCTTTACTTCAGGAATTTCTGCCATCGGGATGGGGTTGCGGATAATAGTGCCTTCCGGCAGACTGGGAAATACTTCGCGTTCCTTGCGCACATTCATACGTGCGGCCGCACTTCTAAAGTTAATGCCGACGCCAAATCCCATCGCGCTGGCGACATTGGCCTGCATGCTACCAAGGGTTCCTGCGAACCGGTTCAGATTCACCATGCCTTGCAGATTATTCGCCATGCCGTTTGCCATCGTGCTCAGATTAGGCAGTTGCGGAATCGACAAGGCGCCGCGCATCGTATTCATGCCATTCATCAGCTGAGAAATCTGGCCGATATTCATGCTATTCATCAGATTATTGTAGGAGCGAACATTCGCCAGATAGCCATCCAGCTGGGGGAGGGTTAAATTTGGAAAACGCGTGCCGGAAATCATCTGCTGGCGCATGGTTTCAAGCCCGCCTTGCAGCGCACTCATTGAGGCCATGCTCTGGCTGATTTGCGAAAAGGCCGCCAGCGACTGAGGATTCAGCGCTTGAGTCAGCGGATTTTGCGCGCCACCTTGCAGCACACTGCGCAGTGCGTTCATGCTTTCCATCTGGGTGGAAAGCGACACCATGCCACCGGCAGCCATATTCACGTTGGGGATGTCGCGGATAATCCGACCAGCATTTGCCATATTGCCACCGATGGATTGCAGCGATCCGCCGCCGCTAATACGGCTATTCACGCGGTTAAGTGCTGCCGCTTGCCGGTCGAGGTGCCCAGCCACCTGATCCGCCGGGTTGGTGAGGACAATGCTGGTATTGCCTACCACATCGCCAATTGCGCCGGGCAGTCCGGTCAGAGCGTTTCTTGCCTGACCGACCGCGCTGGTGACATTACCGCCTACTTGCCCGGGCAGTTGCGATATTCCTTGAAGCGATGTTCCCAGAGCATTCGGCATGCCTGCGGCAATCCGTTGGATGTTCGCAAGATTCTGCGGTAGGCTTGCGATGTTAGGAATCATGGTCTGCAAATTACCCAGCGCCCCCGGCAAGCCTTGCAGTACGGGGCCAATATTGGTCAGGCTCTGCATCGTTGCAGGCAGTGCACTTAGTCCTTGCGCCACACCAGCAGGCAGTCCGGCAAGGCCAGTCAGGCCACTTAGGCCTTGGCGCATTTGTCCGAAGCCACTTGTAAAGTTCGAGATAGAATCCTGAAACCTGAAATTCTGACCTAAGCGTGCAAACGTATTTTGGATATTGCTCAGGCTAGAGGTAATTTGGCCGGGCATATTGGCAATCTGGCCGGTTAAATCGCCAAGTCCTCCGCGAATGGCATCCATCGCGGCGCTAAAGTTCGGTAGCTGTACACCAATCTGCGCAAGATTGGCAAGATTGCCAATGGTGCTTGCAAGCTGGGTAATGCTTGAAAACAGATTATAGATACTGCCTAAAATTCCCTGAAACGGGCCAAAGCTTCGTTTGCGCTGAATATAGCCCTGATAGCTGCCTACACCCGGCGTACCGGCGACCGCATCTTCTGGCTTTACATGTTGTAGCATCCGCCCCCACGAGGCTTTGAGATGCGGCGTGACGCTGTAATCATTCTGTATGGCAGAGGGTTCAATCGTCAGCGGTTGGCAGGCGATTTTTGCTGTCAGCGGCTCGGGCTTGCCGCAACGCTTCGTCGTAATCATCAGTTTGGAATCTTCCTGATGGCTTGGAATAGCGGCCGCCTGCAAAATATACTGGTTCGCGCAATTATCCAGCTGCAGGCGAATCAGCGCGGCCAAATCTGTTTTACTTATGGCCGGAGTACCGCGAATCTCTATCTGGTGAATACAGGCGGCGAAACGGTTTTTGCCGGTGGGATCATCGGCACTGATCATCTGATTGGTGCTGCGGTAATCGCCCGGTGTGCCGCGGTACATCGGCCCGTCATATTTGCGGTTGGCGATCGTTGGATGCGCAAGGCTTGCCCATAAATAGGGGCTTAAATCCTTGAAGGAAAGCAGCTTCGTGCGCTTGTGGGGCATGGCTTTGGGTGGGCAGGCACCCCACACCGTTCTGTTATTATCGCAGCTGAGTTTTTCATCGCGGTAGAGCGTATCGCACGGGGTTTGCGCGAACGCGTCGCGTCCACCTACGCCGTCAGATCCAGGCTGGCAGGCAGTTTCAGCGCGCACCGGCGAGGCGCATAGCAGCATGCTCACCAGCAGGGTGGCGAAGATGCCGCGATGAAACTGTGTTCGCGCAGATAAATTCACTGCGATGTTACCCACTGGTAAAAATTCACTTTAATCTAGGCATGAACTCAAGCATGATGCTAGCAGAAATTCGTAAACATTTTATTAAAATCCACGGTTTTTGAAGGCGATGGCTTCTACCTCACATAAATCACGCCCGCAAGATTCGCTGGCGGCTGCAGTTAAAGACGGCAGCTATTTTGAAGCGGCGAAGGGGTGGTACCGCGCGCAGTATATTTTGCCGATTTCTCAGCGCAGCTGGATGGTGCTGATCGCGGGTGCCAGTATTGTCTGTGCCATAACCTCGCTGCTGGCGGTGGGTGGCCTGCTGCCGCTGAATGAGCGCCCAGCGCTGGCGACCTATGTGACTAATACCGATGATTATGTGATTCGAGGTGCGGCGATGCGCGCCAGCGGCGAAGATCCCGCCCGCGCGGTGCTGCGCTTTTTTGTTTCAGAATATGTGATGCGCCGCGAGAGCTATGCCTACTCGCGCTACGAGGACTTTCAGAACTTCGTTCTCGCGCATAGTGATGAAGCCGTCGCGGCCGAATATACCAGCATTTTTGGTGCAGATAACCCACGCAGCTTGCGTAATGTGCTGGCCGATAACGGCAGCAGGGTCATCGCAATCACCAAGCAGAGCGAGCATTATGACGGGTCGCGCGTGGTGGCGCATGTCACGTTCTCGTCGCGCTTTTATGCCGACAGGCTCGATTTGCCGGAATCTGTGTGGAAGGTAACGCTTGAAGGCTATTACCGCCCGATGAGCTGGCTAGAGGAGATTGATGTGATTGGTTCGGATGTGACGCTTGACATTCGGCCAGCGACCTTCAAGGTCAGCAGCTATGAGCTTGAACAGATTAAGTAGCCTGCTGCTGGGTGCGCTCACCCTGTGCACACCACTGATGGCGAGCGCCCTGCAAGAGCCACGCGCGATTGCGACGGACAGCCGCATCCGCACCGTGCGCTACAGCCCGGATGAGGTCTATCAGTTCGTGGGGCATTACACCTATCACTCGATCATTGAATTTGAGTCGGACGAGGAGATTCAGACCGTATCGGTCGGCGACTCGATGGCGTGGCTGCTGAATCCGTCGGGTAACCGGCTTTTCCTCAAACCTATTGAGCAGAACGCCCTCACCAACATGTCGGTGCTGACGAATAAGCGCAGCTATTTATTCGAGCTGCACGCCGATGAAGCCGCCGATAT
>JALHRI010000018.1 GCA_022841525.1 Alphaproteobacteria bacterium | reverse complement strand
CCTGCTTCGCCAGTACCATCGTGATCGCCGCCGTCAGCGACGTCTTGCCGTGATCCACGTGACCAATCGTACCAATGTTACAATGCGGCTTGTTCCGCTCAAACTTCTCCTTAGCCATGTCGTACTCCTATCTTTATCAGTTATGCCACTTTGGCTTTAATTTCTTCGGCGACGTTACTTGGTACATCCGCGTAATGGTCGAACACCATGCTATATGTCGCACGACCCTGGCTCATCGAGCGCAGCGTGTTGACGTAACCAAACATGCTCGCCAGCGGCACCATCGCATTGACCACGCGCGCGTTACCACGGCTGTCCATGCCTTGCACCTGACCACGACGTGACGATAAATCACCAATCACATCGCCCATGTAATCTTCGGGGGTCACCACTTCGACCTTCATGATCGGCTCGAGCAGTTTCGCACCGGCTTTTGGCAGACCTTCGCGGAATGCTGCACGTGCAGCGATTTCAAACGCCATCACGCTGGAATCGACATCGTGGTAAGCACCATCGACCAGCGTGGCTTTGAAATCAATCACGGGGAAGCCGGCGAGTACGCCGTTACCCAGCATGGAGTTGAAGCCTTTTTCCACACCCGGGACGTATTCTTTCGGTACCGAACCGCCCACGATTTTGCTTTCGAAGACAAAGCCGGAACCTGGCGGCAGCGGCTCGAGATCGACGATAATGCGCGCGAACTGACCCGCACCACCGGACTGCTTTTTGTGCGTGTAATCGACCTGATATTTTTTGCTGATCGTCTCGCGGTACGCCACTTGCGGCGCGCCCACATTGGCTTCCACTTTGAATTCGCGCTTCATACGATCGACGATGATTTCCAAGTGCAACTCACCCATGCCTTTAAGGATGGTCTGACCGGTTTCCTCGTTCGAGGACAGGCGCAGCGACGGATCTTCCGACGCTAAGCGCGCCAGCGCCATACCCATTTTTTCCTGATCGGCCTTGGTTTTTGGCTCCACCGCGATTTCGATCACCGGCTCGGGAAATTCCATGCGCTCAAGCACTACCGGCTTATCCGGATCGCACAGCGTATCCCCGGTGGTGGTATTTTTCAGACCCGCAATCGCCACGATATCACCGGCGCGCGCTTCTTTAATGTCTTCACGGTTGTTCGCATGCATCAGCAGCATGCGGCCAATGCGCTCGCGCTCACCCTTCACCGTATTCATCACGTAGGAACCGGAGTTCAGTACGCCGGAATAGACGCGGGTGAAGGTCAGCGAGCCCACGAACGGATCGGACATAATTTTGAACGCGAGTCCAGAAAATGGCTCGTTATCATCGGCCTTACGCAGCAGCTCTTCATCGCTGTCCACTTTCATGCCTTTGATCGCAGGAATGTCCAGCGGGCTGGGGAGGAAATCCACCACCGCATCGAGCATCGGCTGCACACCTTTATTTTTGAACGCCGATCCACAAATCACAGGAACGAATGCAAAGTTAATCGTACCCTTGCGGATGCAACGCTTGAGGTCTGCTTCTGCAGGCTCTTCGCCACCGAGGTATTTTTCCAGCAGCACATCATCCTGTTCCACGGCGGTTTCGACGAGCTTTTCGCGGTATTCTTTTGCTTTGCTGACATAGTCTGCCGGAATATCGGTGTATTCAAATTCCGCACCGAGCGATTCGTCTTTCCAAACTACGGCTTTCATTTTGACAAGGTCAATCACGCCTTTGAACTCATCTTCCGCGCCGTAAGGAAGTTGCAGCACCAGCGGGCGCGCACCGAGGCGGTCGATAATCATATCCACGCAACGGTAGAAATCGGCACCGATACGGTCCATTTTATTGATGAAGCAAATGCGTGGCACTTCGTATTTATCGGCCTGACGCCATACGGTTTCCGATTGCGGCTCCACGCCAGCCACCGAGTCAAACACAGCCACCGCACCATCGAGTACGCGCATCGAACGCTCAACTTCAATCGTGAAGTCTACGTGGCCGGGTGTATCAATGATGTTGATGCGGTGATTGTTCCAAAAACAGGTCGTCGCCGCGGAGGTAATGGTAATGCCGCGCTCTTGCTCCTGCTCCATCCAGTCCATCGTGGCCGCACCTTCGTGCACTTCACCGATTTTGTGGCTAACACCGGTGTAATAAAGAATGCGTTCCGTGGTCGTGGTTTTACCCGCATCGATGTGCGCGCAAATACCAATGTTACGGTAGTCTTTCAGTGGGTGCGAACGTGCCATAAACTTAACTATATCCTAAAAAAATCTCTACAAATTCTACCAACGGAAATGGCTGAACGCTTTGTTCGCTTCGGCCATGCGGTGGGTGTCTTCACGTTTTTTGATGGCGTTGCCGCGACCTGCAGCAGCATCCATAATTTCGCCAGCCAGACGCGCCTGCGTGGTCTTTTCACCACGGTTGCGCAGCGCGTTAATCATCCAGCGGAATGCCAGCGCCTGACGACGACGCGGACGAACTTCGGTAGGCACCTGATAGGTAGCACCACCCACACGGCGCGAGCGCACTTCAATCGATGGGCCAACATTTTCAACGGCCGATTCAAACACGCTGATCGCATCTTTACCGGTTTTCTGACCCACAATGTCAAACGCACCGTACACAATACCTTCAGCAACCGAGCGCTTACCATCATACATGATGCAGCTCATGAATTTGCTGACAGCAACACTACCGAATTTAGGATCCGGGTTGACGATACGAATTTTTGCGGCATGACGACGTGACATAGCAATTCCTCTTATTTCGGACGTTTCGCGCCGTAGCTTGAACGACGCTGCTTACGGTTAGCGACACCTTGGGTATCGAGCGTTCCGCGAATGATGTGGTAACGTACACCTGGTAAATCTTTTACACGGCCACCGCGAATCAGCACCACCGAGTGCTCCTGCAGATTGTGACCTTCACCCGGAATGTAGCCAATCACCTCAAAGCCGCTGGTGAGACGGATTTTAGCTACTTTACGCAGCGCAGAGTTTGGTTTTTTCGGGGTGGTGGTGTAAACGCGGGTGCACACGCCACGCTTTTGCGGGCATGCCTGCATCGCGGGCACTTTGTTGCGGCGCTTTTGGGCTTCGCGCGGCTTTTTCACCAACTGATTGATGGTTGGCATAGAATCTCCTTTTGTCGCATCGGGGCGTTAATTCAAACCACGCTGAGCCGCTAGGGGGCACGTCAGACAAGAGCCTTCTATACCTTTTCCGCAAAGTCACGGCCACTGCGCGCGTGTTGCGATAGCGATCCACCGCGTGAGAGAGCCCTAAAAAACAATGAGAAAACAGTTGCTTGCTTATTGTCTTGACGAGGCACCCTCGCGTTTGGAGCGCGCCTTATAGTAGGGCTGCCGCACTGCGTCAAGCACTAAGTGAAGTTTTTTTGACGTCAGGTGCACGGTTATTTTCGTGCCGAAATAGACGACCAGTTACGCCCTAACACCCCAGCTTCTTTTCCGCGCTGCTCAAAATATCCACATACCCCGCGCGAGCAAGGCCTTTAGCGACATAGCCACGGTAGTCTTCCAACGTCATCCAATGTACGCTGGCGCTATCTTTCGCGGGGATAAGTTTACCCACATCTTCGGGCAGAAAATTGACCCCAAACCACAGGATCGGATAGCGACCTTTGCCACTGGGTGAATCATACATCACGCGGCCAAGCTCGATGGGACCTCGCGCGTGAAACATAGTGCGCGGAACGCCTGCTTCTTCTTCCAGTTCGCGGGTGGCGGTTACCAGCAAATCCTCCAGTAAATCCGCGAAACGCAGGGCGGTTGCATCATCACGCGCATCCACCATCTCACCGCTGATCGGATCGCGGTACATGCGCGTGCCACGCGGCAACACAAACGGTGCTTCATCGCCCTGTTTGCTGTGCGGTTTCACAATTAAAAAACGTGAGGGATGATCGGGACTGACAAGCCTTACCACCACTCCGGTTTTGGTGATGGGTATGTGCGGCGGAGCCGTTGGCGACTGAATAGATGAGTTTGATGGCATCGTTGCAGTTTAGCGCGCACATGATCGTGCGCAAGCGATCAATAAAATGTGCATAACGTTAGGATGGATTGCCGCGCGCACAACCGCATGTCATAAATATAGCTATGAAGCGCTTGCTACTAGTATTTACCGCGAGTTTTTTCCTGCTGTGCGCAGGCCTTGTTTTCTATAGTTTTTACAGATTTAATGCGGCCTTCACCCTTACCCAGCCGGTGAGCATCACCATCCCTCCTGGCACTGGTAAACAGCAAATTTTATCGATGTTACATGAGGCCGATTTATTTCCGCCGCTGCACGTAAGTGCGATGCCAACGCTGATGCAGGCTGCATCGCTCAAAGCCGGAGAGTACGAATTTTCTGGCACGCTTTCGCCTGCAATCATCCTTCAAAAAATCGCGCGCGGCGAGGTGGTCATTCACAAAATTACGGTGCCGGAAGGGTGGAATATTTTTCAGCTTCGAAACGCGCTGGCTGCGGAAGAAAAACTCACCGGCGATCTGCCCGTACTCAGCGAAGGCGCCTATCTGCCCGAAACCTATCATTTCAGGCGCGGGGAGTCGCGCCGCGCAATACTTGCGCGCATGGAAAAGGCCATGCAAGAAGTGCTTGCAAACGCATGGCGCGCGCGCGCGGCTGATCTGCCCATCACCAGCCCTCAGCAGGCGCTGATCCTCGCCTCCATCATCGAGCGCGAAACCGCCATCGCCGCCGAGCGCCCGCTGGTGGCCTCGGTGTACACCAACCGCTTGCGCAGGAATATGCCGCTACAGGCCGACCCCACCGTCGCCTACGGCATCGAGCATGCGCGGGGCGCGCCTCTAAACCGCCCCCTCACCCGCGCCGATTTAGCGCACGATCATCCCTGGAATACCTATACACGCAGCGGCCTGCCGGCCTCGCCGATTGCGTGTCCTGGGGCGGCGTCTATTGCTTCAGCGCTGAACCCTCCTGCAACCTCTTATCTGTATTTCGTTGCCGATGGTAAAGGCGGCCACGTCTTTGCCACAACGCTTGGCGAACATAACCGCAATGTCGCCGCCTACCGCCGAAAAATGCGTGAAGTTTCTTTGCCCTAGATATTTCATGACTTTGTCATGTACAAACCTTGTATTACTGGTAATATCTAGTTCTAGGAAACCGTATGCAGGAAGAAGAACTCGACAAGATCCAGAGAGCCTTTACCTCAAAGGCACGCTTGGCAATCAGCAATCCAAACGGCACCAAACACGTGCAATATCAGGACTTGGAAAAGATAGGGGCCTTTCTATTAAATGAAGGCCGAGGTAACCATCCTTGGGGTGAAGGTCAGGAGACACCTGCATCTCTCATGGCAAGGATGTCAGGGAGGCATGCACCATTCGAATCTCTCATCACCGCCTTTGACGCAAAAACAGAACCATGTCCTATAAAACGTAAACAAGGCCCGCATGCTGGTAATGTATTATCGCGTAGAACAACACAGCAACCTCCACAGCTAGGCTGAGACCCAGCTAATATTCTTAAATTTTCCAACTCTAATGAGCACACGCCTCTACCCAAATCTACCCAAAGCGAATAGTTGCAAAAATGCAACAAACATGTGTTTTGCGCGCGTCATCGCTTGGGGATAAGCTCTCTGGGCAAATCACCCATTGCCTTTTATCAGTAATTTCGCCAAGAAGGCATCAGACATGCCCTGCATGTTGGTTGAAACACTGCGTTTAAAACAAGAGGATACACTATGAAAACCTTCAAAACTTCTACCATTCTGGGTGCAGCATGTGCAGCGTTCCTGGCAGCTTCTGCAGCTGCACAAGTGAACGATGTCGTTAAAAACACCTTCGGTCACGTGACCCTTAACACCTTTAACCACTGTGTTGAAACCAAGTGGCAAGGCGTTGAAGGCTGCGGCATTGCCAATGAAATGCGCATCGTTTACTTCGATTTCGACAGCGCAAACCTGACCCCAGCAGCAAAAGCGAAGCTGGATGTTCTTGCCGACCTGATCAAGTCGAACGGTACCGTGAATGCACGTATCGTAGGCTTTGCAGATCCCATCGGTAACCCAAGCTACAATAACGGCCTGTCGCTGCGTCGTGCGGATGCAGTGGCCAACTACCTGGCCGGCAAAGGCGTGAACATTTCCGGTAGTTCGGAAGTGCGCGGCCTGGGCGAAACCTCGAGCCGTTCGCAGTGCAAAGGCACCCGCGGTGCAGAGCTGAAAGCCTGCCTGTGGCGCGATCGCCGCGTAGAAGTTGAGCTGGTGAACTAATCACCGCTTGCTTCAAGCAAGATCAAGGGCACCGGAATTTCCGGTGCCCTTTTTTGTTGCATGATTCGCGCTATAACTAACGCACATTTGTCCGTTCAGAACCACCGCTCCTGGCTCCTGATTTTTTACTTTTCGGCAGCAACACCTCCAGTGCCTGAAGGCATTTCTCGGTAAGCATGGCTGTGGCGCTACCATCTGGCATTTTAATGTATTCCAGTGTCACTGGTTTTTTCCCAGGCATAATAAGACGCTGGTGGCCATTTTTCTCGAGCGCCCAACCTGCATCTTGTAATGTGTTCAGCGCGCGCTCTTGTCGAACAAGCACTGCTTCGCATTTTGCAATTTCACCTTGCAAGCGCTTCAGAATAAATGGCAACCGTGCGGGCTCTTTCTCGCGCAACGCTTCGGTTGGCAGGTCAACCTCACCAAGCCTATAACCACGCGTCGGCGGCCTTAGGCGGGTTTGATCGACAAAATAGCCAAACTGGGTGCACAAATCTTCCAGTAAGCGCTGGCAATGAGGATATGCCCCTGATGCTCTCTGCTCCGCTTCCTTTCTCGCTAATTCGGCTTTAGCACTTCTTTCTTTAGCGTTCGCCTCCTCGTCAGCTTGTTGCTGTCGTTGTTTTTGTACCGTATGTATGGTTGTACGCGCCTGATTGACAAGACGCACGATCTCTTCGTGGTTAAATAACCTTAACTCATACACAGGGATTTCAAAACTCTGGCCAGGGGCATCCGCGTGCGTAAAAAGCAGTTTAGTTTCATCATGCATAACACATTCAAATCCAGACCTCTGCATTTCGTTAAGACAAGCCCCTCCATAGGCTTGCCTAAGTACATCATGCACGTTTCCTAACATTCTGTGCATATCATCGATGCCGCACTCCCCACCAGCAGCATAGCAAACGGATGCCGCCTGTGGGGCAGCAGTCTTTCCTTGCTCATACTGAATCTCCGTTTTTCCATCTTTATAAGAGACGTTGATGCGTAAATTGATTTTTTTTGCCGCCGCCTCCAGACCAAATTTAATCATCGTAAAATTGCTTATTTGATTGTAGATACCAACTAAATCCATGCACCTTTCTTCGAACGTGCCGCCCGCAAATTTTACATGATAGCCATTACTCAACACCTTCGATTGGTCATCAATGTTGAACGATTTGAGGCTCATGATGAGCTTTTGAACTTCTTCAGGGCCTTGATTATTTTTTAGCATTCTGGCTGTTGTTTTAGCTGCCATCATATTGAATTCACACACTACAGACCGCATGCTTTCAATAAGACGCTGAGATGGAAAATCATCAGCAAAAGGAATGCGTATTACATAATTTCCGTCAGAAACTTCTTCAAAATCATTAGGATTTTCCATCGTTTCTCGAAGTATTTCTTGCTGCACACGTCTCAATATTCTGTGTGTCGTTCTGGGTAAGGACGCTATGTACGCAGCGTTCAGTTTATCAGCTCCGAACAGACTATTCGTTAGCGTGACCACGTGCTGCTTCTTCTCTAAATCAGCACTGATTTCCACTCGTACCCCAGATCTGACGATTAGACTCCTCAATCGCTCATACTCTGCGAGCAACACTTGACTATTTTCCGAAGATTCTTGTACTGGCGCTTGCACAGAAGCTGCTTGGTTAGCGCTGGCATAAT
The DNA here is from genome assembly GCA_022841525.1 of Alphaproteobacteria bacterium. Lineage (GTDB taxonomy): Bacteria > Pseudomonadota > Alphaproteobacteria > Rickettsiales > UBA3002 > JALHRI01. The sequence continues at coordinate 27,781 of JALHRI010000018.1, read as the reverse complement.
CTGCAGGGGTATGTAATACTACATACGCATCCACCTTTGAGCGCATGGTCATCACTGCATCAATATATGCCTGTTGCAGTGCCTTAATATCGTGCGTCTCTAAGCAGGGAAGCACCACTTCGGGGCTGTTTTCTTTTTGATCACCGCTATTGGTAGAAATCACCTGAAGGCACCACTGGCCATTCGCATTCTGTTTACGCTCAATGGTAAATGCACGGACATCGGGATCTTTTATTTTGGTCACATGTCCAAAATCTTGGTTCAGATCACGAAGCATTTGACGCTGAGCAATACGCACAGCATCGCGCGCAGCCACTGCTTCTTTCACGTGCGATGCATGCACGGTAAGCTCGCTATTCAGATGTACTTCAACCCCAGTTTCTGGGTAGTCGTTGTCACATAAAATGACGGTTCTTTCTTCTTGCGATAGGCTGTAAATTTCTAATCCGGATTTTTTATATCTAGTCTCAGCATCATCAGAAATCGTGATGATTGGTGGCGATGTTACATTCCCTCGCGCCTGCATTGCCAAATGCTCAAGATGTTTGTCAACAAACTTCCTAATGCCTAGTAAAACAGCGGGTGTGGCCGGTTCTTTGTGCATTGCTAATATCTGAAACGAGCCATTTGCGCTGGTAATTTTAACATGCGACGTGCCGTTTTGGTCATGCACCGTGCAGCCAATATCCTTTAAATATTTCAGCAGCGCCGCACGCGAAATATTGCAGGAGCCCGATAGAAAAATATCTTTATATGCTTGCTGTAATTTTTGATCACTTGCCATCTGATCAGATTAGCATGCCTCAGTATCTAAAATATGAAGATTTTATTACAATTCAAGATTTTGCAACCTTCGCGATATGCTGAGCGGTGATGCCGAAATGGTGGTATAAATCCGGCGCGGGGGCCGAGGCACCGAAGGTCTTCATGCCAATGAACGTGCCGTGTTCACCCAGATATTTATCCCAGCCTTGGGCAATCGCTGCTTCCACCACCACGCGGCGCGTGCACGCCTGGCCCAGCACGCTCAGGCGGTAAGCGCTGGATTGCTTGGCAAATAATTCCATGCACGGCATCGAAACCACGCGCACTTTTACGCCGCTTTCGCGCAACTGCTTGGCAGCTTCGATGCACAACGAAAGCTCCGTGCCGGTGCCGATGAGCACGACTGCAGCATCCGCATCCTCGCTTACGATGTACGCGCCGTAGCTGCACAAATTTTCCTGCACGTAATCGCGGCGCAGATGGGGCACCGCCTGGCGCGAGAGCACCAGCACCGAAGGTGTGGCCGGTGAGGCCAGCGCCAGCGCCCAGCACTCAGCAGTTTCAGAGGCATCTGCGGGCCTGAATACCTGCAGATTCGGGATCGCGCGCAGGCTTGCCAAATGCTCCACTGGCTGGTGGGTGGGGCCGTCCTCGCCCAGACCAATCGAATCATGCGTCATCACGTAAATCACGCGTTGCTGCATCAGTGCGCTTAAGCGCATGGCAGGCCGGCAGTAATCGGTGAACACTAAAAAGGTTCCGCCGTAAGGCACGAAACCGCCATGCAGCGCGACACCGTTCATGGCCGCGGCCATCGCATGCTCGCGCACCCCGTAATAGACGTAACGACCCGAGAAATCATCGCGACGCACGGGCTGCATCGCTTTGGTTTTGGTGTTGTTGGAACCGGTTAAATCCGCCGATCCTCCGAGCAGTGCGGGCACATGAGGTGCTAAAATCTCCAGTACGTTTTGCGAAGACTGCCGCGTGGCTTCTTTAGGCTGACTAACGGCGAATGCGCGCTTCGCATCGGCCAGTGCGCCGGCCCAATGCTCACCCAAATCGCCTTCAAGTCGCGCATAAAAACTGGCGCGATCATCGGCGCTTAAGGTCTCTAGCCGTGCATTCCACGCGTCCCGCGCAGCTGCACCACGTGTGCCTGCTTCACGCCAGGAAGCTAAAATATCCGCTGGAATCTCAAAGGGGGCATGCGGCCAGTTCAGTGCGGCACGCGCCCCTTCAATTTCTTTCTCACCCAGCGGTGAGCCGTGCGATGAGGATGATCCAGCCTTGGTTGGCGCACCTTTGGCGATGGTGGTTTTGCACGCAATCAGCACCGGTTTTACCTGCTGCTTTGCCCAAGTTAAGGCGTCACGAATGTCGGCTTCGTTATGGCCATCAATACTGCGCGTGACCCAGCCATACGCCTCAAAGCGTGCACAGGTATTTTCTGACACGGCAAGGCTGGTCGGCCCATCAATCGAAATGCCGTTATCATCAAACAGCACCACAAGTTTGCGTAAGGCCAAATGCCCAGCCAGCGACGCGGCTTCATGGCTGATGCCTTCCATCAGGCAGCCATCGCCCGCGATGACGTAGGTGGTGTGATTCACCAACTCATCGCCGAATTCTGCGGCGAGCAAACGCTCTGCCAGCGCCATGCCCACCGCATTGGCAATGCCCTGACCCAGCGGGCCAGTGGTCGTTTCAATACCCAGTGCATGGCCATATTCCGGATGGCCGGCGGTGATGCTGCCCAGCTGGCGGAAATTCTTGATCTGCTCGATCGTCATATCCGGGTAGCCAAGGAGATAATTCAGCGCGTAATGCAGCATTGATCCATGACCGGCAGAAAGCACGAAGCGGTCGCGATCTGGCCAGTTTGGCTGCGATACATCAAACGTCATGAACTCTCTGAACAGTACGGTGGCCACATCGGCCATGCCCATCGGCATACCCGGGTGGCCGGATTTTGCGCGCTCCACCGCGTCCATGGAAAGCGCGCGAATGGCATTGGCGTGATCAGAAAAACGAACGGCAGAGGAAATATGCTGGCGCATGGCAGTGGTCATGGGAAAGCCCCGAGTTAAAGTTGGCCTTTCCTACCACACCGCCTGCATGATGCAAGTTTCGATGCATGTTTTAAGAGGTTGCGTTTTTGCGCAGGTGGTGGTTAGTTTGCGGCTATGAGTCACACCCCGTCATCCGCAGCTGCCCAGTTACAAGCAGCCTTCAGCGCGCTGGAGCAAAGTCTGCATAGGCTGGATCAAGCAGCACATGCACGCTACGAGCGGGCGCAGCAACACGCTGCCTCTGCCGAAGGATCGCTTGAGGCATTGGCGGAAGAAAACCGCTTCTTAAAAGATGATAATCTGCGCCTGACGAATCAGCTGCAAGGGCTGCAGGCTGAGTATGTGGCGCTCAAAGAAACTGCGAGCCTAACGCTGGGGCGGATGGATGCGACCATCACCCAGCTTGATATGTTGCTGGAGCACTGACATGGCCACCGTACGCACCGTCATTCATGGTAAAGAATACGCCCTCGGCTGCGACGATGGGCAGGAACACCATCTGATGATGCTGGCCGAACAACTCGCTGCGCGCTGTAAGCATTTAACGGGGCATCTTGGGCGTGTGCCCGAAGGGCTGATGCTGGTGTACGCCGCACTGACCTTCATTGACGAAGCGCTTGAAGCCAAAAAGTCCGCCGCGCATCTTGCGCAGGCCTCTGCCAGCGGCAGCGATACTGCCGAGTTGGACGCGCTGCAAGCCTCACTGGCGGAGCATTTGCTGGCTTTCAGCAAACGGGTGGATGATGCCGCCCTCGCGCTGGAGAAAGCCGCGTAAAAACATGCTTTGTCATTGCGAGGCCTTCATAGGCCGAAGCAATCCAGTGGAAGTCGCTATACCCTAGCACCTTATCTTCTATCGCTGGACTGCTTCGAAAACCTTGTTTTCTCGCAGTGACGAGCAAAGAGCATCGTCATTGCTATGCAATTCTTGCTTTTTTTTAAGGCATAACATACATTATAGAAGTGAACGGTACTGCTTGATGCGTGCAGGTGTGCTTCGCTCCGGGACCGATAATCACCTCTTGGGAGCTGTCACTCGGTATGGCCGTGGCTATATCGATACGGCGCCCACCTGACCATACGGGTCACGGGAGGAAACGACAGCCCACGATTATGGCGGTCCGTTCACTTTTTCCCCAAATTGTCACGAAATCGTCATCAATCCGCGCTAGTGAGCGCGTGTGTTGTGGAAAATTTCCACGCATTTCCTGTTTGCACGTCTCGTGTAAAGGTGCCATGCCAGCGTGTGTGGCACCTTATTTTTTAGTACCGTCATGAACCCGAAACAGACACTCAGAACGCAGATGCTTGCCAAGCGCATGGCCATGTCTGCAGCGGCGCAAACCATTGCCGCAACGGCCGTGGCGCGGCATTTTGCCGATCACCCCATTTTGGCCTACGCCCCCTCCTTCGCCGGATATCGCGCCATGCGCGGCGAGGTCAGCGTGAACGAAATTTTCACTCTGATGCGCAAGTATAACAAGGCCACCGCCTTGCCGCGCATGATCTCGCCCGAGTCAGCACTGATGTTTCACGTCTGGCAGCCCGGGGATGAGCTAGAGCGCCACGCACTCGGCGTCGAAGAACCGCTGGCCAGTGCAGCGGAAATCATCCCCGACATCATCCTCACGCCACTGGTTGCCTTCGATGCCACAGGCGGCCGCCTTGGTTACGGCGGTGGCTATTACGACCGCACGATGCACGCCCTTCGCGCGCACGAAAATCCACCGCTGTTTATTGGCGTCGCCTACAGCCTGCAGGAAGTCGCCGAAGTGCCGTTTGAAGCCACCGACGCCCGCCTCGACGGCATCCTCACCGAACACGGCGTGAGTATGTTTTAAGATGAAGGTGATTCCCTCACCCGAAATTCGATCACGAATTTCGACCTCTCCCTGTGGGAGAGGTATTACGGGCTCTCGGCGGCGTGTGCACCTCTCCCCGTGGGAGAGGTCAAAAATGCTCTTCGCATTTTTGGGTGAGGGCTTGTTAATTCATCATTTCCTCCAGCTCTAAAATCCGCTACAACCCCCCTCATGAAACTTCTTTTCCTAGGCGATGTGGTTGGCCGCGCAGGCCGCGATGCGGTGATGAAGCACGCCAAACCATTGCGCGCCAAGCACGCACTCGATGCCATCATCGTCAATGTCGATAATGCTGCCGGCGGGTTTGGCGTGACCGCCGATATACTTCGCGATTTTGCCTCTGCCGGTGTGGACGTCATGACCGGCGGCGATCACGTGTTTGATCAGAAAGATTCGCTTAGCCTGCTAGGTAGCCAGCCTGCCCTGCTGCGCCCGCATAATTTTCCGCCCTCCACCCCGGGCACGGGGTGCAAACTTTTCACGCTCGCTGGTGGCAAAAAAATCCTGGTGCTGCATTTGCTGGGGCAAGTCTTTCACCGCGAGTATTTGGATAGCCCCTTCGCTAGCGCCGATGCGGCGCTGGCGCCATACAAACTTGGGGCAAACGTCGATGCGATTTTTGTAGATTTCCACGCCGAAGCTACCAGCGAGAAACAGGCCATGGGCGTGTATCTCGATGGACGCGTTTCGGCGGTCATCGGCAGCCATACCCATGTTGCCACCGCCGATGCGCGTATTCTAAAAAATGGCACCGCCTATCAAACCGATGCCGGCATGTGCGGCGATACTCAGGGCACCGTCATTGGTTTTGACCCCAAAGGCCCGATGCAGAATTTTCTGCAAAAATTCCGTAAAGTGCGCATGGAACCAGGCAGCGGCGAAGGCGTGATTCAAGGGGCAATGATTACGTTGAACGATAACGGTCTAGGCGTATCCATCACGCCGATACAGCATTAAGCTTCTTCGGCCTGTTTTTTACGGCCACGCTTGGAAGGTTCTTTCGGTGTCGTGGTGCGTTTGGCCAGCTTGGCTCTGCCAGCATCCCAGCTATAGGTGGTCACAATCACTTTGGTGCCGGTGGTCACAATATCACCGTTGGGAAGCTGCAATACGTCAAAACCTTGCTTCAGCGAGTCATGAATAATGGCGGAAGAATGACGAAGATAGTCGGGGTTAGCCATCAGATCCGAGAGATCGCCCGTCTGCTCACCCGCAGTTTGCTTAGCCGTTTTAGTCACATTAATAGCACCTAGTACGCGCGATTGATAGGCCATATGCCCCCCGTTCAAGGACTAAGAATAATTTACGTTTATTAATATACCTTATTCCTCCAACCTGCAATACGCTTTCACCCATTCGCTGGAAGATGACGTTTTTTACATGTGCAAGCGGCCTGTTGTGCCCATTATGCCGCAGCACCCGTAAGTAAAAAAAACGGCTCGTAAGTTGCCCTACGAGCCGTCAAGGAGCTAGACGACGTAACTGGTTGCTTACAGCTGGTTGAGCTGTTCTAGGAGTTCATCCGTGGTTCGGATCACCCTGGTATTGGCTTGGTACGCGCGCTGCGCCACGATCATATCGGTGAGCTGTTCGGCCAGATCGACGTTGGATTGCTCCAGCGACGCCGACACTACCGTGCCCACACCGTTGGTGCCTGCCTCACGCAAGTTGGCTTCACCCGACTGACGGCTCTGCGCATAGACGTTACCCGAAATCGGCATCAGGCCTTCGGGGCTTGCAAAATCAGCAATCGGCAACTGGAAGAGTGCCTGCGTTTCACCATTGGAGTAGCTGGCGATCACTTTACCATCCACGTCAATCGAGACGCTCACTAACTGACCTACCGGCGCACCGTTTTGATTCGCGAAGGCCACGTTATAGCTGCTATCGAACTGGCTTAAGCCATCGGTCAGACCAATGACCGTCGCACCTGGCGTACCAAACGGCTGACCGGCAGTACCAAGATCCAGCGAGAGGGTGCTGGCCACCGAACCGTTCGTCCAGTTCACGTTGATCGGGGTCGTCAGACCGCTGGAGACACTGCGCAGCGATCCGTCTCCGTTAAAGCTGATCGTACCCACCGCAATCTGACCATCCGGCAGCGCGGTGTTGATATCGGTCGGCGGGATCACATGGACTTCCGCCACCCAGTTATTGTTCGACACTTTGATAAAGCTGAAGCGAATATCGTGCCCCGTACCCAAACTATCAAAGATGCGGACGTTACGGCTAAACTGCGCGGTCAGATCACCGGAAGCCATGTTCAGCCCCACCGTGCCAGAAGAGTCATAACGCGGCCCCAAAACACCGGTGCTTTGCGGCACATACGGCGCGCCGTTCAAGGTTGGCGTTAAGCCAAGTGCCGAGGTCACAGAGCCTTGGTTCGACTCACCAATCACGTTGACCACGTTAGACGCTGCCGCTGCAAAGTTACCACCAGCAAGGGTCACGGTAGCCGGTGCAATCATACGCACCGTATAGCTCACGCCCGGGTTCACCGCAATCACCTGGAAAGGCCCGCTGTTTGGCAGATTGCCCGGCAGACCACCAAGGTTAGCAGCAAGCCCACGAATATTGACTGCATCCCCCAGATTGAGCGTGGACGGGAATGAACCATCGTTAATGACCACGTCAATCGCAGCACCTGCACTAAACGTACCCGCAGGAATGGCAATCGGTGTACCTACGGTCGTAATGCCAAATGGTAGCGTCGGCAAGTCACGCAGGGTGATGGTATCGATCGGATCATCGACACGCACGGTCACGGTTGAGTTCGATAGCGGATTATTGACCTCAGCGCTGACGCCAGGATCGGCGTTGATCAGTGTCGCCAGACTGGCCATGTTGTTAAAGCGGCGGTTGCCGTTAGCTACGCTGCTCAGACCGAGTTCAGTAATCCAGTCAATGCCGCGCTGCGAGGTGGTGCCCACCGCATCGCCGTTAGCAAAGGTGACCGATTCGGATGCATTCTCCGAACCGACCATCAAGCGTCCGGAAACGACACGAGCGGTCATTCCGGCCACCAGATTAATCGCGTCGGAAAGCGTGGTAAGGCTGTTAAACTCACCGTTAATCGTATTCGGTGAACCGCTAACATATCTGAATGTTTTGGTGCCGACGGTGGGCGTTGCAATCGTGAATGTCAGTGCTGCCGGTGTGAAGCCTAAGGTCGTAGTATTCGCAAGGAATGCCTGCGTCGGCGTGATCGCATCGAGAATATTACCCGGATAAATACGGTTATCGACCGAGATACCACCCGGGTTGGCGTTACCACCCAGCGCACCACCATGCGGCGTGGTAACCTGCACCACGAAGCTATTGAGGCCGAGCACCTGCGTCACCTGTAACGGCGCCAGCAATTCTGACTGCGGTGTCGCACCAATACCACCAATCGGTACACCGGATAAATTCACCTGATCGCCAACAATCAAGCCGTGCGACGAAAGGTTAACGGTAAACGTGTTTGCCGTGGGGCCAAACTGAATCGCCCCAGGTGCACCGCCTAGTGCGCGCAGTGCAGTATTATCAATCGCGTTATCACCAATATTGCCTGAACCGCCCAACGTGATCGATCGGCCAATGCTGAACCCACCATACTCATAGGTGTAGGTCAGACCGGTACCGGTATTAATCTGGAAGCGGTCACCACGGTTGAGATTATTCGCCGTTGCCAAACCAAATTCATCGCCCGCAATAATGGCTTCAGAATTAATCCCCACATTGTTGGGATCGGTAATATCCAGCGCAATCAGATCATCCTGTCCCGGGAATACACGCTCACCCGCATTCAGGTTGGCGCCCAGTTCGATATTGGTGGTTGCCTGTGCAATGCCTGACTGCGATTCAATATTCACCGTTTCCAGCGAGTCGAAGTTGGTAAACGCCACCGTGTTTAAGTTGCCCGCTTCACCCGGCAGACGACCATCGCGGTCAAGAGGCCAGCCTTGCAGGAAGAAGCCCTGCGTATTGATAAAGTTCCCCAGCGAGTCCTGACGGAATGAACCTGCACGTGTAAACAACGGCAGCGAGTTGGCATCGCCAGCAATCGGTTCAGCAACCGAGCGCACCACAAACATACCCTGACCCGAAATCGCGATATCCGTCGCCGATTCGGTGGTAGAAAGCAGACCCTGACGCGAGATGTCAAAAATCGTCCCTGCACGCACGCCGCCAGTCTGGTACGATACGTTGCTGCTGGCGTTGACCACCAGTGTCGAAAACGCTGCGCGCGCCTGCTTGTAACCTACCGTGTTGACGTTGGCGATGTTATCGGAAATCGAACCGATGCGGCTGGACTGCGCGCGAAGACCCGATACCCCACCAAATAATGCACCGTATAAACTCATGGAACTCTCCCTTGTTATCTGTTCGTTTCGTGGTTGACGAAAAATCTCATCATGACTCTTTCAAGAATCGTGCCAACTAGCTGCCACTGCCTGCAAACGTAGGTGCACGCACCGCCAGCACGTCCTCGTAACGCACCGTGCGCGTGCCCATCGAAAGCGTAATGCCATCCTTGGTATTTTCTACCGCCGTCACCACCCCTACGGCGCGCGCATCGGCAGGCACGGTTTGCCCATTCGGCGTCGTGGCTTTCACGGAAATCGTATATTCACCGTCTGGCTCGGTATTGCCGTTAAAACTATTCACCCCGTCCCAGACCACCAGATTGCGGCCAACATTATTGGCTCCCTGCCCTCTAAATACCGCGCGGCCATTTTTATCGGTAATCACCAGCTCGACGTTGGCACCCGCGGCAGCCAAATTATAGCTGAATACTGCCTGATCGCCGATTTTCTGGCCGGTGTTGCCGGCGGTTTCTACCTCGCTGCCAATGAAGCTGACTGCGGTGGAAAGCTGTGATTGCTGCTGCGAGCTAATCAGTTTTTCGATGTTCTGGTTGGTGCGCACCTGCTGCTCCACCTGCGAGAACTGCGTAATCTGATCGGTGAGCTGATTGGTATCGAGCGGCTCGGTCGGGTCCTGATTCTGCAGCTGCGTGGTCATGAGTTTCAGGAAGAAATTAAAATCCCCATTAATACTGGCCAGCGCATTGTCGGATGCCGACCGCTCCTGATTATTCGTGTTTGTACCGATGCTGCCAACGCTCATATACGCTCTCCGTGGTTATGCGATCATGTTTAAGCCTGTTGTCAGGCTGTAGGTGATGGTGGTGCTCGCCAGTTCTTCGGCCATCACCGCTTCTGAAGATGCGGTGCTGCCTGAAGTTGCGCCGCTTTCGTTGGATTGCTGCTGTGAAAACTGGCGAGGTGCCCCATCGCCGCTTTCATGAAACGCAGCCTGACCACCGGCTTGCTGACGCAGATTGAACTCCATACTACCGGCATCGGCTTTGACACCGGCTTCTTGTAACGTGCGCTCAAGTCCGCGCGCATCGCGCTGAAGCATATCCAGAGTTTCGCTGCGCTCTGCCGTGAACACGACCTGCGTGCTGCCGTCGCTACGCACATCCATGCGTACATCCACACGGCCTAAATCCGCCGGCTCAAGCTGCAGCGTGATGCGGTCAAGATCGGCATGTTTCATCCGCGTAATGCCCACATGCACCTGTTCCACCACCGCGCTACGATAGGCAAAGAGTGCCGGATTAGGTGTCAATACGACCGGCGCGGCTTGCTTTACTGGCGCTTGAATCTCCGGCATGCTCACCACCGATGCACTCAGCGATTCGCTACGCAGATGCTCCGCCATCGGGATGGGTTTAAGCAGATCCGCAGGCCTTGCCCCCACGCTCGGATCCGCAATCGCCTGCATCGCTTTTTGGAATACATCCTCTACCCGCGCTTTTGCACCGGGCCGTTTGCTCTGAATTCTGCCACCTTCGCTCACCATCTGCTCAGGCAGCGTCGCAGGTGGCATGGCAGACTTTGTCCCCTGAATTTCTGAATGCGCATCACCATCTTCTGAAGTCTCAGCAGAAGATGAGGGCACTGCTTTAGTCGCTTGATTTTTCTGAATAGGCTGCGGGAACATCGCTTCAATCCAGCGAATGTTACGCACATCACCTGCTGCCTCTTTTTTTGCAGCTTCACCGCGTTGATCCGGCACAGGCGCCACCACTTCTTCTACCGCCTGCAACTCTTCACGCGCGGGCGCAGTCGTTGATTCTGGTAGTGTCGCGCTAGCAGATTTTACCGCCTCATCCATCACTGCTTGCCAGTCCTGTTTAGGAGCAAGCAGACTTTCAGGAGCCGCTGCCGGAGCCTCTGGCTGATTCGGCAACGGCACTTGCGGCAGATCAATCTCAGGCAGCGCACTCACACGAATATCACGTGCGACGGGCACCGCTTGCTGAGAGGGTGGCGCTGGCAAAGACGAAGGCTCAGGCGCATTCGCATGATCCTCAACGATAGGCTTAAGCGGCGCAGGCGGTACAAAACTCGCCTGCATCATCAGCGGTGACGTGTGATCTACAACCAGTTGTGCAGGCTGGAGGAAGCTTGCTTGCGTGATTTCTGGCGTTTCTTTCGGGCCTTCTGCTGGCGCTGGAAACATGCTTGCCTGGACCGCCTCCAACAGCGGGTCCGAAAGCTTCTGGGTGATTTGGGGGGCAGGCTTCTCGCTATCTGACGACTGCACATTGTACGCCTGTTTCGAGGCCGTTAAAAACTGCATCAGCTTACGCAAGCCCTCGCCGCGTACTGCGCCCTCTTCATTCTGCGTGACGCTGGGAAGCTGCAACATCACCACGTCGAGATCCACCAGATCACTTGGTGCGCTATCGAGTGCAATTTCGCTTTCAAGCTCGCGTAGTATTTCGTCATCGCGCTCAGTAAACCCGGCCGAGGAAAAAGATTCCTGCGATGAATCCTCCGCAGAAAATTGGGATTTAAGCTCGGTAATCAGCGCCTGAGCCTCCTCCACCGTCATGATCAGCGGTGTAGTCGCAGTCGTGCGCGCGCCTTCCTGCGGCAAGACTTGCCCCATCGGTAGCATCGCCGCCATGCTGAGAGCGCCAGGCTGCAACCCGTTAAGCTTCATGGCACCGTTATCACTGGCAGTAACGGCCTGCAGCTTGCCGAGCATGGCTGCAAAACCCTGAGTCTGCGGCTCAGCATCTGCCGGGGTATTTTGCCCCGCCGGAAGGCTCACCGGCGCGGTTGAAAATAATAATTGCAGCAGCGATATGGACATAACCATCCCCAAGTGATGGGGATCATCTTGCAACTATCGTGCCAACTAAAGAGGGATTAGGCCGAAACGACGGCGCCTTCCAAACTATCGGGCGTATCTGGCGCGCGGGCGGCAACTTGGCCGTCATCGCCGGTGCCGCCAGCATGAATGGCCGCCCACACAGCGCGCATCTCGCGCAGCTCGGAAATCACATGATCAAGCACGCCGATATCCGGCTGCTGGTGCAGCGAGAACAAATGGCCGCTCAGCGTTGCGTAAAAATCGTAAAGCACGCCTGCCATCTGACCACCAGCCTCAAAATCAAGGCTGGATTGCAAACCATGAATAATATCGCCCGCATTGGTCAGCTTATGAAAACGCGTTTCGATATCGTTTTTCTCCATCGCCTCGCGCGCGTGCTGGAGCGAGCGGATCGCCCCATCATACAGCATCACAATCTGCTGCGTTTTAGGCGTGGTATAGTTGGCTTTGCTATACGCTTTGAGCTGCTGACCCAGCGTGTTCATCGTTCCCTCTCGCTTATGAACCTTCGCGTGCACGCGCCTGCGCATCAAGCAATTGCAGCAGACTGTTGGCACGCGCCAGCGCCTCTTCTAAGGCGGAGTATTGTGCCTCAATTTGTGCCCGGTAACGCTCGATCTGCTGATCGATGCGCTCAATTTCTGTTTCGTTACGCGTGACCTGATCTTCAAGCTGAGTGAGCGCGGTGGTAAGAATCCCTTCCTGCTCATCGCTGATTTCTTCGATCATGTTAAACAGGCGGTCGCCAATACCCTGCGTGATGCCCAAATTGGCCGACGCATTGCCGCTGATCGCATAAATCAACTCTAATCCTTCTAAATCGGTACCATCACGGCCTTTGAGCAGTACGCCGGAAGAACCGGAAATCACTTCACCGTCGAGCTCTAAAATGCGCGGATCTAAAAGCGTGGGCGCAGTGGTGGTGGTGCGCGTGACGTTGGTAAACACGCCGCTTGTGTCAGCCACTAGCGTGTTGGCATTGTTCAGATCGAACATCCCCTCCACCCCGTATTTATTCGAGGCGAAATCCAGCACATACGTGCCCGGGCTAATCGCGCGGGCGGATGCGGTCAGCCCCGTATTCGCCGACTGTGCATTAAACGCGCTCATCACATCATTCAGTGTCATGCCTTCCGTCAGCGTGATGGAGACATTGGCGCCACCATTAATGTTGGAAAGCTGAAAGGTGCCCGGCCTGAATAAGCCGTCCCCCGCAGGCGCGGCGGCCTGCACGGCAGACGCCGTCCCCAGATCAGCCACCAGCATGTTGCCCGTGGTTTGCACGCTGCGCTGCATCAGCACAGGCGGTAGCGCGCTTTGAAAGGTCGTACGCGTGATGCGGCCGAATACATCCGAACTATCCGACGTCAGCGTGACCGCATTATTCAGATCAAACACACCGCGTGTGCCCGTCGTGGTCGACGTGAAATCCAGCCGGTAATTACCCGGACTCACGGTGACGATCGCTGCGGAAAAACCGGTCGATCCGCTCACCGCGTTAAAGGCATTACGCACGGTTTCCAGCGTGTCGCCTTCGTTTAGTGTAACGTTCACATCCGCACCGCCATTGATATTTTTCAGCGAAAACGTACCCGGCCGAAACAGGCTGTTACTTCCATCTACCGCGCGCACGGCAGAGTCGGCATTGGTGTCGGCCAGCAGCAAATTCGAGGTGCGCTGAATGGTGGTGATATTCGTATCGCGTACCGCGACATAGGTGCCGGTGCTACGGTTAATTTGCAGACTAAGATTCTGCTCATTGAGCGCGTTGGTACGGCGAAACACTGTCACATTCGCGTTATCCGACTGCATGCGAAATTCCATCAGGCTGCGCACACCTTCAAAATTCGAGCTGATGGCTGAGGATAGTTTCACATCGTCAATCGTCAGAATGCTGCGGGTAAAGGGATTTTCTGCATCGCCTTCAAAGTCTTTGAACTCCAGTCCGATATCGATCAGACGGGTGGGGTTGCCGCCGCCAATGCCCGCCACGATCGCTGACATCTCCGCACTCACGCGCGAAATCACGCTACGCAGCGTTGAATCACCGGCCAGCAGCGCGGTTTCTTTGGCAAGCCCATCATCCCCAATTTCTGTCTGCTTCGAGGCAAAGAGGCGAAACTCGTTATACACATCGACAAACGAGGTAACGGCGTTTTTAACAATTTCCGTATCCGGGCGCACGGTTACGCCAATGTTCGTAACTCCCGCATTGGCCTGCTTGAGATTCAGCGTCACACCCGTAAACACATCGCTGATATTGTTACTTTGGCGAATAATCTCGATGCCATCGACGAAAAAGCGCGCATCCTGAGCGGTTTGTGTAGGCGGCGCGGTAATCACGTTCGTAAGAACGCCAGACGGATCGCTCGGCACCGTGCCCGCCGTGGTCAGATCAAAACCATACGTGGTACCGGTCTGCGTCGCGGTGAATACCAGCTTGTAATCGCTGGTCGTAGGGCCGGAGGATACTTTCAGAATATTGGCACGGATACCGGTGGTGTTACTCACCTCGTTAAATTTATTGGCGACCGTTTGCAGCGAATCTCCGCTGTTCAGCGTGATCGATGCTGCCGCCCCACCACTCACATTACGCAGGCTAAACGTTCCGGCGGTGAACATGCCGGGCGTAGATGCCGGCGCCACGACCGACGTCACCGTCGGGCTCGCCAGCGTAAATGTGCTGCTTTCCTGACGCGTCTCACGCGCGATTCGGTCAATATTGGTGATGTTGAAACTTTGCAATTCCGCGCCTGGCTGCGCCGAAACATCCACATAGTTGCTCGCTAAAAACCCACCGGTAGCGGTGAGGCTTGTCGCGCGGTATTGAAACACATTCTGGCTGTCATTGTTCACGCCGGGGGGGTTACGCAGCGTATCAACCGCTGACTTAAAGCGGTTCATCAAGGATCTGAGATCGTTCAGCGCACCAGAGCGCTGATCAAGGGTTTCGTTACGCTTTTCCAGACGCACGGCGGGCAGACGTCTTGCTTCCACCAATGCTTTGACGATCGATTCCGTATCCAGCCCCGACTGGGAACCGGTCACGGTCGTACGGCCGTTATTCGAAACGAAATTACCAAGTGTAATGCGCGTAACCATACTTGTTCCTAATGCTTTCTTGCCGTGAGCGTTGAGCGCAGGCGCTCAAACTGTATTTTTGCAAGAACCATGCCGGAGGGCGATCCCTCACCGCTCCGGCAAAATTCTTATGCGTCGATGCGCACAATGGCTTCAGGCTGACCTTGCGCCCGCGCCATTTGTTGCAGAAGTTCTGGCTCGGGAATGTAGGTGACCCTACCGTCACGCAAGCTCGTAAATCTGGTAATAATCTGGCCGGTAGCATCTTTATACATCGTAAACCGATTATCGCTGACCGCAAAAAAATCGCGAAACAGGCTTTGCGCTGCTGCGCGCACTGCTGCCTCGCGGCGGGCATCGGCTTGATCGATGGCTACAGGCACATCAATTTTCGCTGGAACATTTTCTGCCGACCCGCCCACTTCTTTGGTGGCTTTAGGCAGCGTACTATCCAGCTTCGCTGCACCTGGCAGCGACCGGGCGACTGGCCCATTTGATACTGGATTAATTGTCATCGTCTTCTCCTACCGCTTCAGGGGTGGGGTTGCCCCCACCCCCTTATTATAGTGCGGTTAACCGCGTTAGCCAATCAGCTTCAGCAAGCTTTGTGGCAACTGGTTGGCCTGAGCCAGTACCGAGATACCAGCCTGTAGCTGCACCTGCGCGGTCGCGTACATGGTCGACTCGGCGGCCACGTCCGTATCCAGCAAGGTACCGCGAGCGGCATCCTGGTTCTGCACCGAAGTCTGGAGGTTGGCGGTGGTGAAGCCCAGTCGCGACTGGAGCGCACCCACATCCGCACGAATCGCGGTCACCCGCACCAGTGCAGCATCCAGAACAGCCGAAGCTGCCTGAGCACCTGCTTGGGTCGAGATGTCCAGATTCGCGTTGCCGTACAGCGAAGCCGACTTGATGCTATC
This sequence comes from Alphaproteobacteria bacterium, assembly GCA_022841525.1. Lineage (GTDB taxonomy): Bacteria > Pseudomonadota > Alphaproteobacteria > Rickettsiales > UBA3002 > JALHRI01. The sequence continues at coordinate 11,905 of JALHRI010000018.1, read as the reverse complement.
GATTTTCACACCGATAGAATCCGAAGCCTGGACACCCACCTGGAAGTTCAGGCTAGTGCCGCCTGCACCAATACCCAGCGCATCTTCAATCGCTTTGGCAATCAAGTCTGCTTTTGCCTGAGTACCAAGATCCAGCGAAGTAGTGGCAGATGGCGCAATCGCAGCGTTACCAGTGACGAAGCTGAACGCACGACCGCTGGTTTCACCTTGCAATGCAATCACGGTATTCAGACCAATCTGGTTACCCAGACCGGCTCTGCTAACGAACTTCTCACCGTTGATCACGGCTTCAATACGTGCATCCGTACCACCGAATTGAGGTGCAAAGATTTTCACCGACTCGATGTTCACGTTGCTGAAGTCCTCTGAACGCATGTTGGCCTGCATTCCGTTCAGGTTTGCGATTTGTACGCCACCTTGCGTAATAATCTCACCTTCCTGGAAGCTGGTCACGTCGCGGTTCTGATTGATTGCAACACCACTCACCGCCTCGTTTAACTGCGCGATGATTGGATCTAACGTGCCCTGAGAGGTAATCGTACCCGTCAGTACACCGTTACCATCAAAGTTAACAGTGAACGTACCACCTGCTAGCGTACCATACTGATCGCGACCAGTAAATAGAACCGCAATTTGGTTGGCGTTGGTTGCAAACGACGTTGCGGCAGTGGTGTAAGTAATGTCACCCACTTTCAGCGACAATACCGCAGTGTCCGCAGCGGTGAACGTGCCGGTGAAATTACCAACCTTACCCTGACCAAATTTACCAATGAAGTCAGCGTTATCTTCCACCAGCGCAAAATCCAGCGCCTGACCAGCGTTCGTTGCAGTCGTAGCACCATTAGCCAGCAGCGAACCGGTGGTATTGCCAACCGCCGATACGCGGTTAATGGAGAGACCATTGTTCGCAGCCGCAACCGCAGCAATTGTACGGTTCGCCGCAACGGTTACACCAAAGTTGGTGCCGGTGACGGCGGTGACAGAAAGAATGTTACCACCGAACGTTTGACCACCGCGCCATTGTGCGGTCACGTTGGCAGCATTGCTTAAAAACAGATAGTTAGAGAAGCGCGCATCTGAGCTGGTGTTAAGGAACCTCACCAGGTTTTCTGCGGTTTCCGTTGCCGATGCACCGATGACCACTTTACCGGCAGCTTCCACCGAACCCACGGCAGCCGTCGTAAAGGTAATGTCAAGGCCGGCAACGTTGAGCACGTCATTGTTCACAACACCAGCCATAACGGCAATGTTACCCGCAGTAGCGGCAGCAGCACCCGCTGAATCTGCGACGTTGCTTGCAACTGCGGCTGAGCTGGAGAGCGAACCATCAAGCAGTTTCACCGAGCTAAAGGTGGTGGAGCCTGCGATCTGGTCGATCTGCGCACGCAGTGCCTGGAACTCCTGGTTCAGGTAGCTACGCTCGGTTGCCGACAGCGTACCGCTGTTTGCTTGCACCGAAATCGCTTTCTGACGCTGCAGAATATCGGTCACCTGTGCCAGACCACCATCGGCCACCTGCAATAGGCTGGTACCTTGGTTGGCGTTCAGCAGCGCGATACGCAGCGAGCTTACACCCGTACGCAGCGAGGTACCGACGGAAAGAGCCGCTACGTCATCGGATGCTTTCACAATGCGGTTGCCGCTTGACAAACGCGCGATCGATGAAGAAGCCGAGGACGATGCTCTTCCAATGTTACTCTGCGCAAAATACGCAGCAATATTGGTATTAATGGAATTAGACATAGATGTCTCCTACTTGGACGTTGATGAATGCGAACTACTTGCTCGCGGTTATATACGACTGCCACTTCCTGTGATTGCCGCATAGGCCATCATTACCGCAACTTGGTTAAAGAAACGTTAACGATACCTAAAATATAACACAACCCTCCGTCTGTCTAAAGTTGCAATTGCGTCACATGGGGAAAGCTGCCGCGCGCCCATGATGATTTATAAGGATTTTGTAGGGTACATAAAAATTCGCACCCAGAAAAACACTCGCTCTGTTGCACAAGTGGCACGGTAGAGCCCCCAAGATTGGTCATTGCGAGAAAACAGCGTTTTCGAAGCAATCCAGCGGTAAGATGCACACCCTCAGCAAGTAGAGGCGCTTACTGGACTGCTTCGTCGCGAATGCTCCTCGCAGTGACGGAGTATGGGGCACCGTCATTGCGAGCAAAGCGAAGCAATCCAGAGGGCGCGGTAACGCTAAAAAACTTCTCGTTTAACCACTGGACTGCTTCGTCGCTGACGCTCCTCGCAGTGACGGATGTCGGCTAAAACCTAAAACCTGCAACCTCTTCGCTGCCAGCTATCCACCCAGAAGCGCCAGCATGCGAGCTTCGCGGTGCCAGCCAAGCTCGTGATAAATCGCCAGCGACAAGGTCGGATCCGCGAGGTGATCGAGAAAGCGCGAAATCGGTTGCAGCACATCCACGATTTCTGCCGTGCCCAGCACATGATCGCTGCAGGCATGCGCGCTCATCAAGGCCAGGCGCGCCGTGGCAAGACGCACACCCACAATGGTGATTTTATCTTCCAGCTGCTCGCCAAGCCCCGAATACGGAAAAAATGTCAGCGATAATTGCGCCTGCAACACACGTATCAGCACCGGTATATAGGCAGACTGGACGTCGCGCCACATGGCCTCCAGCGCGTAGATGCGCGGCAAGGTTTCCGGAAGAATTTCCACTTGGTTACTCGCAGCATCGATGCGAACCGCGAGCGCCTCGCACATGCTGGCGACGACCTTATCCAGTCGCGGACGATGGGTGGCTTTACTGGCGGCAATGAGTCCCTGAAGTGCAGCAACCAGACGCGGCAAATCCGCCGCATCTTTTTCTGCTGCGGGGAGCCTTCCGCCAGCAAATTTGATCGCCATGGAAATCATCTCGGCGTGCTGATCCTCAGGCATCAGCATCATGCTACGCACTGCGCTGGCCACGCTACCAAACGCGGTGGCAAGCCCCTCATGCTTCGTCACCGATGCGACCAGTGCGTCATGCACACGGCGCATGGTGGCAGCCTGTGCGTGATGATCGGCATAGGATTTTATCGAATGCGGCAGCCGCGCATCTTCCCGCGCAACATAGTCAAACGCCCCCTCTTCCTCCAGCATCAAACGCAGCGCCTCGGGACAAGAGGGAGCGAGGGTCATGACGGCATGATCGCCCATCAGGCGTGTGGCACGCGGGAAAAAATGGCAGGCATCGCCTAAAAATTTTTCGCCGTATTGCTTGTGAACGCCGCACCATCCGGCATCGAACTTGACGCAATAATCTGTCGCCGGATCGCGCTTCATGATGTGTTCGGCTTCACCGCTCGTCACCGCGTCTAATAGTTCGGGGGCTTCCTTTTGATAGAGCGCGACGGTCTGCGCCGAAAGCTGCATGCCCCAACCTTTACAGCACGTATCTGCGCATAGGTCGCCAAGGCATGAAAATTTCGCACAGGCTTTTGTTTGTTGAACAGCTGCGCTCATGATGGATCAAAGCGGCTTGAGGGCGATAACAACGTCATTACGAGAAAACTCCGTTTTCGAAGCAATCCAGTCTGGAGAGATGGATTGCCGCGTCGGCGCTACGCGCCTCCTCGCAACGACAAACAATCACATTCGACATCATGGAAGAGTACTAAAACGCAATTGCGTGGCGGATATTGTACTGGCTTGAGGCAAACACATATTGATGCGCGGTTTTCTTTTGAGCATGCATTAAAATCGGCGCACGGGCATTCACCGAAAGCCGTACACCTGTTGTTTCACGATGCACCGACACAATCAGCAGCACCGCAAGCGATTCAGCCGCAATACCAAGATCACGCGCGCCCTGCTCTAAATCGGCGCGGGCGATGATGCCATTATCTACATCCAGCGGCAGGGTGATAAACGACAAGGCATCATCATCCAACGACTGAAGCAAACTAAAGCGCTCAAATTTTTTATTCGGAAATGCCACCAGCGCGAACTGGGTTTTATCGGGCATGCCCAGAAGCCCACTGGTAAACACAATCGGCTGCTTGCGCGAGACCTTTACCGCACCAAAGCGCGTCTCAATGGTTTGCACGACATCAGCAGCTTCATCCGCTAACGCACCTGCAGAGCCCATCACGACTGCATTCGTCCCCGTCATACGCATTTCCCCTGTAATCATAACGACTCCGAGGCGTATGTTTTTATCCACCGTAAGCCGTACGCCCAGCGTATCACAGTGGTCAGCAGATGCAAGCAAGCCCTGCGTACTATCAAAAAAACTACCTCAAAAAATCCACCAACTGTAACTGGCTCAGGCGCGCAAATGCCTGAAAGCTTGCCTGCAAAATCGCCTGATTACTGGCAAGCTCGATGGATGCGCCCAGCACATCAGTTTTGGCCACCTCCTCGGTGACGCCTTTTAAGTAAAGCTCGGTCGATTTGTGGCGTACCGTAATTTGCTCCACCACGATAATCTGCGAGTTCACCGCACTGCGCAGCGTGTTCAAATCTTCCTGCGCTGCCTGAACCATGTTAAGGGCGCCCGTAAAGTCCTCGCTGCCACCACCGCCCACATCGGCTTTAAGCGCCATGTTCACTGCGGTAAATAATTTCTGAAATGCCGGATCATCGCCGCGCACGGGAAAGTCAAAATTAATCCGGTCATCGGTTTTGAATTCGACGCTGGTTTTAGAACCTTCGTAAAATGCGTCATCCGGAACACCATCTTCTGCTTGTGGCGCAAACGGGTTGGTAATGGGCGGCCTTTCGGTACTGGTGCCGCTCAGCAAATAGCGCCCCTCTAACTTCACGTTCATTTCGGTGGCCGCGTTTTGCGCTAAGTTGCGCAGCTGAATGTTGAAATTAAGCGCCTCAGAGGTGGTGGTGCCATTGCGACGCAGCAAGATCAGATCTTCAATCTGATCGGCGATTTCAACAATCTGCGATACGGATTGATCTGCAGTGCGCAGGCGCGCCAGCGCAATCGTATTGTTTTCCTGATAAAGTTTGCTTTCACGCTGCTTCGCTTCCAGAAACGTGAACTGCTCCACCTGACCTGTTAAGCCACGAAAATTATCGCTCCGAATACCGCTGGAGATCTGTTTCTGCAGCGTTGCCAGATCACTCTGCACCCCAGAAATATTGCGGAACGTGTTTTTGAAGATTCCTAAATTACCAATGCGATTGACCGACATACTAGGACCTATCAGTTGAACGTTTGTAGAAGATCGGTGAATAATTCATCGACCACACCAATCATGCGCGCCGACGCCGAATAGGCGTTTTGGTAAATAATGGTCAGCGCCAGCTCTTCATCCAGATTCACATTGCTGATGGCTTCGGCGCGCTCTTGAAACCCGCTGAGCAGCACACTCGCACTCTTCGCATCCGTCTGCGCTTTTGCGGATTGTCCGGCCACAAAGCCTAAAAACTCGGAGGCATAGGCACCAATCGTCAGACTAGTACCAGGAAGCCTTCCTGCAGCCGGAAAGTCCATCGTCGTAAGCCCCGCTTCTGAGAGGCGCTGCGCATTCGTATTACTGCCGGCATACGCCACGTAGGTATATTGCGGCGGTTGACCAGGGCTCACCGGCTGACGCTGAAGCTCGAGCGCTGCGTTCGCCACCAGATTCGGATCATTGATAACACGTTCCTCAAGCTTCAAATAAAACGCCGAGCTTAAAAGCGTATCGCCAGTTGCGGTCGGCTCGAGGCTTTCGAATAAATTATTCATCTCAAAGTAATGCGAGAAGCCACGTCTTGTCCCTGGTAATATTGGTGGCGTTTCAAGCCTGCCCAGCTGCGAGGAATTCAGCTCATCAATCGCTACGCGGTAACTGGCATTGGTGCCTACAATTTGCAGAAAGCCCTTGGTTTCCGGGGGATAGACGCCGCCAAATTTCGGTAGCTCATTACCGTTTTCATCGACCAATATCGCGCGCATCGCATCTTGTGTCGTGCTGGGCAAAATGCGTGCGCCACCGCCAGAGACGTTCGTCGCGTCAAAACGATCATTGAGCATGTTAAAGGTGTTGTTGCTGACACGGTAACGAATGGTGCTGGTGGTGAGCACGCCAAGTTCATCGCGCACACCAATATCTACTTCAATATCGTAATAATCGCTGGTGGCGTTTGCTGTCAAATCTGCGGTGATCAAACCGGAAAGTCCGGTGCGCGCTTTCTCGCCTGCCACCGAAGTTGTGTAGGGCGGACGGGCAACAATTCCCGCCTGGTTAAGCGGCGGGCCTGCCAGTGCCGGAGTCGTGGGTACCGTAATCGTAATCTGGTTACCGCTGATGGCTGAAACTGTAAAATACCCCCCAAGCTCGGTATGCGGAATGCCGTTATACAATCCTGCTGGCGGCTCGTTCAAAAAGACGGTTCCTCCCAGCGAAATATTCGTCGGCAGTGACGCAAGCGTCACAATCACATCGCGTGATCCGGCAGTGGTCGTGTAGGTGCCCAGCGGTGATGCCGCAATGCTGGGCACATCTTGTGTAATGTTGGTGATATTGGTCGCGGTATCATCAAAGACGCGGGTGCCTGTAACAAACACGGAACCATCAATGTCCGTGATATTTTCAATATCGAGATCAAAACTGAAAATCGGCGTCGGGCTCATCGGCAAGCGCGGCACCGCCGAGGCGATTTGGACATTGTTCAAAATACCAACTTTTGCCTTCGCCGATGGGGTGCGGAAGTGATTATTGATTTCATCAATAATGCCCTGCACGGTTGGCCGGCCACGACCAAAGCCGGAATCCAGCCGCTCCAGATCCAGATTCAGCGGGCGCCATCCGGTAAACGCTTCATCACTAAAGGGCGCATTGACTGGCTGCCCATCGGGTCTGAGCGCTGCAATGCGCACATTGCCCGACCAGTTAGATTCTTCACCCGCCGCGACTGAGCGCGTGCCGGTGAGTTTGGTAGGTGGCGGGAATGCCGTACCTTTATTATGTACCTCGTTGAGCTGATCGCGAATGCCTGCCGCCAGCGTATCGAGCTGGCTTAGAAACTCCGGAATCACTTCATCACGCAGTTGCTGTAAGCCGCGAATCTCACCGCCGGTAATACGTGCGGTAATTTCTCCGCGTCTGCCTGCGCTGATTAAATCAATCGGCCGATCATTGGCGGATGGCTGGCCAGTGCTGGTAATCGTCACCAGCTGCACGGCATTGATGAGACCATTTTCGGCAAATGCATCTACCGAGGGCACAGGATTATAGCGTATCTCGCGGCGAATGCCATTTTCCACCAAGCTGACACCTTCGCCGGTAAACACGCTCACTGCACCGTTGCGGTCAAAGAATGTGCTAATATCGAGCTTCTGCGACATGGTGCGCAGCAGCGCGTCGCGCTCATCTTCCAGCCCCGCCTGCGAAGCACCCAGCACCGCCGCACTCGAAAGCGCTGCATTGACCTGATCAAGCCGGCGCATGGTATTATTGAGCGTACTAACCGCTTCACTCAAATCGCGGTCGGCCTGAAAACGAAGATCCTCCAGACGAAAGGCTAAATCAGAAATCTGCCGCGCTAAATCCACCCCCGCATTTACGGTGGCGCTTCGAAACGACGCGCGTTCCGGAGTTTCCGCCATCCGCCTGACGGTATTAAAAAAGCTGGTAATCCCCTCATCCAGCGTATTGTCAGCACCTGGTTCTCCGAGCACCACCTGCAGCCGCTCGTGATAATTATTCACGACCTCTGCAGAAGAAGAGGAAGAGGTTTGCGTTAAAATCGAGCGGCGCAGGAACGAATCAATCGCACGGGTGACGTTATCAATACGCACGCCATTGCCAACGCCTTCAACATAGACCGCCGACTGATTCACTTTCTGCCGCGAATAATTTTCCGTATTCACGTTGGCGATATTATGCGAAAGGGTCCCCATCGCTCGCTGGCTGGTGCGAAGCCCGGAAAGCGCACTACCCAATGCCATTTCAAGCGCCATAGATTACGCCTGCTGATTTAAGTTGAGTTGATAGCTGCTGCCTGATGTCGGCCGCGCCTGCGCACCCGAAGCACTGTACAGCGGCAATGCATGCTGATCGCGCACCGCTTCCATCATCGCCTGTACCACGCGCTGATTCACTGCGCGGGCAATGCTCGCCTGATGGTAATTTTCTTCCACCGCCTGCGCAAATTCCGCCCCAATCGATGCGATGACTTCGCGCTCTTCTTCGCTCATGCTATCGCGCATGGAAGGATTAATCGCGATGATTTTTTGCTGCGCTTCCAGCCAGCCAATCAACCGATTTTTTTCTTCCTTAAGTGTGGCGACCGGCTTAATCCGCATCGCACGCAGATGCATCGATTCTTCCGCTAAAAGCTCGGTTAAACGTCGCGTGACGGCGACAATTTCTTCGACTTGCACGCTGTCGCCTATTTCAATCGGCGGTAGTTCGGGCAAGGCTTCAATAATCTGGGGAGTGCTCTGCGTCATATTACGCTCCTTTTCCGATGTGTGTTGCTTCCTGAAGCCGCAGCATTTCTCGCTTCACGTGATCTGCCACGCCAATGCCGCCGGATCGCGCGAGTAATTTTCCGTATTCATCGACCATCAGCGAGCGGTACATTTCTTCGCCCTCACCGCCGCCAAGCACAGGGTTTGTCTCGACGGTGGAGAACATGTTCTCCAGCATCTGGGCGATGAACTGCGCTTCAAATTCCTGCGCGGTCTTATCGATTTTTGCCATATTCATGGCGCCTGCATGCTGCGCGCGGGCGAGCTTCTCTGCGCGGGCAGTGCTTGCCGCGACCCCCTGCATCGTCGTTGTATCAAGCCCCTGTAGTGCAGATGCCATGTTCGGTATTCCTCCAAAAGAAACGCGCGCTGAGCGCGTCTTTCATTTGTTAATGCAACCTTCGTGCCAGTTGGCTTTAGCGCGTTCGTTTCAAAGGATGTTCAGATTCGCGCGTTTGAACATCCTCTAGCGTGTTTCGATATCCGCCTGCAGCGCCCCTGCGGCTTTGATGGTTTGCAAAATGGTGATTAAATCGCGCGGGCCGACGCCCAGGGCATTGAGTCCGCCCACCAGATCACGCAGCGTGGCGCCCTCTTCCAGCACGGCCATTTTATTGCCGTTTTCTTCATCGACCGTGACATCGGTGCGCGGCACGACGACAGTTTCAGCACCCTCAGGTGCAAACGGATTGGGCTGCGACACTTGCGGTGTTTCTTCCACCTTCACCACTAAATTTCCCTGCGCGATGGCCACCGTTGAAATGCGTACATTCTCGCCCATCACAATGGTTCCGGTTGCCTCATCCACCACAATGCGCGCGGCCTGATCGGTTTTGACATTGAGCGTTTCAATATCCGCCAGCAGTCCTGCGACATCGCCGATGTACGCGTCCGGCACCGCCACGGAAACCGTGCCCGGGTCTTCGACCTTGGAAATACCCGGCCCCACCTGTTGATTGATCGCCTGCGCGATGCTGTGTGCCGTCGTCATATCCGGATTGCGCAAACTCAGGCGCACATTGCGCATGGCGTTTAAGTTAAAATTAATCTCGCGCTCGACTATCGCGCCGTTAGCGATAAAGCCGTTGGTGGGTACACCTTTGGTAATGGTGGATCCCGAAGAATTAGCCGACTGCCCCGATGCTTCAAATCCGCCAATCGTCACCGGCCCTTGCGCGACGCCGTACACGTTGCCATCCGCACCCATCAGCGAGGTGGCAAGCAGCGTACCGCCCAGCAAACTGCGCGCATCCCCAAGCGCGCTGATATTAATATCCATCATCGATCCGGCACGGGCAAAGGGCGGAAGTTTCGCCGTCACCGTCACCGCTGCTACGTTACGTGACTGCAAATTCAGACCACGAATATTGACGCCCTGGCGCTCTAAAAACGCGATCAAACTTTGCTGCGTAAACGCGTTATTTTGCAACCTATCGCCTGAGCCATTCAGCCCCACCACCAGACCATAACCCAGCAGCATGTTTTCACGAATGCCTTCAAACGCCACCACATCCTTGATGCGCGTGGCATGCGCTGGCATCGCGCTGAGTACCAGCATCGCCATCGCGAGCAAGGCGGCGCCGTAACCAATCATGTGATGGACGGGCCGCATCAGCCACTGAGATAATCTGCTCATGCTGTACGCACTCGCAGGTTGGTAATTCGTCACTTGATACACTCGCATCGTTCGCTCCTGTTAGGGCATCTTTCATGCGCCCATCGCGCCTAACTATGCGAAAGCCGTGCCAACGAGTAACAGGCTGATAATCAACAGATTAATATATTTTGCGCGGGCGCGCATGGTCACAAAATCCCTGTAAAATCGCGCTAGGCATTTTTTGCCGCAAGCCGCTACTGAGGGTGTTTCACTCACATGATCCTGTTTGCAAATTGCATGCCTGAATCTGGCACGTTATAGTGACGGCATGGTCGATAAAATAGGATATAGTAAACCGGCGACACCTGCTGCGCGTGCGGCGCAAGTCAAAAAAGCCTCTGCCGTACAGGGTAGTTCCTTCGCCTCCGTACTTGCAGGGGTTGACGCGCCGCAGGACGTGGATGCTGCGACTCCACTCGCGGCGATGAGCGCTGTGGGTACGCTGATTGGTGCTCAGGAAGTGACCGAAGAAGAACTGCGCCGCCGCCAGACGCTCAAGCGTGGGCGGCTTACACTTGACGCCCTTGAAGCGCTGCGCGACGGCCTGCTCACCGGCCGCATGCCGCGCGAAAGCTTAAAGCAGCTTGAGACCATGGTACAGCAGGAACGCATGCTGACCGCAGATCCTCGCTTAAACGAAGTGCTGGATGATATTGAGCTGCGCGCCGCCGTGGAACTGGCGAAGCTGGAAATGTCTGGTATTCGTTTATGAGCCTGGCGCATCCGCTGACCGCCAAACAATCCAAGCGCGCGCGCAGTCTGTTGAAATGGAATATCCAGGATGTCGTCAGCCGCAGCGCGATCATTAAAAAACGTCTCGAGCAATTTGAGCATAGTCAGCTCACGCTTATGAAGTCTGAAAATGATGATCTGGTGAAGCTCTACACCAAACAAGGCATTGCGTTTCATCGCAGCGGCGAGGTGAGTTTGAGTGCTCCCAAACAGGTCACCACCACCAGTCAGGGCAGTAATGTCTATGAGGTCGAAATGCCCAGCTACGATGCGCGCTTGGTGCAGGGCGAGGATACTCCTGACGAGCCGGCACAAGAAAATACGGCAAGCGGCACGTAATCTAGTTATGCACAAGTTTAGTTGCTACTTGTGGAGGGGAATCGCTCATTTATAATGGCGGGATTATTCACGCCATAACGGAGCATTGCCATGGCCAAAGCTGCAAAAAAACCCGTGAAAAAAACTGCCGCAAAGCCCGCAAAAAAAGCGGTTAAAAAACCCGTAGCAAAAGCCAAGCCGGTGAAGAAAACCGTGGTCAAGAAACCGGTGGCTAAAAAACCCGCACCGAAAAAACCGGCGGCGAAAAAAGCAGCGCCAAAAAAACTGGCGGCTAAAAAACCGGTGGCTAAAAAGGTCGTTGTTGCAAAAAAAGCAGCGCCAAAAAAACTGGCACCGAAAAAAATCGCCTTAGCAAAAAAACCCGTTGCAAAACAGCCCGTCTCGCGTCAGAAGCCGGTTCCTCAGAAAACCACTTCTCAAAAAGTTACCCCCATCAAGCCCGTTATGAAACCTGCTGCACCTAAAAAAGAAGTCAAGCCGTATAAGCCTGCAAAACTGCCAAAAGATTACAAGCCTTCACTCAAAGAAGACTACATGAACCCGCTGCAGATGGAGTATTTTCGTCAGAAATTGCTCACCTGGCGTCAGGAGCTGCTGGCCGAATCGCGCGAGACGCTGGAACATTTGCACGAAGAAAACTGGCATCAGGCCGACATCGCCGACCGCGCATCGCTGGAAACCGAAGCAGGCGTTGAGCTACGTACTCGCAACCGCTATTTGAAGCTCATCTCAAAAATTGATG
>JALHRI010000017.1 GCA_022841525.1 Alphaproteobacteria bacterium | reverse complement strand
GTACTTCCGAACCGAGAATGCTTTTCTGATTGCCCAGCGCATCAATCAGCGTTTTGAGTTCTTCCAGTTCCATCGGTCGTGGGCTGGTCAGTGTGGCCACTGGTGCGCGTAATTTTTGGTGCAGGCGCGTGGCGCTAATACCGCTTAAGCTTGCGCCTTTGGGCATATCATTAAGCGCGATGGTGGTCAGGCCTACCACGTTGCTTGGTAGATTATATTTTAGTTCCAGCTCGGCATCTTTGGGTACAATCGCGCAGAGGTGAAAGCTCAAATGGCTTTGCTCCTGCAGCAAGGTGTGACACCAACCGGAAACACCGCCGGTGACATACGGATAGGTGCCTTCAAGAATCAAGCAGACATCGGCTTTCTGACTACGCACGTGGCTTCTCCTCTAGGCGGCTTGGTGCATCCACAACGCGATGGCATCGCGCAGCGGTTGGGGCAGTTCATCATTGGCAAGGGCTTCGCGTCCGTGGCGGGCGGCCGCCTGACGCAGTTCGTCGAATTTTTTCTGCGCAAACAAGCCTTCAAAATACCACAGATACATGGTTTTCATATTCACCCCGCGGGCGATGGCTTGTTGCAGCCATTCCGTGGCGCCGCTAAAGTCACCGCTGCGCTGCAGAATGCGCCCGACCGCTGCCCAGGTTTCGGCGTGGTTGGGGTCTTGCTGCAGGTACGCTCTGTAACTATCCAGCGCGCGTTTGCGGTTTTGCTTTTCAAGCTCGCTATCCAAAATCCCTGTGAAGGCATAATCATCGTAAAAGCGTGCCTGTGCGTAGAGAAGTTTGCTGTTGTGCGTATCGCGCGCGCGGGCTTCTACAATGCGCTCATTAACCTGCATGAAGTGCCGCTCAATTTTCGCAATCGCCGTGGCTGCTTGTACGCGAATCGCGTTGCTTGGGTCTTTCAGCGCGATCTTAAATGCGCTCGACAGGCGGGGGTGAAAGCGCGTGGTCATGCGTGTAAGTGCGCGGCGCTTCTGATCTTCCGAGCCAAGGCGCATCACATCGTTAAACGACATGACGTTATACATGGTCGGATGTTCATCGAGACCTTCTAAAATGTCATCGTAAATCTGTTGCGACTGGCTGACATGATCGGTGGGGAAGATGCTCTCATACCAATCGGCGAAATGCTGATTTTTTTGCCGGAAAATAATGTAGGCGATAAAGCCGACCAGCGCACCTAAGGTACCGAAAATACCCGTCGTCGCACTGACGATGGCGAGCGCGCCCAGATGCTGCACATCCAGTCCACGGCGATACTGGCCGTAGGTAATCATCACCGTAATGCCTGCAACAATGATGTGCAGCAGAATCGGAATCGCTGGCCAGATATCGGTGCCCAGTAGCAGGTATAAAATAAAGCCGTGAACCAGCGTGAGCAGAACCGCAAACACGACAAACGAGGCATTGCCAGGCGTGGAAAGCGGTATGCGCTGAACATCATGCACGTCGTCTTCGCGCAGAATGTCATCGACGTAATCGTAGACGGGTGAGTTAAGCAGCTTCATGGAGTGCCTGCACAATATAGCTGAAGTTAGCACCACCCGCATCGCGCAGATGACGTTCGATATCGCGTGCAATTTTATCGCGCACAATATTCGCACCCGCTACCGGTGTGGCGGGCAGCAGAATCGAAAACTCGCTACCATCGGTTTGGTAGTCAAACGCAAGGTCAATCCCGCGCAGGGTTTTGCGTACCGATTCACCAATCTGGCGCGCAACGCGGATGCGCGTGCCTTCATCCAGCGATTCGGCAGCATTCATTTTAATAATCAGCACCGAGAGGTTAAAGCCAATACGCTTGGCCAGTTTGCTCATATAATCGCTCTGACGGCGGAAATAGCCGTAGGTGAGCAGGCCGCGTTCAGGGTTGATAATGGCTTCGCTCTTAGCGCTTTGATATTGACGCGCATTCATCAGTGCTGCGCCCACCCACTCTGAAAGCGCTTTGAAGCTTTCCACAGTTTGCAAGCCAAGCGATGCGAAATTCATCTGCTCGATTTTCAGCATCCCAATCACCTGACGGGTGGTAGGATCAAGAATCGGACCTGCGATCAGCCCCTGACCATCGAGCGCGCGCTCGTGATCAGAGTTTGCGGCAACCAGCACTTGCTGCTGACCCACAACCGCCTGATAGAGTGGGCTGAAATTCTCAATCGTTTGTTGCAGCGCCTCGCCCGATTGCCAGCCATGCAAAATGGCGGCCTGGAATTTATTGTCATTGAGCAGATACAGCGAGAATTTCTGCGGCGACATCACCGATTGAATCAGTTTTTCTACACCCACCATCACCGATTTGGGATCAAGCGATTCTGCCGATTTAGCCGCGCGGTACGCCTGAATGGTCGAGGTCAGCTGGCCAGCAATTTGCACCTCTAAATTTTCTTTGCGGCTTTTAACGAAATTATAGGAATTGGAAATAAGCTGCTCGCGCTCGTGTGCGGCGTTTAATTCCTGCGTGAGGTGGTTGCGCTCGCGCACGTGACGCTGGCGCAGTTCACCCAGCCCCCAACCGGCAAAGAACCACAAAATCGGGTTGATGAAAACCTGGTAGAGATGATCAAAACGATCCACGCCTTCGGCCGCATCGGGCGTGCCAATTAGCATGTAGGCAATGGTGGCGATAAACGCAGCGAAAATACCTTCTGCCGTACCGTATTGGCAGGCAAGCACCAGTACCACCGCCCAGAACGGGTGGGGGTTGAGCGTATGTAATTTCTCCTCACCAAACACAAAAATGCCGATGAGCGCCAGAATGGCAGTAATCGCCAGCCCCTCAATGATCGCTGATGTGCGAATGCCTAAAATACGTGGTTGGTTCATATCATTCCCCGAGCGTTAGAAATTATACTGTAGGTGCGCGCCAACATTGACGGCATTGTTGTTCGCATCATTGGTTTGCAGACCGTAGCGTGCGCGCACACCGGCTTCGACATTCTCGGTCACATCTTCGGTCAGGCGCGCTTCCACCAGCGGCCCGCCAGCGGTGAAGCGGTCATAGGCGTAGCCTGCAATGAGTAAGCCTTGTGTGGTCGGCGTAAAGTCTTCGCGGACAATACCAGTAATGGCATGCACTTCGCGGCTGATGAGCGGCAAGAGATAATACAGCTCATTGCTGTCTTGTGCGCGGCGGCTTTCACGGTTGCCGAAAAGATATTCCGCATCCAGCCCGTAACCAATGCCGAAATAAGGACCCGAATCACGCAGCGTATGCACGAGGTTAGCACGGATGAGGCCGGTATTGAGCACATTATCCGCCACGCGGGTATTGTAGCGGTTGATGGATGTTTCAAGACCAAACGACGTTTTTGACGAAAGCTGCGCCACATGGCGAAGGCCCACGCGGTCGCGCGTTGCATCTTCAAACACGGCTTCAGGAATATCCCAGTAGGGGCGGTGATATTCAGCAATCAGTTCGCTTTGGCCGTAAGGGTTGCGGAAGCCGTAATATAGCCCCACACCCTGTGCGTCGTTATTGGTAAACAGCGAAACTTGTGCGCGGTCTCCGCCATCAAGGTAGTACGCCATGAAGATTTCCGCTTGCTGGCGGGTAGTGGTGTAGTCGCCGATACGGCCGGTATCACCTTGGCGGATTCCCTGAGTATCCATAAAGTTATTACGCAGATGTGTGCCGATTTCCACCCTGTCTGTCACACGTGCGACACCTGAGAGGGTGGTGATCTGCTCATCATTTTTGCCGAAACTACGATATTCATGATCGGCGCGCAGATAATTAGGGGTGCCGCCCGCACGTTTGAAGGCTTCGATCTGACGAATATAATCTTCGTTTTCTGGCGATAACGTTTGCGCGCCACGAATCAGATCCAGCGCTTCGTAGGGGTTGCCTTCCGCGCTTTCAATGGCAGCACGTGCGGCGGCAATTTGCGGCTCACGTGGGTAGTATTTTTCTACCGCCGCTAAGCGCTCGCGGGCTTTTTCCGGCTGATCCATCTGATGTTCCAGACGTGCATACAGTAGCTGCAGACGCAGCATCTGATCGCGCTCCATGCGCTCTTGCGCGGTGAGTTGCGGCGCAGAAACAATCTCAAACGTATCGCTGGAGGTTGGTACAAAGCGCAGCTCATAGCCATGCTTGGCGGAAATAGTCATGGTATCGTAATCGGTGTGCGCGCTTTCCATCCAGGCTGGCTTGCCTTTGCCCAACTTCAGCGGCGACGTACCATCCACCGGCTTGTTGAACGATAGCGTCAGCGTGCGACCATCTGAAGAAGTCTGTACTTTGCTGATATGCGGCGAGTTGCCTTTGATGCGCGATTCTTTACGGCGCAGCAGCGAATTACCGTCATACTGATTGGCGATGCGCATCGCATCTTGTGGGTAGTCATATTCTAAAAGCAGCCCCATATAATCAGCGAGCAGGCCTTTGTTGCTTGGGTTTTCCTGCAGCAAGCGCTCAAAGCCCGCGCGGGACTCTTGCTGGCGACCAAGATGGAAAAGCGCTGCATTGAGGCGGGTTGCAGAATCCAGCGGCAGACTGCCTTCACGCTCGGCGCGTGCGCTCTCCAGCGCTACGACCTGCGCGTATTCACGCTGCGCGGCTTCTTTCTGACCATCGCGCTTGAGCAGTTCGGCGCGGTAAAAATAGGCCTGCGCATCATTGCCCTGATCTTCGAGAGTTTTGGTAGGAACGGCGAGTGCACGATCCACCATCGGGCGCGCCTTCGAGAACTGCCCCTTCGTCGCATACGCAGCGCCCAGGCGGGTGAGGGCGTCTTTGTCCGAAGGCGATATTTCTGCAATGCGTGCGTAGGTGCGATTGGCCGCATCGCTATAGCCGTAAGCAGAGGCGATGAGTGCGTAATCGCGCAAAGCTGCGACATCGGTGGTCTGAGAAATCCAGCCGCTCATGCCGGTGTCGAAGACGGCGGCAGACTCATTGAGCGCAAGTAGTCGGAAATATTTCTGACGCAGATTGCTGTTATACAGCGCTTCAGGATCCTTGCCAACATAGCGCATCACCTGCGCATCGGATCCATATTGATTCACCAGATTTTGCCAGCCTTGCTTATCGTAAGCATTGGCAGCGGTGGCGCGCGATGTCAGCCAGCTAAACTGACGCTCATCGAGTTTCCCGCCCCAAATATACAGCAGGTCTTTCACTTCCTGCGAGGTGGGCGACTTACCTTCCGCCAGCTGTTCAAATAAGGTCGCCGCATCGGCCTGATGACCCATTTTCATCAGGTTAAAGGCGATTTGGCGCTTGTTTGCAGCACTAATGTTTGGCTGCTTCGCCATGGCGAGATATTGCTCGCGGGTCAACGGTTTGGAAGGCGCACCTTTGCCGCCCCTTGCCGGGGTAAGTTGTGCGAGCATTTTGCGCCACTCGCCGCCTTCGGCTTTGGCTTTATCGCGTACAATGGGAAGGACAGTATTGCGCTGGCCATGATTGATCAGCGCGTAGGCGTAATTGAGCTGCTGTGCGCGTGTACCTTCATTATTACGCAGGCGCACGGTGGCATAATCAATCAGTTCGGCGCGTGCATCTTTGTCACGCCGCGCCAGCTTGCTCAGCGTGCTGACATACAGCGCGTCGCCCGCGCCATCTTCCTTAATCACCTGACGCAGCAGCGCCACGGCTTCTTTGTGATTTCCGGCTTTGATGAAAGCTGCAATCATAATATCGCGGTTGGTGGGTGAGGGGTCACGGTCATAGAGAATACGCGCGATGCGCCCTGCAATCTCGCCGTGCCCACGGTCATTGGCGAGGTAGAAATACTCCTGAAGCTGGGAGAGTGCCGCTGTTTGCGCATTCGGCTCCAGCCAGATATCGAAAATATCTTTACGGCCAGACGCCGCAGCCAGTCTAAGGTAGGCATGATTAATTTCATAGACGGGGTTGGTTTTGGCTTTCGCGCCCACGCTATCTACAATATCGCTCGCGCGGTTGGCGACAATATGCAGCTGCGCATACTCGGCCACTTGCGCGGGGGTCATCATTTCCATCGGCGGGAATTTTTTCACCAGCTCATCAAAACATTTGTTTTTCCCCGCACGCGCGCAGGCTTCTGCGAGGCGCAAACGCTGCGTCGCGCTCAAATCAAGCGATAGCGCGGTGGCGATTTTATCATCCTGATCTTTGGCTTTGGTAATAATGGCAATCACCGATGCCAGTACAGGGCGGCTATCCAAAATACCTGGTTCCTGAAAGCGCGTGGTAAGGCCAGAGAGCGTGCCCGTCGCGCCCATCGCGCGCGCCAGCTCGATGATATTCAGCGCCTGTTCTTCGGTAAATTCTTTCGGATCGAGCTTGGCGACGATTTTCTCAGCATTCGCATAATCCTCACGCTTGAGCGCAAGCTCAAGATACGCGGCGTAGAGCGAAGCGGGCATGGTGCCGGTTTCATCCACCTTCAGCAGCACTTCGTAGGCGTGTTGATCGCGTCCGGCGGTGATGTTAGCATTGACGTAAGCCAGTACCAGTGTTGCATCTTTGGTGAGCATGTCCATGCGTGGCTCGACGAGGCCGATCGCGCGCAGTGCATCTTTACCAGTATAGTGAATGATATTGACAAAATCCGCCAGTTGCTCCGGCGCGGGGTTCAGATTGATCCACTGATTGGTGGCTTCCACCGCGCGGTCAAGCTCGCCTTTGGTGGCCAGCGCGCTCACGTAAATGCGCGTGGTGGCGTAGGTGTTGTAGTCAGGATGCTTTGCGCGCAGCTGCTCAATGGTTATCAGCGCTTCTTCGGTTTGCGCCTCGACCATTTGAATGGTCGCTAAATCAGAGTAATACACCGGATTTTTACCATCCGTCACTTCAATGATCTTTTTCAAAATCTCAATCTGCTTGGGGTAGCTTTTCTCGGCATTATAAATATCCGAGAGGATTTTCAGGTTCGCCTCGGTCGGCTCGGCCGCGGCAATGGCTTCAAGTTGCTGATTGTACTTCACATAATCACCGGCAAGCTGGTATTGCTCGGCCATGCGCTTGCGGCCATTAATATCGTTAGGGTTGGCGGCAACATATTCTTCTAAAATGGTAATGGCACCAGGGCGGTTGCCTTCATTGATACGCTTATCGACCAGCGCGTTGATAATCACAAAGCCGCGACGGCCTTGCGCATATTCGGCTTCAATATCGACATTGCCTAAA
Source organism: Alphaproteobacteria bacterium (assembly GCA_022841525.1). GTDB lineage: Bacteria > Pseudomonadota > Alphaproteobacteria > Rickettsiales > UBA3002 > JALHRI01. The sequence goes on along the minus strand of JALHRI010000017.1, from coordinate 29,135 downwards.
TCGACTTGCGTTGCATCGCGCGCTTGCAGCTGGGAAATTTCGCCTTCGCTTGGAATCAGCAAAAAGCTGACGCCCACGCCAAGCACCACCAGAATGACAGCAACAATAATATATTTACGCATGCGGACTCCGCCAGAAACTGATTCCTTGCATGCGAGCGAGTGGCGAGGTCTATATTTATCATCTAATTCAACATGAAACTGGGATTGTGCCCATATTTCATGTGGATAGATTTAGGATAAATCAGCCCACCTTGTTTTTATGATTGCACGATGCCAGCGACATCATGCATCTTCCACTATTCCGGCTTTTTAGTGCCAAATATTAAATGTATTTAAGCATCTTGTTGCAGAAAGCTCACAAAAAACTTAAGGACATTATTGTGGATAAACTATGTATAAATGGATGGGCTAAAAGTCAATCGTAATCATTATAAAAAATGCAAGTAAAGCGCGTCGCTGGACTTAATTATCCGGCAAGCTATTGATAAAATGATGTTTATATTTAGCCCGCAGTGGACTGATTTCTTAACTAATCTAAATAAAGACTTTATAATCTTTGGAAGTGATTAATGTGCGGCGAGTAATTGCCGCAAGCCATCATGCAGTGCGGTGCTGGCACGAAACCCAAGCAATTCTGCGCTATACGATGCATCGCCCAGGCTATGCGTGATGTCGCCGGTGCGGGCAGCTTCGTGGGTTGCGGGCAGTGGTGCCCCTGTGATCTCGCGCAGCGTTTGTGCCAGCGTAAGCAGGCTAGTGGCGCGCCCCGTGCAACCGTTCACCCGGTGCGCACCTTCCGGCGCACTCAGCGCTGCGATGATAAGCCGCACAATATCGCCCACGTAAATAAAATCGCGAGTTTGCGACCCATCGCCAAAAAACGTGATGGCTTTATGACTACGCGCGGCATCGGCAAAAATGCTGATCACGCCAGAATAGGGGCTTTTGGGGTCTTGCCTGGGACCGTACACATTGAAAAACCGCAAGCCCACCGAGTGAACGCCAAAGCGCGCATGGACAATTTCCGCCTCGCGCTCGCTGACATATTTATCCATGCCATAAACCGAAATCGGGCGCGGGGGTTCGGTTTCCCTCAGCGGCAGCGCATCGTTATCGCCGTACACGGCTGCTGAAGAGGCATAGACCACTCGCGGCTTTTTCGCTGACTTCGCCGCCGCATTCAGCACACTCACCGTGCCGTAAGCATTGGTGCGGTGCGCCTGCATCCAGTTGGCTTCACACGCTGGCACGGAGGCAATGGCGGCTAAGTGAATCACCGCATCGGCGCTTTCGGCAAGTGTTGCCACCAGTGCATCATCCGCCACGTCACCTTCAGTGAAGCTGGCGCTAGCGGGTAGGTTTTCGCGTTTGCCGGTGGAGAGATTATCGAGAATATGCACGCTGTCGCCGCGCGCGATCAGCGCGTCCGCCACGTGGCTACCAATAAATCCCGCGCCGCCAGTGATGAGTATGTGCATGATGAGGTCTAGGTTTTAGGTGATAGGTTACAGGTTTTAGCTTTAACCTTTAACCTGTAACCTTTCCACTAAGTTTTCATTCGCCCGCTCGAGCACATCATACACATAGTCAAAATCGGCCTGCGTGCCGAAGTAAGGGTCGGGCACGTCGGGGCGTTCGCTGATGTTGCAATAGGCCAAATGCAGGCTGATTAGGGCGGTAGAGTTTGCAGGCTGCATGCGCTTCAGGGCGTTTAAGTGTGTTTCATCCATCGCTAAAATCACATCAAACTCGGTGAAGTCCGAAGGTCGCACATTGCGCGCGCGCAAATGATGCAGCGGCGTGCCGTGCGCAGCAGCGGTGGCTTGGCTGCGCGGATCGGGCGGGTGGCCGACAAGCCCTGAATTCACGCCGGCAGAATCATGGGTAATCTGCGTGATGCCACGCTCAGCCAGCGCGCGTTCAAACAGACCTTCGGCGGTGGGGGAGCGGCAAATGTTTCCGGTACACACAAAAAGAAACGATGTCGGCGAGGGGGATTTTTTATTGTTCATTAAAGTCAGTGTAGCAGAAAATTTTGGAATTTTCTAACAATTTTGCTTGTCATACCTGCCAAAGTGGGCATCCAGTGAGAAAAAACAAGATTCCTGCTCATCCAGGAATAACAAAAAGAAAACTGACATGGCGATGACGATGCAAAGGGTACACATTAAACGCTACCGCGTTTATTATGTCCCCTTAAGTCAGCGTCAGCGCCGCTAACACCACCCACCACTCACCACCCACTACGTACATGACCCTCTACCAGCACCTTATCACGCGCCGCTCTACCTCAGTTAGACTGCTCAGCACGCCCGCCCCTGATGATGGGCAGCTGGAAGATATTTTGCGCGTGGCGACCCGTGTGCCCGATCACGGAAAATTAGCGCCGTGGCGCATCATCGTGATGCGCGAAGCGGGGCAGAAAACACTCGGCGATCTGGCCGCAGAAATTTTTACCTCCGCACACCCAGACGCCACGCCCGCGCAAATCGAGTTTGAGCGTACACGCTTCATGCGCGCGCCGCTGGTGCTTGCGGTTCTATCAACGCCGAAGCTCGGAAAAATCCCGGTGTGGGAGCAGCAACTCTCTGTCGGATGCGTGTGCTTGAATGCGCTCTACGCCGCGCAGGCACTTGGTTTTGGCGCGAACTGGCTGACCGAATGGCCAGCGTTTGATACAGAAATTTTACGCGCGCTTGGTGGCGCCGATGGGGATCACATCGCAGGCTTTATCTATATTGGCACCGCCACGGCCAAGCCCGATGAGCGGCCCCGCCCTGAGCTTCATGATATAGTGCGTGTGTTGGATTAAACGCTGTGCTGCGCGTTTGCTGTACGTTCGCGCTCGGCTAAAATCGCTGCGGCGCGCGATTTGCCGCTAAGCTCGCCGTTATTTAAAATGGCGTGCATGCGCGAATCACTGCGCTGCACCGTATCGCGCCAATTATTGCGAAGTTCCTGAGGTGGAGTAGTTTCATGACTACGCTCAGCGCTCTGCGCTGCCGACTGACCTGGTACTAAAAGCGGCACCACCGTTTGCGAGGCTTGCTGAATACGTGCATCGTGCATGCGCAGGTGAGGTGCGTGTTTCAAAGATTCAGGCTCGCCGGAAAATAGTTGATTCGCTGCGCCAAACAAGCTCGATACAATCGTACCAATGATGGCGGGCTTAATCACCTCCATAGCGGTCAAAGCGGTGAAGAAAGACGGAGCGGTAGCTACTGCCGCAGCAGGAAAAAATGCCGCCGCGGATGCCGATACCAGCGCAAAAATGCCCATCACCAGCAGGCCAGTTTTAAGCCCGCTAAATAATCCGCGCAGTACACGGCTGGTCTTTGTTTCTGATTCCATAGGTTCATTATAGCGGATTTGCCGGGCTGAAATGTGACAGTTTTGTGAAATTACTGGCGATTGACGCTATTTTGCATTAGCGCAATAGCCATGGATTCCTCTCTTCGTGCGACCCGCCGCAACCGCCAGCAAATCAGCGATATTTTTGCATGTTTTGCGGCGCAGAACCCCCATCCGGTGACCGAGCTGGTGGCGCCTAATCCTTACTGCCTGCTGGTGGCGGTGGTGCTTTCCGCGCAGGCTACGGACATCACCGTCGACAAAGCCACCAAAGAATTGTTTGCTACCATAAAAACGCCAAAGCAAAAGGTTACACTGGGCGAGGCCAAGCTCAAACAGCATATCAAAACCATCGGCCTGTTTAATACCAAAGCTAAAAATGTGATCGCCCTTAGCCGCATGTTGCTGACGGATTTTGACGGGAAGATTCCTGAAGACCGCGACCAGCTTGCGACACTGCCCGGCGTGGGACGTAAAACGGCGAATGTCTGGCTGAACTGCGTGCTGGGACATCCGACGATTGCGGTGGATACGCATGTGTTTCGCGTCGCGAACCGCTTGGGGCTGTGTCAGGAAAAGACGCCGCTTGGCGTCGAGCTGGCGCTCGAGAAAGTGATTCCGCAGGCTTACCTTCAGCATGCGCATCACTGGTTGATTTTGCATGGCCGCTACGTTTGCAAAGCGCGTAGCCCCGCATGCGGTACGTGTAGCGTGCGCACGCTGTGTGGTTTTAAGAATAAAACGCCATAAAAAAGGCCGCGACGAAGCGCGGCCTTTCATCTTTCGTACTTCAAGCTTAGGCGGCGCGGCGTTTATCTGATCCCTTCGTGCCGCTTGCTTCATCGACATTGCGCACGTTGCCAGAAACCTGGCCACCACGCTCAATCTCAATTTCGCCGTAGGTAACGTTGCCGCGAATGACACCCGTAGAATAAATAATCAGGCGGCCACGCACCAGAAGATCTCCCTCAAAGGCACCGCTGATTTCGGCATCTTCCACTTCCGCCGTACCTTTCAGCGTACCGCTTTGGGCGAGTTCTACCGTATGCACATCACGCAAGGTAGCATCCACCGCGCCTTCAATCACCACGCGGTCGCAGGTGGTGATTTCACCCTTCATTTGAATATCCGGCCCAACCGTCAGCACGCGCTTAGACGATTTCGGCGCAGAGGCAAGTCCGCCCAGTGCTGGGGCGCTGGTTTGTGGCGCGCTGACCGCAGCAGCAGGGGCTTGCGGTGCACGTGCAGCCATTGCCGCAGCAGGAGCAGCCGGACGAAAGAGCGGAGCCGCCGGAGCACTTGCCGCGCTAGGCGCCGCAGGTGACGCGCTGGGAGCCGAAGCTGCCGCGGCTTGCGACAGACCCGCCGAACCAAACCCTGTGCTGCTTTCTGAAGCGGCGCCAAGTGGGGTTACGGAATCATCAAATTCATCCAAAATTTCGGTACCGTCTTCTTTGCGGCGAAACATAAAACATCTCCTAAAAACGAGGGCGTGAGAATGGGCAAAACGTGGCAAAAACCATCACACACACCATAGCAATGTTTTTGAGCCGTACCAGCAAAAAATCAGTTGCACACAGGGTTTTTTTCATGCTGGCGCAAGCCGCGTTTGCTGAGTATTTTTTACGTATGGCTGTCTATACTCCACTGAGCAACGAAGAGATTCGCACACTGCTTTCCACCCATTACGATCTGGGCGAATTTATGTTCGCGCTGGGCATCGCGCAGGGGGTCGAAAACAGCAATTTTCTGATTTCACTGCGCGGTCATGCGGGACAGGAAATCCACTATATTCTCACCTTGTTTGAAAAGCGTGTGAAGCCTGAAGAACTGCCGTTTTTTATGGAGTTGATGGCGCATCTATCCGCACGCGGCATTGCGTGCCCGCAGCCGGTGGTCATGCGTAGCGGTGCGCTCACAGGGATGATTCAATCAAAAGCGTTTACGCTGGTCAGCTTTCTATCTGGTACATCGGTGAGCATCATCACGCCGCATCACTGTGCCGAGGTGGGAAGTATGGTAGCAACGCTTCACCGCGCCACCGTAGATGCGAAGCTTCAGCGTGCGAATAATGTTGGCATTAAACACTGGCGAACGCTTGCTCAGGGGCTTGGAGCGCGGCTAAACACGCTGCAAGATGGCCTGCAATCACAGGTGATGGACGCGCTTGCCACGCTTGAAGATCAGTGGCCGCACCATCTACCCGCAGGCATTGTGCATGCCGATATTTTTCCCGATAACGTATTTTTCGATGAGGCAGGGGCGTGCAGCGGGGTGATTGATTTTTATTTCGCCTGTCATGACCTGCTCGCCTACGATCTGATGATCGCGCATAATGCCTGGTGTTTTGACAGCGAGAACCATGCATTCAACCCGCAAAAATCATCAGCATTTTTTACGGCGTATCAGCGTATGCGCCCGCTCTCAGATGCGGAAAAGCAAGTGCTGCCTCTGCTTGGGCAGGGCGCCGCGCTGCGCTTTTTGCTCACCCGCGCGCATGATCGGTTGCATGCGCCCGAAGGCACGCGCCACCTCACCAAAGACCCGCTGGAATACGCAAAAAAACTGGCGTTTTTTGACACGCTTTCCAGCGCCGATTGGAGTATTGCATGAGTGCCCCAACGGACGTAGAGCTTTACACTGACGGGGCGTGCAGCGGCAATCCGGGGCCGGGAGGCTGGGGCGCGTTACTGCGCTTTGGGGCACATGAAAAAGAACTATCCGGCGCAGCAGCAAACACCACCAATAACCGCATGGAGATGATGGCCGTGATCGCTGGCTTATCCGCCCTCAGCAAGCCTTGTGCCGTAACCGTGTTCACCGATAGTAAATACGTGCTGCAAGGCATGAGCGAGTGGATGGCAGGCTGGAAAAAACGCGGTTGGAAAACGGCGGATAACAAGCCCGTAAAAAACGTGGATTTATGGCAGGAACTTGATAGACTCTGCGCGTTACATCAGGTGGCGTGGCAATGGGTCAAAGGCCATAGCGGCCACATTGAAAACGAGCGGGTCGATGCCCTCGCGCGAGGTGCCATTCAAAAATTAAAGGAGTAGTTTATGCGTTCACTATTTGTTTTTGCGGCGGCACTTTTTTTTGCGGGATCGGCGCACGCGGCGATTCGTATCATCAATAATTCCGCAGAAGCTCAGACGGTGTATTTTACCTTTGCCGGGCACGATCAGGCAAAAACGCTGGCTGTGGGTGAAACCAGCTATTTCATCGGCTCGGATGGGTTTTTGGCCATCGATGTAGCCAAGCAAACCATCAAAGCCACCGATGCCATTCCTGGACGTTTGAGCAGCGCACTAGGTGATCTGACGGCCAATACACGCACCAGCAGAATTCCCGCGCGCGACGGGGATGTGTTCATGATCTGGCCGGATGGGAGGCTGATGTTTCAAATGCGCCAACGCGCTGCCGGTGGTTCATCGTTTTAGTAGCTAATTCTGCTTCGCTTTAATCGCCGCTTGTGCAGCAGCAAGCCGCGCAATCGGCACGCGGTAGGGCGAGCAGGATACATAATCCAGGCCAATTTTCTGGCAGAAATGAATCGTCGCCGGATCGCCGCCATGTTCGCCGCAAATGCCAAGTTTCAGGCCGCTGCGCGCGGCGCGTCCGCGCGACGCTGCAAGGCTGATCAGCTCGCCGACGCCTTCGGTGTCGAGCGTCATGAAGGGGTCATATTCTAAAACGCCGAGCTTTTTATACTGCTCGATAAACGGTGCGGCATCATCGCGCGAGATGCCCAGTGTGGTCTGCGTTAAATCATTCGTGCCGAAGCTGAAAAACTCGGCCACTTCGGCGATCTCTCCGGCGCGCAGTGCCGCGCGCGGCAGCTCGATCATGGTGCCGACCTGATAAGCAATCTCCGCTTTTTCTGCGGTGAATATTTCCTTCGCCACGTCATCGACGAGCGCTTTGAGTACGCTGAGTTCCTTGCGTGTCATGACCAGTGGAATCATGATTTCCGGCAGCACGTGAATGGATTCTTTTTTCGCTTTCAGCGCGGCGGTAAAAATTGCGCGCACCTGCATGGCATAAATTTCAGGATAGGTAATGCCTAAGCGGCAACCGCGGTGCCCCATCATCGGGTTGGCCTCGTGCAGCTGTGCGGCGCGGTACTTCACCGCATCCACCGGCAAACCGGCGGCTGCAGCCACTTCGGCGATTTCAGCTTCCGTATGCGGCAGGAATTCATGCAACGGTGGATCAAGCAGGCGGATGGTCACCGGCAGCCCGTCCATCACTTTGAAAATATCGTAAAAATCCTGCGTCTGCATGGGTAGAATTTTATGCAGCGCCGCTTCACGCGCTTTGGCAGTTTCGGCCACAATCATCTCGCGCATGGCGGTGATACGGCTGGCATCAAAGAACATGTGCTCGGTGCGGCAAAGGCCAATGCCTTCGGCGCCGAATTTGCGCGCAGTGGCGGCATCGGCAAGCGTTTCGGCGTTGGTGCGCACCCGCAGTGCTCGCGCGCTGTCAGCCCACGCCATGATGGTTGAAAAATCCCCCGATAGGCTGGGTTGCACGGTGGGCACTGCGCCCAGCATCACTTCGCCGGTGGAGCCGTTGAGCGTAATAACTTCGCCCTCGCGAATGGTCAGGCCCGAGGCCGAAAATTCTTTCCGCGCGTAGTTGATGCGAATATCGCCCGCACCAGAAACGCAGCATTTGCCCATGCCGCGCGCCACGACGGCGGCGTGACTGGTCATGCCACCGCGCGCGGTCAAGATGCCTTCGGCGGCGTGCATGCCGTGAATATCTTCCGGTGAAGTTTCAATTCGCACCAGAATCACTTTTTCTTTATTCTTCGCAGCGTGTTCCGCATCCTCAGCGGTGAATACCACTTTGCCACATGCAGCACCCGGAGAGGCGGGGAGACCCTTGGCAATCACCTGTTTTTTCGCATTGGGATCGAGCGTTGGGTGCAGTAATTGATCGAGCGAGGAAGGATCCAGACGCATCAGCGCTTCTTCCTGCGTGATCAGGCCTTCTTCCACCATATCAATCGCAATTTTGAGACCAGCTTTCGCGGTGCGTTTGCCATTGCGGGTTTGCAGCATCCACAGCTTGTTATTTTCCACCGTGAACTCGATGTCCTGCATGTCGCGGTAGTGCGCTTCAAGCTTCTGATAAATCCGCACCAGTTCGCTATACACCTCAGGCAGGGCTTCTTCCATCGAGACCATGTGCGCCTGATCGGCCGATTTACCCGCAATGTTCAGCGGTTGCGGCGTGCGAATGCCGGCGACAACATCTTCGCCCTGCGCATTCACCAAAAACTCACCGAAAAATTCTTTTGCACCATTCGATGGATTACGCGTGAAGGCAACGCCGGTGGCGCAACTATCGCCCATATTACCAAACACCATCGACTGAATATTGACCGCCGTGCCCCAGTTTTCAGGGATGTCGTGCAGGCGGCGGTAGGTGATGGCGCGCGGGTTCATCCACGAATCACACACCGCGCGGATAGCGCCCCAGAGCTGGTCATGCACGTCTTGAGGAAACTCGCGTCCAGTCTCGCGCGCGACGATTTCTTTATACTGCCCCACCAGCTCGATCAAATCGGCCTCACTCAGCTCAGTGTCGAGCGACACATCGCGGTCGTTTTTCATCATATCGAGCAGGTCTTCGAAATAATGATGCCCAACATCCAGCACCACATCAGAGTACATTTGAATGAAGCGGCGGTAGGAATCGTAGGCAAAGCGGGTGTTGCCGGTTTTTTTCGCGAGGCCTTCGACGGTGGCATCGTTGAGGCCAAGATTCAAAATCGTATCCATCATGCCGGGCATGGAAGCACGCGCGCCCGAGCGCACCGACACCAGCAGCGGGCTTGCCGCATCGCCAAACTTCCTGCCTGCGGCCGATTCAATCAAGGCGATGCCTTCGCTGACCTGATCTTTTAAGCCAGCGGGAAACTGCTTGCCGCTGGCGTAATAATTCGCGCAGACGCCGGTAACAATCGTAAAGCCCGGAGGCACAGGCAGACCCAGTGCGCACATATCGGCCAGGTTGGCACCTTTGCCGCCAAGCTCGCTGCGCATGCTGGCGCTGCCTTCGGCGCGACCATCACCGAAATAATAAACGAGTTTATCTTGGGGGAGCATTTTTTTCGCAGCGGCTGATTTCATGAGCGGCTCTCCTTCACGTTTTTTTTACTCTATATCTAGCTTTTCTGCGCCTGACAAGCCCAGGATAGGTGGCATGAGGATATGCCGCAGAAAGTGGTTTTCTGTCCCATTTCTTTTAGTGCACTGTCATGAAGCTGTAACAAAAGCATTATAGCATAAATCAGAAAATCTAAGGATCAAATCATGAGCGTTAAAAAACTGGTTCAACAAGTTCCTTTAAATGAAATTAAACATTTAGAAACTCAATCTGTCGGGTATAACACGTTTTTTGGTGGGTGCAGCGATGAGTTATTAAAAGCATTCGAGCGCGAATGTGTTGAGCCCTTTGAAACAGCGTTACGCATGGCAGGTGCTATAAAAATTCCTGAGATTCGTATCGTAGACAAAGACCCTTCCCTCATGCCATCAGAGTACAGCATATATTATTTACCTCATAAAGACAGGGATGTGCTGCTTATTACATGGCCAAGTTTTTGTAAGCGTTTTGAAAACAAACAATCATTGGCTCCACAAGCATTAATGGAACTGTTTTTATTAGGTTCCATGCTTGCTCATGGTATCAAGCAAAATAAAGCCAATTATGTTAACATTCCTGCCATCGCCGCGTATATGTTGGGTAGAAATTTTGATGCTGCAAATGAATTAGCTGACGACATCAATGTTAGTGAGGCACAACTTCAACACAAAGCACATGCTGATTTCAGAAGAGTTTCTGAGCAACCATTTTTTAAACAAGTAGCTATCGGATTCAGGTACGGACTTTTCTCGCAACGAAATTCTGCTATTTTATTAGGAACTCCAATAGAAAAAAAGGTTATCATTAGCCGTGCGAAAGAAACCGGATATTTAGAAAATTTTAATGGAAAAACCAACGTACCTTTAAGTGATGTATTAGACGAAATTATTCTGAGGTATAATAGTCGTGAGCTTGGCATGGGTAAAATTGGCAAAAATGATTACACTGGTGCGCTGAATGACTGTGACTTATTCGAGGGCCGTTATGGTAGGCGAGGTTGGGAAGCAGTAGTAAAAGAAACGTCTGGTGAGGCTCAGTCGTTAGGTTTATAATCTAGCCTTCAATTTTTGAAAAATCGGCGAGTGCCAGAGTGGTTTCGCGCACGCCTGCGAGTAAAGAAAGCCGTGTATCCTTGAAGCCTTCTTCCGTCACCAGCACATCATCGAAAAACTGGTTGATCGGTGCGGTGAGCGATGAGAGCGCCGCCAGTGAGACCACTTGTTCTTTCAGCGCCTGATGGAGTTTTTGTTCCGCAGGCTTCTGCAAACTCGCAGAGCTTGTGCCAGCAAAACGGTAGCTGGTTTTAGCTTTTTTCTCTTCCGCCGATAAGATATTCAGCGCGCGCTTAATCGCTGCCAGCGAGGCTTGCTGGCCAGTGACGTAAGCTTGCAGTTCTTTAGCGCGGGCAAAGAATGTCAGCGGCGTTAATGGCTCGGGCACCCCGAGCGCTGCTTCAATAATATCGTGCCGCACGCCGTCGTCTTTCAGCATTTGGCGCATGCGGTCGGTGAAAAAATCGCGAAGCTCTGCGGCGTAGGTGGACGGAAACACTGTCTCTAAATTCAGCGGCCAGCCGCGCGCCAGCAGGATACGCAACACACCAATCGCCGCGCGGCGCAGGGCGAGGGGGTCTTTGCTGCCCGTAGGTTTTTCACCCGCCGCCCATAGGCTGAGGATGCTGTCTAACTTATCGGCGATGGAGAGAATCGCCCCTTCGTCGCTAGCAGGTAAATCATCACCGGCGCCTTGCGGTTTGTAATGTTCGTAGATCGCCTGCGAGAGGGACTCAGGCTCACCCTGAGCGGTGGCGTAATAGCGCCCCATGATCCCTTGCAGATCAGGAAATTCACCGACCATACCAGAGGTTAAATCGGCTTTGCAGAGCCTGGCTGCGCGCGAGAGAAGCGCTTTGTCTTTGCTGTAATTCACCGCTTCTGCGACCTTTAGCGCCAACGCTTCGATGCGTGCTACCTTGTCGCTCATCATCCCGACTTTGGCATGAAACACCACGTCGCGCAGTTTTTCAGCCCAGCTTTCAAGCGCAGTGGCTTTGTCGGTATCGTAATAAAATGCACCGTCGGACAGGCGTGCGCGCAGTACGCGGGCGTTACCTTCCACTACCACCTTGCCACCATCTGCAAACTCCATGTTGGAGACGACGATAAAATGATTGCTTAGCGCACCGGATCCATCGGTGAGCGCGACGTAGCGCTGGTGATGTTTCATTTCGCTAATGAGCACTTCGCGCGGCAGCTTCAGGAAACTTTCATCAAACGTGCCGAGATAGGTATTTGGCCACTCAATCAGTCCGGTGATTTCACCCAGCAGCGCATCATCTTCCACCACACTGAGCTTGTGGCTTGCAGCAACATCGGCAATCTGCGCGCGGATGGCTTCTTTACGCGCCGCAAAATCGACGATCACCTTTGCGTTTCTAAGCGCTTCTTCATAGGCATCGGCGTGAGCAATGGTGATGGCATCCGGTGCTAAAAAGCGGTGTCCGTAGCTGATGTTACGGGCAGTCAGATGTGCGAATGTGACGGGCAGCACCTGATCATCAAACAATGCGGTAATCGCATGCAGCGGGCGAACCCACACCGCCTCATGCGCACCCCAGCGCATCGATTTTGGCCAGGTAAACTGAGCTAAAACACGTGTTGCGATTTCCGTTAGCGCCTGAGCACTAGGCTTGCCTTTGGTGGTGATGGTCGCGAAATACACGTCATCTTTGCCGACTTTACGCGTTTCGCACTCGCTAAGTTTTTTGCCGATGCTTTGCGCAAACCCATCCAGCGCAGCTTGCGGCGCAGTGGTTTTGGGGCCTTTTTTCTCTTCCGTGCGGTCTGGCTGCACCTGCGGCAGACCTTTGATCTGCACCGCTAAATGGCGTGGCGCGGCGAAGCTGTGAATAGCAGAAAAACTGATCCCCAATGTTTCAAGCTCGGTGGTAAACGCGCGCGCTAATTGCTCGGCTGCGCTGCGCTGCATCCGCGAGGGGATTTCTTCCGAAAAACATTCCAGCAAAAAACTTGGCATAGACTACAGCAGTGCAAAAACAGGTGCCATGAGTAGCAGCATGACGAGCACCACAATGGCGATCATGGTGCCTTGGTTCTGCTGAGATTTTTTGGGATCGAATGTCATTGCTACGCTGCCTTACTAATGGTTTGAACGGTATTGCCAGCACCAAGCAACACCACGGTGGGTGTGTGTTTCCTGGCTAATGCTTCTTCCATATGCGCATAGGCGCACACAATCACCAAATCGCCGACCTGCGCTTTGCGCGCGGCGGGACCGTTAATCACAATCTCGCGGCAACCGGCGGCCAGTTCGATGATGTAGGTCGTAAAGCGCTCGCCGTTATTCACGTTGAGCACATCGACCTGTTCGTTAGCGAGCAGGCCTGCAGCATCCATCAAATCGCGCGGAATGCCGATGGAGCCTTCATATTGTAGCTCCGCCGCAGTCACGGTAGCGCGGTGCAGTTTGCTCTTAAGCATGGAAAGCATCATATCAGGCGGCCTTTTTTACAGTGAGAGATTCTTCATACGCCACCCACGATTCGCAGCAGACTTTCGCCAGTGCGCGCACACGGGCGATGTAGCTGGCGCGCTCAGTCACGCCAATGACTCCGCGTGCATCGAGCAGGTTGAAATTGTGGCTGGCTTTGATGCACTGATCATACGCGGGCAGGGGTAAGTTTTTTGCAAGTAAATGCTGGCACTCAGCTTCCGCATCTTCAAAATGGCGAAAGAGAATTTCCGTCGTTGCTTCGTTCAGATTAAAATGGGTGAACTCAAACTCGTTACGCTTAAACACGTCGCCGTAGGTAAAGCTGGGCGCGTGGTCTGTGGCTTCATTCCACACCAAATCATAGACATTATCTTTGCCCTGAATATACATCGCCAAGCGCTCAAGCCCGTAGGTCAGCTCGCCGGAAATGGGGTTGCAGGGGATGCCGCCGACCTGCTGAAAATACGTAAACTGCGTGACTTCCATGCCATCACACCAGACTTCCCAGCCGAGCCCCCAGGCGCCGAGCGTGGGGCTTTCCCAGTCATCTTCCACGAAGCGGATGTCGTGCTGCAGCGGGTCCATACCGAGTGCGCGCAGACTATCTAAGTAAAGCGCTTGCAGATTATCGGGGGATGGTTTCAAGATCACCTGAAACTGATAATAATGCTGCAGCCGGTTGGGATTTTCGCCGTAGCGGCCATCTTTCGGGCGACGCGAGGGCTGCACGAACGCGCAGTTCCACGGCTTGGGGCCAAGCGCGCGCAGCGTGGTTGCGGGATGAAATGTGCCGGCACCCATTTCCACGTCGTAGGGCTGTAAAATCATGCAGCCTTGCTCTGCCCAGAAGCGTTGCAAGGTGAGGATGATATCCTGAAAAGCGTAAGGTTTTTTTAGCATGGCTGAAGCTTCTAGCGCGCTAAGCCTGCCTTCGCAAGTGCGAATAAGCTTGACTGTAGGTGGAAAACCTATATAAGCGCACTCGAGTTTTGCTTCTCACCCATGTGTTGGCTGCTAAGGCAGCGTACCTTGCTGGTACAATTACGATCTCCTAAAAACTGATTGTCAGCGTTTGATTGAGAGTTGCCCGAATGGTTCGGGAATAAGGCTCATGCTGTGTATGAACACAGCAATCACGCTAACGTCTAAAGGAGACGAATATGGCAACTGGTACTGTAAAATGGTTTAACCCCACCAAAGGTTTTGGCTTCATTCAACCCGATCAGGGCAGCTCGGATGTGTTTGTGCACATTTCCGCTGTTGAGCGCGCAGGTCTGCGCAGCCTGAACGAAGGTCAGAAAGTAAGCTACGAGCTGACCACCGAAAAGGGTAAGACTTCAGCTACGAATCTGCAAGTCGCTGCCTAGATAGCACCTCAAATTCTGCTAGGGCTGGATGCAAATCCAGACGTGTAGGCGCCCGCTGCGCATGTGCCTAAACGTACATGTGTGCACTGGTTAGCTGTGCCTAACGCTTGCGTTCAGAAAGTGAAGGCACGCGCTTGTGGTGTTGGGCTATGAGCATAGCCTCGCGCTTACTCACGCTGCATGTGCGCTACGCCCTAGCGAAGTGGATGACGCTAACTAGTTAATTTCAAATAACAATAACAATAGAAAGCCGGTGCGTCTTGAGTGATACTCTCAAGGCGCAGCCCGCGTATGGATTTTTTTATGCAACATTTTGCTGAACTTGGCTTAAGGCCAGAGCTTTTAACCGCGCTCAAAGCGCTGAAATTTACTACACCTACACCGATTCAGGCGGCGGCCATTCCGGCGGCACTGGAAGGTCACGACATCATGGGGACTGCGCAAACCGGTACAGGAAAAACCGCCGCGTTTGGTATTCCGCTCATTACCCGCCTTCTGAATCATCCGCACGACACTGCGCTGGTGATGACGCCCACGCGCGAACTTGCCACCCAAGTACTCGACATGATGCAGAAATTGCTGGGCAACCAGTCAAAAATTTCCACCGCACTACTGATTGGTGGCGCATCGATGGGTACTCAGCTTGAGCAATTGCGCCGCAGCCCGCGGTTGATTGTCGGCACGCCCGGGCGTATCAACGATCACCTCGCACGCCGTAGCGTGAAGCTGGGATCGACCCGCTTTCTGGTGCTCGATGAAACCGACCGTATGCTCGATATGGGCTTTGGCGTGCAGATCGATAAAATTCTCGCGCACATTCCGAAAGATCGCCAGACCTTACTGTTTTCGGCAACGCTGCCTGCGAATATTCTCAAACTTTCTGGTAAATATCTGCGCTCGCCGCTGCGTATTGCTACGGGGGAAACCAACGCCCCGGCCGCACGCGTGAAGCAGGAAAATATCAAAGTGTCTGACAGCGAAAAATACACGCAGTTGCTTGCGCAGCTGGATCAACGCCAGGGTTCCATCATTGTGTTTGTGAAAACCAAACACGGTGCAGAAAAAATGGCGAAGAAACTAAAGGCGCTGAAACACTCAGCCGATACCATTCACGGCGATCTGCGTCAAAACCAGCGTGACCGCGTGATTCGCAGTTTCAGAAATTACCAGACCCGCATTTTAGTCGCCACCGATATTGCCGCGCGCGGGCTGGATATTCCGCATATCGAACACGTGATTAATTACGATCTGCCGCAAGCGCCGGAAGATTACATCCACCGTATTGGCCGCACGGCGCGTAACGGTGCCGAAGGTGAGGCGGTAAATTTGATCACGCCGCAAGATCAGAAAAAATGGCACGCGATTGATGTGCTGCTAAACCCGGACGCTAAGCGCGAGCCAGCGGTGAATCCGGCGATGGCGGCGTTTTCGCGCAAAAACCGTTATGGCAGACGCAGCTTCGGCAGCCTGCCGCGCGGTCACGCGGCGCGTGGTGCCAAAAAATCCGCCGCGTAAGTGTATACGAGAAGAGGCGGCTAGCGCCGCCGTCTTATAAACAAAACGCGCACGATGAAGCCTATGCTTGGTTCGGATGGTGTAAGCCACCCGAAGCCGAAGGGTGGTGGTGGGGGGAGAGGGATTTGAACCCACGACCAAGGCGTTATGAGCGCCCTGCTCTAACCGCTGAGCTATCCCCCCAGCATGACGATTTTTATCCCGCAGTCATCAGCGGTTAGAGTATTGGCTCAAGCGCCACAAGGCTGGCCGCTGAGCTATCCCCCCAGCATGACGATTTTTTTTCCCGCAGTCATCAGCGGTTAGAGCATTGGCTCAAGCGCCATAAGGCTGGCCACTGAGCTATCCCCCCAGCATGACGATTTTTATCCCGCAGTCATCAGCGGTTAGAGTATTGGCTCAAGCGCCACAAGGCTGGCCACTGAGCTATCCCCCCAAAGCGTCGAAATTACGCGCTATCAGCATGTAAAAGAAATCGTGTGAAACTCAAGCGTAAGCTGAACTTACTTGAAGATCGAGCCCTTGTTCACATCATCCATCGCGAAGCGGCAGTAACCAAAACCCTCGTTCCAACCGGTATTATAGAGTTGATTGTCGAGAAACTCTGGTCGCTTGCGAAAGCCAAACGCGGACTTGAAAATCCCCGCTGAAACCGACGATACACCCGTATCGCAGCCATCTTCCCATCCGAGTTTATATTCTTTCGGCCCTGCAGGCTCGACCATATACAAAGAAGGGGGGCGGCATGAGGCAACGCCTAGCGCAATCAAGAGGACAGTGAATGTACGAAATGTGCGATGTTTCATGCCCTCATAGTACCAAAAAACGAGGGGTTGAAATATGACAATTTGATGAAACTTGCGGCGGGAACTTACAGCTTAGCTAGTGCGCGCGCGCTTTTAGTAACTTTGCGGCTGCTACTGCACGCGCTAAGCGTTCCAGCTGCACGTTCACCGCGCGCTCTTCCACACCATCGCGCGCCATCAGGGCTTTGACCATAGGATCCGCCAGCAACTCATGCACACTTGGTTCATACCCCAGTCTGCTTAGCGCTTCGATGTGTTTTTCGTGTGTCATGAGACGATGCATAACACAATTTTCATGAATAGGAAAACGAAACTTACTTCGCAGGCGCAACATAGGTGTGCAGTGCAAACTTATCCACAGACCCCGTTGGATCAGATACGCTCAGCAATACGAATGGCCATGCGGCAGGCGCGCTGAATCGCGGTGCTGAGCAGGCCGTAGGCGGGAGCATCTTCTGCGCCGTGCTCAAGGCCAATCGCGTGATGCTCCATTTCTTCGTCACGAAATTGCTGCAAGGTGGTTTTAATCTCAGCGTTAGCGTCGCCCAGTGCCTCGATTTGCGCATCGTAATGGTCTGTAATGACGGTTTCTACGGCTACCGTGCAGGCCATCGCCGCACGCGTTCCAAGCAGCGCTGAGCCTGCGCCCAGCGCCCATCCGGCAACGTGCCAGAACGGTAGCAGCGCGCTTGGGCGGGCGCGATGTTTGGGCAGCAGTGCGTTAAATGCATCCAGATGTACTTGTTCCTGCCTGGCCATGTGTTCAATTTCGCGGGCGCACTCGCGATGCTTCAGCACCGCAAGCTGACCGGCATAAATACGCTGCGCGCCGTATTCACCCGCGTGATCCACGCGCAGCATGGCGGACAGGTCTGGCGTAAAATCACCGGGAAGTGTGCGTGCGTTCATGCCAAAAAACATACGCAAAAAACGCTGCCGCCGCAAGTGCGTAGAGTACGTTCCACGCCGCCATCGACAAGCCCAGCACATACAACATCGCCTGATCGCAACTGACGAGTGGCGCTGCATGTAAGCTTTCTTTCAGCGCGGAGAGTGACTGTGTATCAAGGCCTGCCGTGCAGGCGCTTTCAAACTTCCACCAGCCGGCTTCCACACCGGTGTGAAACAGCGCCAGGCCGGCATCCGCCAGCATGAGCAGCACGCTCAGTACAAGAATAGGCGCCGCGTGGCGCGGTAGAAACGCGAGGATAAGCGCCAGTGCAACGATGATCGCATACGGCACACGCTGCCAGAGGCACAAGGTACACGGCGCGTAATGCCATAGATATTGCGAGGCCAGTGCTCCCATCAGTGGGGCGGTCGCGGCAAGAAGGAGTAAAACGGCATGGCGCATGGCGTGCAGCAAACCACATTACTGTACAAAGCTCAAGCCGCCGGCATTGACGGGGGCAATTTCACCGCTATAGTGCCCCCGCACGTGCCCCTGTGGTGGAATTGGTAGACGCGCTCGACTCAAAATCGAGTACCGCAAGGTGTGTTGGTTCGAGTCCGACCAGGGGCACCATATCTTGAAAAACCTACGTTTAATTGTTCGCACAAATTTCCCAGCAGAAACTGTGGGTTGGATGATGGCTGTTTTCCTGGAGTACGGGTTCTAGTTCCGTGCGGGTATCGTGATTTTCCGTAGACTGTAAAATATAAGGCGGCTCATCCGACTAGTGGTGTTTGCATAAGACTATCCTTTTAATCGATTTTTGTTATAAAATTGCTGCTAAATCAGTTATGTGTAGTCATGAGCAAAAAACATATCCAAATTGCCGAACGGTTTTTGAAAGACAAATTCCCTAAGGCTGACTCCGCCTTTGTTTCTGGCTCACTCGTTCGCGGCGAAGGGTCGAAACATTCGGACTTGGACATTGTTATATTATTTCCGAAAATCCCTAATGCGTTTCGTGAATCTTTTATTTACGAATCAATGCCCATTGAGGCATTTATTCATGATCCAGAAACTGTTCATTGGTTTGTGGATGATGAAAAGAAGAATGGCGGAGCTTATCTTGCACATATGATGAGCACTGGAAGAATAATTCCAAAACCAACCGCGTTATCTAAAGAGATGCTAAACTATGTAGATTCTGTTCTAAAAACGGGTCCAGATACCATTTCCAAGGAATCGCTCCTTAAATTACGCTATTCAATAACTGACCTAGTTGATGATTTGCGTGATGATCGCCCTCAACAGGAAAAGATCGCCTGTGCAGTTAAATTGTACCCTTTGCTTGCAGAAGCGGTTCTTAGGAACTCAGGCCGATGGCTTGCTCATGGCAAATGGATTCCACGAGAATTAAAAGTTGCTGATCCTAAAATTGCAAAAAAATTTGATGTTGCTTTTAATGCTGTTTTTGCAGAGCAGCGCACAAATAAGCTAATAAAACTGTCAGAGGAAATTTTAGAGCCATTAGGTGGATTTTATTGGGAGGGTTGGCGGACAGAAGCCCCAAAAAGGTGGAAGAAAAAATTCAAAACCTGAAACCTCGTAATTCACCAAATATGCAAAAAGATTTAGGTGTGCGGCCCCAACAGCGGTTTCCACTCGAAGGTTTTGCCATCCAGTTGCGGTGGGGACTTGTAAATCTCCACCCAGTCTTTTATAACCACCTGTAATTGCTCAACCCGGTTCGAGTTTAGTCCGCGGGGGAGCACCAATAAAACGCCAGCTTTAGCTGGCTTTTTATTGGTATGTTGTGGGCACGAGAACCAACTGGTTCGACCATAAGCTTAGCGAACGTAGTGAGCTTAGCGTTGGCGAGGAGCAAGCCGCGCAGCGGCGCAGCGAGCATGTCCGACCAGGGGCTTCGTATTTCAGGGGTTCGAGTGCACTTCAATCAAAGACTTGGCTCTGGTTCTAAGTTTTCAATACCCAATTTGCATGGATTCGGATAGAAATTAGCCAAATCAAACAGATGAGCGGTTCTAACCATGGCAATCAAAATCGAAGAAGTTGCATTTGGAAGCGAGGAATACAAAGCGCTCTTAAAGCTCCGTTTTGAAATACTCCGCAAACCGCTCGGGCTTAAATTAAGCGATAAGGATGTTGCAACGGATGGTAAGGAATTTCATATCGCAGCGTTTGAGAATGGAAATGCCGTAGGATGCGTATTGCTTCGGCCTATTAGTGCAGATACTATTAAATTGCGCCAAATGGCCGTGTCTGATGCCTGCCAAGGGCAAGGCGTTGGCGCTAAGCTGGTAAAGTACGCAGAAGAACTAGCAGCCGCTCGCGGGTTCAAGACAATGGAAATGCATGCCAGAAAATTTGCTCAAGGTTTTTATGAGAAATTGGGTTACGTGACGGAAGGTGAAGAATTTGTCGAAGCCACCGTTCCAAACATCAAAATGCTTAAGCCGCTTCGAGCCGTTTAGAAGGCAGTTTCCAATTCTGAATTGACTCGATAAACTCCCAAATGCGGTTCGAACTTTTTCCGTAAGCATGTCCGGCCAGAGGAATCATCGATTGTCTTTTTTACTCCTTCCGCCGCAAGTCATGCGATAATCGCTGTAACGGGTAGCAAGATTGTCATCAAACTGACGTATTTTGCCCGTATATTGTGGCGATGCAGGATAATGTACCTTCTCATACCGCAAGTGATAGAGCTTCACTGAAAGAGCGCATTCATGAGTTCATGGAGACGCATCATCAGATGGTAGAGCGCTTTTTTGACGCCTGTGAAACGGAAGAAAACCCCCTATCACCGGCGCAGCAACAGGCATGCAGAGACGCCAGTATTGCCATACAAAACGGCTTGAGCGGGTTGCTGCATAGCAATCCCCAAGATGAAGTCCTGAAAGACTATTCTCGGTTCTTAGACGAACGTTTGAAGCATAACCAAAGAATCCTCAATAACTCTGGATCATGCAGTCGAACCTTATCCATGAATTTAGCGCATACCTTACACGCTGTCTTAAGGTTCGTGGATTCCAAATTAGAAAAGATAGCAAAACAAGAGATAGCAAAACAAGAGATACTAAAACAAGAGATACCAGAACAAGAGCGTAATAACACGGCATTGGAGCTTGGTCTAAAAGCCATGCGTGAACCAATGATTCAACACGCCTTCTCAAGGCATAGTTCAGACGGTGTTGTAACTAATGTAACGGTAGTCGGCCCCAAAACCGCTACTCTAAACCGCTAGAGTCCTGATTTCATCATAATGTCACACTTTTTTACTTCGTCTTGCGCTAAGACAAGGTGCATGGCGGATGAAACGACATCGCAAGAGCAAGGCATGAACCCCGTGGAGGGTTTTCGCGCCTATGTGCAGGGATGGCAGCAGTTGGCCAAGGGGCGTAATGCAGAGTTTGATGCGTTGTTAGATGCAACGGAGCGCTATATTGATGATGTGCTTACGCCTGTTTATGACAAGGACGCAGAAGCAAAGAAGAAACTGGATGATTATTGGATTAACTGGAAAAATATTTTTTTACAGCCGCAGCGGCAAGTTGATGCGGCTGCAAATGCGCCGAAGTTAACATGGGCACAGCGTGCTCTGAAACCTCTCAATCCTCTTACCAATAGAATTTTAGTGAATGAGAATAGTATGGGCGTTGCGCGCGCCAATATTGATTGTTGGCTGGGCTATACGGGGATTGGTAGAGATACTGATGAATTTAGGGCCGTAGATGCAGCCTCGCAAGCATTTCATCAGAAAATACATCATAGTTCGCGCCTGTATACTTACGAAAGAATACACGAGGTGGGTGGGCAACGTTACGTTAGCCATCATCCCCAAGTTTTAAGGCGGCAATAAACGCCCCTTGCGGGATTTCGACGTTACCAATCTGGCGCATGCGTTTTTTACCTTTTTTCTGCTTATCGAGCAGTTTGCGTTTGCGTGAAATATCGCCGCCGTAACATTTGGCGGTGACGTCTTTACGCATCGCGGAAATGGTTTCGCGCGCAATGATTTTGCCCCCAATCGCCGCCTGCACCGGAATCACAAACAAATGTTTCGGGATCAGGTCTTTGAGGCGTTTGCACAGCGCGCGGCCACGATATTCCGCCTGCGAGCGGTGCACCAGCATCGCCAGCGCATCCACCGGCTCGGCGTTGACCAGAATGGATACTTTCACCAGATCGCCCTCGCGGTAGCTGTCCATTTTATATTCAAAGCTGGCGTAACCGCGTGTGCCGGATTTTAGCCGGTCATAAAAATCGAACACCACTTCGTTGAGCGGCAATTTATATTCCACCATCGCGCGGCTGCCAACATAGGTGAGGTTCACTTGCTCGCCGCGTTTTTCGGTGCACAGCGCCAGCACGTTACCCAAATGCTCATCGGGTACGAAGATGGTGGCGTGAATCCACGGTTCGTGCGTTTCGCGAATGCGCGTGGGGTCGGGATAATCGGCGGGGTTGTGCAGTTCCACATGATCGCCGTTATTCATGATCAGTTTATACACTACACTCGGCGCGGTGGTAATCAGATCAAGGTTGAACTCGCGCTCGAGGCGTTCTTGAATAATTTCCAGATGCAGCAGACCCAAAAACCCGCAGCGAAAGCCAAAACCCAGCGCCGATGAACTCTCGGTTTCAAACTGAAAGCTGGCGTCGTTCAGGCGTAGCTTGGCGAGGGAATCTTTCAGATTTTCAAAGTCCGCCGATTCGGTGGGATATAGCCCGCAAAACACCACCGGTTGCACCGGCTTAAAGCCTGGCAGCGGCGCATCCGCACGGATTTTTTCGTCCGTTATGGTATCGCCAACATTGCAATCGGCTACTTGCTTAATACCGGTGACAATAAAGCCGACTTCGCCTGGGCCCAGCGCTTCCAGATTCACTTTTTTCGGCGTAAACACGCCGACTTGTTCTACCGTTTGGCTGACGCCTGCATTCATCATGCGGATTTTCTGGCCGCGCCTTAGCGTCCCTTCCATCACCCGCACCAGAATAATCACGCCTAAATAGGTATCGTACCAACTATCGACCAGCAGCGCTTTGAGCGGCGCGTTGGCATCGCCCTTGGGAGCTGGAATATGCGCCACAATCGCCTCCAGTAAATCGGGAATGCCGATGCCGGATTTGGCAGACACCATCAGCGCATCGGTGGTGTCGATGCCGATCATATCTTCGATCTGCTGCTGCACGCGTTCTGGCTCGGCGGCGGGTAGATCAATTTTATTGAGCACCGGCACCAGCTCGTTGTTGTTATCAATCGCCTGATAGACATTGGCCAGCGTTTGCGCTTCCACACCCTGTGAGGCATCCACCACCAGCAGACTGCCCTCGCACGCGGCCAAACAGCGGCTGACTTCATAGGCAAAATCGACGTGGCCGGGCGTATCCATCAGGTTGAGCACATAATCGGTGCCGTCGCGGGCGGTATATTTTAGCCGCACGGTTTGCGATTTGATGGTGATGCCGCGCTCGCGCTCAATATCCATCGAATCGAGCATCTGATCCTGCATTTCGCGCTGTTCCACGGCGTTGCAGGCCTGGATTAACCGGTCAGCCAAGGTCGATTTTCCGTGGTCAATATGGGCGATAATCGAGAAATTGCGAATGCGGGAAATATCAGTCATAGGGCGGGCTTGTAGGGTGAAAGCCTAAATTGTGCAAGGGGTTATTGGGGAGTGTGGCGTATCGCTGCCGGTTGCCTATTTTTTTAAGTAAAACTTAAGTTTTTGGATATAGTATAAAAGCAAGGAGCACACGCAATGCTGCCCAGCAATCACTCTGCCAACGCCAATCTGCATTTTGACAGCGCACAACGATCGCTTGTGCGTCTGGCCATAGAATATTGGCGTATAGGAGAATTTCATGAGGGCAGGAATTTGACGCGTGACCCTGTGTTTACAGCTTCAGAATTGGAAGCTCTGAGGCCGCATTTTGAATCATTAGAAAGCCAACTCCTACAGTACGAACGTGCGCTATTGTTGGATATCAACAAGCAGCTGGACGCGATCATTGAAATGCAGCTTAATAAACTCGCAGAAAATCCTGCAGAAGATTGTAGTAAGGAACGCCCTAATGCGTCTAAGCAGGTTCAAGATGTGCGCGAGGAGAGTACAGAATCCCAGAATGAAGAAGACACACTATATCAGCTTCAGCAAGAAGCTCTATCGACACCTTCGGGCATCCGCGAAAGTAATGATTTATTACAAGCAGTCATCGGATATAAAATAGGGAAGTCAGTATTTAACATACCTACAGGAGATCGCGGCGATATAAGAGAAAAGATTAAAAGTCTTAGCGCGCGCATTCTTTCCACCAGAGAAGAAATAGAAACATTAATTCGTGATACAAACCCAGAAAACATTCGACTTGTGGGTCACTTATACCCACTCGCCATTACACTAATCAACCGATCAATGTTAGGAGACAGAATAGTACTTTACGGTATTAATGGCTATAAGCCTCCTGTTTCTATGGAGGAAAAATATCGCGTATATCTGGATAACGCGAATAGAGAAATTGAAGCTATTGCAAGGCGATCCGATAGATTATTGTCGGCGCTTGGAGATATAGAGCGGTTGGCTGCGGATCCTTCTGCAGCGATAGATCCAAACGCCTCACCGGAACAAGAGAGTGAAGCCTTAGCTGCACTCTGCCGACTCAAGCCCTACATGGATGCAAAAGAAGCAGCCGAGTTAGCCGCAGGGAATACCGCTAAAAAAACAGGCCTGCAGCACGGTGCCCATGCTTCCGGAAACACTGCATCAGGTGCTTCCAGTGGTGGTGATGCTTACAGCCAGACCATCGTGGAAGAAGATGGCACCCTCAAAGTGTTTGGACTGGGCGGCCGTGATCATCCGGAAATTGTGCCTTCGCTACTTCAGCAGCTCACGGAACACTACTGTCGTCGAACAGATGCAGGCCAATGTCCCAACATTCAGATTACAAGAAACGAAGATGGCCACTACATCATCTCAGGAATCCCTCAAGGCCATCAAAGCGGCTTGCAGCTGCATTTGCATAGAAGTTTGCAACCCGCGCTTGAGGCCGGTGAAATCATTGCGAATGCTGACAATAACCCGGCCAGAAGCGATTTGTCAGTCACTGCCTCTGCCCATAACAAAAGCGCTCCCGCCATCCCGCGCTAGCTTGTGGGGAGAGGGGGCTTCCTCATTCCATACGTGCGGTAGCTTCTTGCTGGCAGGCGGTGGGTGACATCGATGTCGATGGTCAGCCAGTGTTGATTTTCCATGCTCAATATGGGCGATAATCTAGAAATTGCGGATCTTGGAAATATCAGTCATGCGCGGGCCCGAAGGGGGATGATTTGGCGATGCAAGGGGTTATTAGCCTCTTACATGGTATGTATTCTGCCTCGACCTTGGTGGATTTGCTGTACGTTCGATCTTAGGCCAGAAACTGCTTTGGCAACTTGTAACATACGGGCTGCATGGTATTCACGATGAGCTAATGCTAATGCAGCAACCCCAACTCCCATGCTCATGGCAGGTTCAAGCCATTCTTTCAAAGAGCTAAGAGTTGCCCCAAATCCTGATTGTGATGGTGGCGCAGTACTTGGTTCAGTGGTCTCTGGATGCGATTTGGTCTTGGGCAGTTCCGGATGCTTATGCTGAACACGGTCTGTCCACAGATCGCCAATTTTTTTTGCTAGACCAATCGAACCCAGCGTTACACCCACAATACCGGTGCCCAATGCTCCTGCAGCCAGTTTTTGTGTAATGAGTCTTGATGGTGCAGCCTTAAGAAGTGATATCTCTGATTCATGCAAATCTGATGCTTTTAAGAAGCCTTGTTTTTGCATCGTCTCAGAGCAACGATCGACAAAACTCTGTAACCCGCTACGGCCATTAGTCTTCAGAATATTTTGGAGTAAATGCCGACCTACAGCAAGCTCATCATCCTTGCCAAGAGTATCGATAAGAGCAGTGAGTTCTGATGGATTTAACGCTTTCAGATCGACTACTTTCTCACTAGCCAAAAGCTCACGAAACATAGTTTCGGCTTCGCTAAGTACCGTTAAGCGAAAAAGGTCTTTTTCTGATGGGGTTGAGCTCATCCCATGATTGTAAATGCGCTATGTTACAATATGATGAACGTGCCTTATTTTATTTAATATTATATTTCAATGTGTTATTTGGGCTCGCCCAGCGCGCGGTAGAGGTCGGTAGCAGCGCGCAGGGCCTCGTGGTTGGCGGCAAGCGTGGCGGCCTGTGCATCCAGCCAGGCGAGCTGGGCGCTGATCACTTCCAGATAACTGCTCAACCCCTTGTCGTAGCGCGCCTGAGCGAGATTTCGGCTTTGCGCCGCCAGCGCCAAGGTTTGCTCGCGTTTGCGCAGACTGCTGCCCTGATCACGCCAGGCAATCAGCGCGCGTTCGACATCGCTGAGCGCAGTGCGCACTGTGCGCTGATAGCGCGCGGCGGCTTGCTGGCTGCGGGCATCCGCCGCATCGATCTGGCTTTGAATGCGGCCGAAATTGAAAATCGGCGCCGCCAAATTCGTTCCCAACGACCAGACATCGCCTTGCGGCGCGATGCCGTTATCGCGCCAACCAAAAAACGCCGCCAGCGAGATCGTGGGATATTGCGCAGCCACTGCCTGCGCCCAGGCATGATGCGTACTGGCGAGCTCGGCATGCGCCGCGCGCACATCCGGTCGTGCATAGAGCAAGGCGGCGGGCGTGTTGAGCACCGCAATTACCGGCAATGCTGGCATCGGTGCTGCGGTGCGCAGGGCCTGTTGCTGCGCTTCTGGCAGATTCGGCGCGAGTAGGGCAATGCGGCTGAGCGCTTCATCGCGCAGGCTGCGTAGTGCAGGAAGTTCTGCGCGACGCTGCGAGAGCTCGCGCGAGCTTACCAGCGTATCAATCTGGCTGGTAAGGCCAGCCTGCTCACGCGTTTGGCTCAGCCGGCGCTGGGTGCGTGCCTGAGCAATCGCTTGCTTTTGTGTGGTGATACGTGCCTGCGCGTGACGCAGTTGCAGATACGCATGCGCCAGATCGGAGAGCAATATGCGCTGGATATCAGCGAGACTAGCGCGCTGCTGACGGATTTTTGCGCGCTGGGCATCCCGAGCGGCGCGGTTTTTGCCAAACAGATCGGCCTCAAAACTGGCGCTGACGCCGGCTTCGAAACTATCCAGTGCGTCCTCACCAAACGGGTTATCGCGCGAGCCGGTGCCTGCTTTGCCGGCAGCATCCAGCGATGGTAGTAGCGCAGTGTATGCCTCGCGCGCGAGGCTGCGCGCCTCGAGGATGCGCGCACGCGCTTCGGCGATGGAATCATTATGCGTCAGCGCATGCTTCATCAGCGCTTGCAGTGTCGCATCGCCGTAACCTTGCCACAGGCCATCGACCGAGGCAGCTGTTTGGGGCGGCTGCGCTTCGTGCGTTTTAGGCGCATGGCTAAATATTTCGGGCAGGGTGATGGTGGGCAGCGAAAAATCACTCGCGCTACTGCATGCCGATAATATCAACAGGGCAAGGGTCGAGAAAAAACGCATTAGCGTGCCTCATTATGTGCAGCGTCAATCATCACATCCATCTGCACGCCGATGGGAATACGCGGCTCAGAGGGCAGTGCGTAAATCACTTCTTTCACGCGCGTATCGACACGCTCGTTGACATCGCCGCTTAAATTGCGTTTTGGCACCGCAAACGGTTCTTCGCGCACGAAGCTGAGTGCGATGCGTTTGGTCGCATCGCTGCGCAAGGTGGCATAGGCTGCAGCATCGCTGCGGTAACGGCTGATGTCGGCTTCATCAAGCTGTACCCGCACATGCACGCGTGAAAGATCGCCCATGCGCATCAGTGGGGTGGCATTGGCCCCTGCCTGCGCGAACTCGCCCGCGCGAATATCGACGCGCAGAATTTCTCCGGCGATTGGTGCACGTACGATCAGGCGTTCCAGCTCAGTTTCCACCGTAGCAAGGGCGGCGCGCGCCTGTTGCAGTTCCGCCTGCGCCATGGCATGTGCGTGTTTACGGGTGGTCAGCTCCTCGGTGCTGATCGCACGTTTGTCGCGGATATTCGCCGCACGAAAATATTTCTGCGCGGCGTCTGCGGCGCTTGCCTGACGCACGGCCAACTGCGCGTTGGCTTGCGCTTTACGGGCGCGTGCATCGCGCTGATCGAGGGTAAATAGCGGAGTACCTTGCTTTACCTGATCGCCTGCCTGGACATGGACACGAGCCACAATACCCGAAAGCGGCGTGCCGATGGCGATGACTTCGCTGGCCGGTTCCGTAATGCCGGTACCAGCGACTTGCGCGGCGTAGGTTGAGATTACCGGTGCGGCAAGTGGTTCCTTGATGGGTGCTGGTTTTTTTGCCAGCTGCGAATAGAGGGCAAAGCCAATCAGCGCGCATGCAATCAGCGGTAACATCGCACGTGTGGAAAATAAAAATTTAGGCATGGGCAGTCCTCTCATCGGAAATAATCGCGCCATCATTCATGGTAATAATACGGTCGGCGTAGGAATAAATGCGGCTGTCATGCGTCACCACCAACACCGCGCGATCAGGCTGCAACGCTGCCTCGCGCAGCATCTGCATCACCTGCAAGCCTGCCTGCGCATCCAGTGCGGCGGTGGGCTCATCGCACACGATCACCCGCGGCGCATGCACCAGCGCGCGGGCAATCGCCACGCGTTGCTGCTGACCACCGGAAAGCTGGCGCGGCAATTTTTCGCTATGCGCCTCTAAGCCAAGATGCGCGAGCAGTGCTCTGCTTTTATCCATTGCACAAGTAAAGGATTCTCCGGCGGCCAACAGTGTGACAGCGGCATTTTCCGCCGCCGTCAGTGCTGGGAGCAAATGGTATTGCTGAAAAATAAAGCCGAGCATGCGGCGCCTGAATTCTACTTTGGCGCGGCCACGCATCGCGGTGATGCGCTCGCCAAGCACATCCACCTCGCCGGAAGTGGGCGTTAAAATACCGGTGATAATCGAGAGCAGCGTGGTTTTGCCGCAGCCGCTGGGACCCACCAGCATGGTGAGTTCTCCGGCATCAATCGCGGTGCTGATGCCGTGCAGCACACGTAGATTTTCATCGCCAGCGCGGAAATCTTTGATGATATTTCGGATAGAAATCGCCTGCATACGTTAGCTCCGAAACACAATGGCAGGATCGAGTTTGAGCACTTTACGAATGCTCGCCAGTGAGGCGATAAAAATAATCACCACCATCGTCATCGCGGTGCCTACCGCGACTTGCCAGGGCATGCCAAAGCCGCGCAACGCAGTGACGTCTTTGGTGGATTCAAAAAACGCCGTGGTCAGTCCAATGCCAATGCCGAAGCCAATAAACGTTACCACAGCAGCCTGCAGCAGCACCATGCCTAGAATCTGGCCGTTGGTAACACCAATGGCTTTCAGTGCGCCAAACTGCTTCAAGTTTTCGATGACAAACATGAAAAAGGTTTGTCCTGCAATCACAGTGCCGATGATAAATCCCAGCGTAATGGTGATACCGAAATTGATCGGAATGCCG
>JALHRI010000016.1:1551-37575 GCA_022841525.1 Alphaproteobacteria bacterium | reverse complement strand
AGCTCTTGCTTGGTGGGGGGCATGATAACAGAAAAACTCGGTCAAACTGCTAAATAATTTTGCCCGATTTTCAGCATTTTGGGCATTGATAATTGCCTCTACTTCTCGCACGTCTCCCTGATTCAGGTAAACTTTACAGCGGTAATCAGCCTCCGCAAGTGACAAACCTTCTAGACGGCTATTGTCAAAAATTTTCGCAAGGGGGTAATCCTTGTCGTTGCCATCTGGTTGTTTAGTTTCTATAGCCATAAAATCACCCTAACCCATGCAATCATGTACACATTTCATTGTACACATTCCATGCCTTTTGATCATGTGACAATATGATGAATATTGTATTAACGGGGGCCCATTTTTCAGTTCACCCTTAGTGCGTATCTGCTATAAGCGCGGCTTGTTTCACGAACTGCCGAGGCATCATGGCTACCAATACCATTGTCAAAGAACTTGAAATGCGTCGCGAGGCGGCGCGCATTGGCGGCGGCGAACGCCGCATCGAAGCGCAGCACGAAAAGGGCAAACTCACCGCGCGCGAGCGTTTGGAAGTGCTGCTTGATCCTGAATCGTTCGAAGAATTCGACATGTTCATGGAGCATCGCTGCACCTATTTCGACATGGAAGGCAAAAAAGTCCCGGGCGACGGCGTGGTCACCGGTCAGGGCACGATCAATGGCCGTTTGGTGTTCGTCTATAGCCAGGATTTCACCGTACTGGGTGGATCGCTTTCGGAAACCAACGCCAAGAAAATCTGCAAAATTCAGGACATGGCGATGCGCATGGGCGCGCCCATCATCGGCATCAACGATTCGGGCGGTGCGCGCATTCAAGAAGGGGTGGATTCGCTGGCCGGATTTGCCGAAATTTTTCAGCGCAACGTGCTGGCCTCCGGCGTGGTGCCGCAAATTTCGCTGATCATGGGGCCGTGCGCGGGCGGCGCGGTGTATTCGCCGGCGCTGACCGATTTTACCGTCATGGTGCGTGGTTCATCCTATATGTTTGTGACTGGGCCCGATGTCGTCAAAACCGTCACCCACGAGGAAGTCAGCCAGGAAGATCTCGGCGGGGCAGATGTGCACGGCACGCACACTGGCGTGGCCGATATGGTCTATGACAACGATATCGAAGCGCTGCTGCAAGTACGCCGGCTGGTGAATTTCCTACCGGCATCCAACCGCGCAGCCCTTCCGGTGCGCCCGACGGAAGACCCGGCCGACCGCGTGGAAATGGCGCTCAATAACGTGGTGCCGGATAATGCCAATAAGCCGTACGATATGTTCGATGTGCTCAGGCGCGTGGTGGATGAGGGGGATTTTTTTGAAGTGAACCCCAGCTTTGCCAAAAATATTATTGTCGGCTTTGGTCGCATGGAAGGCAGCACGGTAGGGTTTGTTGCCAACCAGCCGATGGAAATGGCCGGATGTTTGGACATTGATGCCTCGCGCAAAGCGGCGCGTTTCGTGCGTTTTTGTGATGCGTTTCATATCCCGCTGGTTACCTTTGTCGATGTTCCGGGCTTTTTGCCGGGCACTAGCCAAGAGCATAACGGCATTATCCGCCACGGCGCGAAATTGCTGTATGCCTACGCCGAGGCCACGGTGCCGAAAATCACCGTCATCACCCGTAAGGCGTATGGTGGCGCGTATATCGTGATGGGCTCAAAACATTTGCGTAACGATATTAACTTCGCCTGGCCGACCGCTGAAATCGCGGTGATGGGGCCTGAGGGTGCGGTGGAAATTATTTTCAAAGGTAAGTTTGATAATCCTGAGGATGTGGCATCAGCAGTAGAGAGCTACCGCGATAATTTCGCTTCCCCGTTTGCCGCTGCCGCGCGTGGTTATTTAGATGATGTGATTCGCCCGCAAAACACGCGCTGGCGTGTGTGCCGTGCGCTGGCGACACTGCGCGAAAAGCAGCTGAAAAACCCGAAAAAGAAGCACGATAATCTGCCGCTTTAGTATATGCTGTCGTTACCTGCTATCTAGAAGCTAAAGACCCCGTACATCTACACCTGCTGACCTACGCTCTGCCGCACGCATTGCATGATTTTTTTGACTTCTGCCATCGCTGCCAGTGTGGTTTTCTTTTGCAATGGATTCAGCCAAAGATACAAAATTAGCAGCACTAGATTTTGCTATAGCGAATTTGGGTCTCCAATGATTATCAATATACCCGCAGACAATTGGTTTTCCGCTAATAGTGATAGTATCAGCGGCTCGGTCAATAGGTTTGTCAAACGCACTCTTTATACGGTTCCACGCTTCAATAAGTACGGCTTGTGCTGGTGGGTTAGCTCGTGTTTCTTCAAGATATTGAATCATCTGACCGCGTGAAAGCATCAAGGGTTTTTTGGGGTCTGTATCCGTCATAAATACTCCTTTGAAATAAGTTACAGCTCACTAGGTAAAGCCAGTTGAAGTCATTTTTATGACAATTAGCATATAATTTGGGGCTGGCCTCCTTGCGCGAAAAGCAGCTGGAAAATCCACGTAAAAAGCACGACAATCTGCCGGTTTAGATGATTGGCTGTGGTGAGGCGTGTGGTGTTCGCTCCGTCGTTCCTCCCCCCTTGCGGGGGAGGTTAGGTGGGGGGGGTGGGAAAATGCAGTGCGTATCCATGGCACCTCCACCCCATCCCTCCCCCGTGAAGGGGGAGGGGGCTTCCGGCCCATGCTTGACATCGTTATCTGATAACGTTATCATACGGCTATGCGTACGATTGTGGATATACCTGAGCCTTCGCTGCAATGGCTGGCAGACTATTGTAAGCGTGAGGATATTTCCCGCGCCGAAGCCGTGCGTCGCGCGTTGAGAGAGTTCCGCAAACAGATCGAGCCGAGCGAAGCAGAAAAACGCGCGGAAGACGCGCGCATTATCCGCGCCACAGCCGGACTCTGGAAAGATGATCCTTTCTGGAAGAACAAGGATTCGGTGCAATATATCCGCGAAATACGTGATGAATGGGAAGACCCGTGGGAAACGAAGTGATGCCGAAGCTCGCGGCATTCGATAGTAATATTATCATCGACCACTTGCGAAACGAGCCGCGCGCGACTGAGCTTATTCTTCAATACTCGAACCGTATCATCAGCGCGATGACGTGGATGGAAGTGATGGTCTATGTCATCGACACCGAACAAGAACAGGACGTGCGCCAAACACTTGCGCGTTTTCGCAAAATCGACATTACCTCGGCGATTGAAGAGCGCGCGGTTCGTGCGCGAAAAAATCAACGATTGAAACTGCCGGATGCGATTATTTACGTCACCGCGCAGGAGCATGATGCGATTCTCTTCACCCGTGATGCCAAGGATTTCCCACCTGATCCGCGCGTGGTGGTGCCGTATCAGCCATAACCGTGCGCTTGAGACCCCGAAAAAAGAAGCACGATCATTTGCCGGTTTAGGCTATATCAGCGCTGTTTTTCTTTACCATATAACGGCTATTCAGGAAGCAGCACGCCGCCGCAGCTTTCTGGTGCATGCGTGCGGTCGCAGGCTGGGAAATAGGGCATGAGCGGGGCGCTGGAAATCAGCAGCACAAGTAAGGTGGATGCCATCACGGCAAGGAGTGGTTCTTTCATGGTCATCTCTTTGGCTAGCGTGTGATCGCGCAGCTACTAGACGAGATAGATGACAGTTTGATGACGATTTGTGCAAAAACGTGACGACCACGCGTTTTTGTAAGCCGGCTTATACCGCAGCGCACAAAAAGCTGGAAAACGGCAATGGTATGTGGTGAGATTTACAGAATTCGTCATCCCGGCGAATGCCGGGATCTCCATGTTTTATGTGGCGGGAGACCCCGTGACAAGCACGGGGTGACGCGCAATCTATATCCGGGATCATACCATGCCACATCTCACCGCCGAGCAACTCGAAAAAGACTGGAAGACCAACCCACGCTGGGCAGGTATTACGCGCCCTTACCGCGCGGCGGATGTGGTTCGCTTGCGCGGCAGTGTGCCTGTTGAATATTCCCTCGCACGCTTGGGTTCAGAAAAACTCTGGCGCTATTTTGCGGAATTGCCTTACGTGAATGCCCTTGGCGCGCTGACGGGCAATCAGGCCATGCAGCAGGTGCGGGCAGGGCTAAAGGCGATTTATCTCTCCGGCTGGCAGGTTGCGGCGGATGCGAATTTATCGGGCGAAATGTATCCGGATCAGTCGCTCTATCCGTCGGACTCGGTGCCCTCCGTGGTACGCCGTATCAACAACACGCTGCTGCGCGCGGATCAGATTTGCACCAGCGAGGGTGATACCAGCATCGACTGGCTGCAGCCGATTATCGCCGATGCCGAAGCCGGGTTTGGCGGTAGCTTAAACGCGTTTGAGCTGATGAAATGGATGATCGATGCCGGAGCCGCTGGTGCGCACTGGGAAGATCAGCTCTCCAGCGCCAAAAAATGTGGCCACATGGGCGGCAAAGTGCTGGTGCCCATTCGCGAGCATGTTGAAAAGCTCGTCGCTGCGCGGCTGGCCGCCGATGTTTGCGGCGTGCCCAGCATTATCATCGCGCGCACCGATGCCAACGGCGCGTATCTGCTAACCTCTGATATTGACGAACGCGACAGCAAGTTCGTCAAAGCGGGTCGTACGTCGGAAGGATTTTTTAACTACGATGGCGGAATTGATGCCGCCATTAACCGTGGCATTGCCTACGCACCGTATGCGGATTTGGTGTGGTGCGAAACCTCCACGCCGGATTTGGCCGAGGCCAAAAAATTCGCTGAAAGCCTGCATGCGAGGTTTCCGGGGAAATATCTGGCCTATAATTGCTCACCCAGCTTCAACTGGAAAAAACATCTCGATGATGCGACGATTGCCAAGTTCCAGCGCGAACTAGGCGCGATGGGCTATAAGTTTCAGTTCATCACCCTTGCCGGATTTCATGCGCTGAACCACGGCATGTTCGACCTCGCCAGCAATTACCGCGCGCACGGCATGGCTGGCTACGTGCCGCTGCAAGAGCGCGAATTTGCAGACGCCGCGCGTGGCTTCACCGCCGTGAAACATCAACGCGAAGTAGGCGTGGGCTATTTCGATGCGGTGGCGGAAGTGATCTCTAGCGGCAAAGCATCCACCGCCGCACTCAAGGGCTCAACCGAAGAAGAGCAGTTTCATTGAAGTTTAGGCCAGCTACAGCCTTCAGCTACGCTCGTCTTCGTCGCTTTTTAGCAAGCGCTCAAGTTCTTCGGTGGCTTTGTGCGAAAAGGCGATCAGCTTGTCTTCTTCTTCAAAGAACGCGAACGATTCGCGCAAAATTGCTTCATCGTGATCGGAGAATTGCTTGGCGCGGCGCGCCATATCCGCTGGCGCAAATCCAAGATCGGTCATGATGGTTTTGGCCATGGTGAGCGCGGAATCAAACACGTCGCGGCGGAAATAATCGACGCCGATTTTATCGAGTTCATATGCATGGCGGCGGTTGCGCGCGCGGGCGTAAATTTTTAAGTGCGGAAAATGGGCGCGGGCTTTCTCGGCGATCTCGCTGCATTGTTCCATTTTGGCAATGGAAATAATCAGCATCCGCGCTTTTTCAGCACCGGCGCTGCGCAGCAATTCGATATCTGAGGCATCGCCGTAATAGCCGCGAAACCCGAACTTGCGCAGCAAATCGATTTGCTCGGGGTCTTTTTCCAAAATCACGGCATCGACCCCTTGTGCGCGTAGGAAGCGGCCAATGATCTGACCGAAGCGGCCGTAACCCGCCAGAATAATGGGGTGCTGGGCGTCAATCGTATCGAAGCTGCGCGGCGCGGGCAGTATGCTCATGAAACGGGGGATGATAAAGTGGGTGTAGAGGATCATGAGTAGCGGGGTGAGCGCCATCGAGCAGGCAACGATCATGGTGACGAGCTGCTGATGATCCGGCGTAATCAGATTCAGGCTACGTGAGAATTGCAGGAGCACAAAGGCGAACTCACCGCCCTGGCAGAGTGCCAGCGCAAAGCCCATCGCCTGCAGTGAGGCCAGTCGAAACAGTCGCGCCAGCACGAGCAAAATGCCGGCCTTCAGGCTCATGAGCGCGAGCACGCCTACCCCAATAAACAGTGGATTTTTCGAGATCACATCGAAATTCATGCTCATGCCGACCGAGATAAAAAACAGCCCCAGCAGCAAGCCTTTGAAGGGACGAATATCGGCTTCCAGTGTGTGTTTGTATTCCGAATTGGCCAGCACCACCCCTGCAATAAACGCTCCAAGTGCTGGGGAAATGCCGAGGCTTTGCATCAGCAGCGTGATGCCGACGACCAGTGCCAGCGAAATGGCCGTGAACACTTCGCGCTGATTGGTGCGGGCGATAAAGCCGAATAAATGCCGCGACATCACGCGCCCGCCCACCACAATAATGCCGATCGCGGCGATCACCGCCAAGGTTTGCAGGTAAGACGGCAGGTGCGCGATGATGTTATCGCCGTGCGCGGATGTCTCCGGCGCGATGGTGGCCAGCATCGGCAGCAGCACGAGTAGCGGGATGACGGCGATATCTTGAAAGATCAGCACCCCGAGTGCGTGCTCGCCCATACTGGTATGCATCAGGCCTTTTTCTTCCAGCATCTGCAGCACCAGCGCGGTGGAGGAAAGTGCCAGCGCACTGCTAAGTACCAGTGATTCATTGATGCTTAAGCCCAGCAGATGGATCAGCAGTGTGAGCGCGGCGATGCTGGAGGTAACCTGCGCGCCGCCAAGGCCAATCATCGCACGGCGCATGCGCCATAAACGCTCCGGCTCGATCTCCAGGCCAATCAGAAACAGCATCATCACCACACCGAATTCAGCGAGGTGGTAAATATGCTGGGCATCGTTAATCAGGCCAAGGGCGAAAGGGCCGATGGCAATACCGGCAAGCATGTAGCCCAGCACCGCACCCAGACCCAAGCGGTGCGCCAGCGGCACCATGATGCCAGCGGCGCATAAAAACACGAACATAGGGGTTAGAAAATCGCTGCTCATGCGCGCGAGCATAGCGGCGAGCCGCGGCGGTGGATAGGGAAAAATACGGCTAGTTTTTTACGTCCAAGGCGAGCGCTTTTTCGTTCATCGTCAGGGCGTGAAGTGCGGCCAGCTCCGACTGAAAGGCTTCCTGCGCCACCGCGTTACGAATACGCGCTTCGGCGGTTTTTTGTTCGCGCAGATTGAGGACAAAGAAATCGCTGTCGCCATTTTCAAACCGGATGCGTTCGGCCGCCTGCATGCGCTGGGCGAGGGTGATTTCATCGCGCGTCAGCTTAATGAATTCGCGGTAAATCTCGAGGTTTTTGACGGTATTTTCCAGCTCAGCCTTCAGGCTATCTTCCGCGAGGCGGCGCGCATGATCGAGGGCGCGCATCGAGGCTTCGGCGCGCGCGCGTCTGCCTTCGCCCAAATTACGTTGCAGCGGGATGGAGATGTCGAGCTTGACGATGGCTTCGCCCTCGTCGCGGCGAAAATCACCGCCGCCACGATCATCGGAAAATTCCACGCCTAAATCGGCGCGGGGTAGCAGCATATTTTCACCCATGGCGCGGTTATTTTCCTGCACGTCGCGCTCGCGCTTCAGCCGTGCGAGCTCAGGGCGTGCGCTGATTTTTTCCATCACGGTTTCTACCGCGGGCACGGTTTCTACCGCAGGAAAGGCCATGCCTTCATCGCCGGTGTTCAGGGGCAGGGGGCTACCCTTATCGTCGCGCAGAAATAGCGAGAGCGCATTGGCGCGGATGTTTAAGATACGCTCGGCTTCGTTGAGTTCACTTTCGCGCTGCAGAATATATTGCTTGTTTTCGGTCAGAAAAATCGAGGCGACGTTACCGCTGCGCACGCTACGCGAGATGCCGTTTTGCCGCTCCTGCGCGATGGTAAGCAGATCGCGGCGCACATCACGCACGGCGCGTGCGGCGACCCAGCGCCAGTAATGCTGCAACGCATCGCGCTGCACGCTGAGCTTGGTGAGCGTCTGATCAATTTCGGCGATGTCGCGCTCGAGCGTGGTATTGGCAAGGTTTAAGCGGCGCGCGTCAATCATGCGGTCACGCAGCAGCGAGAGCCCACCGCCGATTAAATATTCGCCGCCATTATTGGTGATGCGCTCATCTTCATAGATCGGAAAGCTGCCATCAGAAATGCGGTAGCCACCGTAAATGCGGCTACCCGCAAACGGCATCGGTTTGACAATACGCGCATCGGCCTGATTACCATCGTAAAAGCCGTTGGGGCGGCTGAAGAGCTGGCTTTCTGCGGTGGCATCGAACGCACCTTCGGCTTCCTGACGCGCGCCCTCGGCAGCGCGAATCTGGTCGGCGGCGCGCAGAATCATCGGGTAGTGAATACGCGCGCTGTTCAGCACTTGCTGCGGGGTAATCGGTGCGGCAAGCGCCCCTGAGGATGCGCTCAGCACGCCAAGCACTGCGAGCGATAGTGCACGCCAGCGATGGTTCATAACACCTGCTCGGCTTTATCGGGATGAATCGGCGCGCCGGCGGGTTTATCGCTGTAGCGCGGCGGGAAATTATTCAGCTGCCGCCACAGCTCGTAACCCACACTTACCGTATCGAGCAGCACCCAGCCTTTGGCCTTCGCTCCCAGTCGCAAAAACCGCTCATCCGGCCAGGTGATGTCGTCTTTATCCGGCGTAATCAGCACTTGAAATTTGCCATCAATATTCGCGGTGGGCGCGACGAACGCGACCACGCCGCCAAACGTACCAATCGCGGTGGATGGCCAGCCGCTAAACTGCACCACCGGCCAGCCTTCAAACTGCAAGCGCACTTTGCGGCCTTCGTGAATCAGGGGCATGTCCATCCCATCGACGTAAATTTCGGCAGCCAGCGGCACGCCGGAAGGCACAAACGTGGCGAGTGCCTGACCTTCTTTAACCATGGTGGCATTATCGGCGGAAAGCACGCTGACAATGGTGCCATCGCGCGGGGCGTAGAGCACCTGCGCATGCTGGCGTGAAAATTTGACTTCGACCTGATTCAGCTGTGCCAGCGCGCGCGACTCTTCACCGAGATATTTTTTATAGGTGATTTTCGCTGTTTCGTAGTCTTTGCGTGAACTTAAGCCTGCTTTGAACAATTCTTCCTGACGCTTGTAGTTGATGTTCGCTGTTTCAGCGGCAATTTTCGCGAGATTGAAATTCTGCATCATCGCGTCGCGCTCGCCCTCTAAACGCTCGATCAGCTTGGCATCGTTATCGATGATTTCTACCAGCGGATCGCCCGCCTTCACCATGCTGCCGTCGCGCACGTACCAGTGCTTGATACGGCCGGATACCAGTGCCGTGATGGACTGCGCGCGGTCATCAGGATTGAGCGCCGTGACCTGCCCGATACCGTGCGAGGTTTGCACCCACGGCGTGATGATGAGCAGCACCACGGATAGAATAAAGCCGTAGCGCACCATGCGGCTGAAGGTGAAGATCAGCTTGGGAAGTTGCTGTTTGGCAAGCGTGTGAAAGCCTTGCCAGTCGCGCGGTGTAAAGGGGGTGTCGTGCTCGGAATGCTGCATCAGAAATCTCCCCGTTCTTCGAGCGCGCGCAGTGCGTCAAGCGAGGCAAGTGGTATCTGCTGATCCATGCCAACAAAGAGGTAGTGATCAAACATGTCGAGGTCTTTGCGGTTAGAGAAATAGATCACGGTCATCATCTCATCATTGCACAGCCTACTGAAGATGCGTTGACGGCGATGGTAGGAAATAGTGTCAAAAAACTCGTTGATGATCAGCACCGAAGGGCGCGCCAGCCAGGCGGCGGCCAGTTTTAATCGCAAGCGCTCGGATACGGATAGCACGCCGCCCACCACTGTCAGCATGGTGTCTAGCCCCTGCGGCAAGCTGGCGATGCGATCGAGCAGTTCGACCTTCTCCAGCACATCGTGAATCGCAGACATTTCCGCACTGGGGCTGCGCATCAGCAGATATTCGCGGATGGAGCATTCCGCCATCGTCGAGCGGTCAAGCACAATGATCCGGTCGCGTAAAATACGCGGCTCGATATCCTGCAGGTCGATTTCGCCCAGTAGCACGCGGCCGGATTTGGGTGCGCGGTGGCGCAGCAGAAGCTGCGAGAACACTTCCTGCAAGCGCTGGGTTTGGCAGCTGGCGAGGGTTTTGGAGCCTGCCGCGATGGTAAAATCAAAGCGCGCGGGCACCATTTCATCGGCCATCACGGCGTGATCTAAGACTACGCCGGCCGGTGCGCTCACATCGGTACGTTTGCCGGTAAGAGATTCGAGCGGGATCTGGTAAATCATGGTGATTTCTTCAACCGCTGCCCCGAGCTCATAGACCTGAACCAGATACACACCCATACGCGACATGCCGTAAAACACCGCCGATAAAATCAGCTCAGCCGCGACCAGTTGACCTAAGGTGAGCTGATTTTTGACCACCAGCACGCCGCCCACACCCAGCAGCGTGGCGCTGGCAAGGGCGTATAAAATCAGCAAGGCGACATGTTGCGAGAACGTATGTTTGAAATGGTGTTTGCGCTGCTTGATGTAATCGTGGGTGAGGGCATCGGCTTTGGCAATCGCAAAGCGCATATGCGCACCGGACTTATAAAAACTATTGCTAAACGCGATGTCTTCAATGTGGCGCGCAGTGCGGTATTTAGCCTGCGACACGTCGATCGCGGTGCCCATCGCGCGGTAGCCCCAGATGCGCCATACCCCGTAAACAATCAGCAAAAATACGATGTTAAATAAAAATAACCACGGATGGTAAAACGACACTAAAATAATGCCGACCAGCATTTGCAACAGCAGGGTGAACATGCCGGTGGTGAGCGAGGCGACGTTTTTTTGCACGCTCATAATGTCGAAATAGCGGTTGGCCAGTTCGTAGCGGTTGATCGTTTCAAAAAAGCGCGATTTGGCGTAGATGTTGCGCAGCGCAAATTGCGCGGTGATGCGGGCGTAAAACCGCCGCTCAAACAATTCCAGCGTGTAGGTTTGCAGGCCATAAAACAGGCCGGCAATCAGCAGAATCACAAACAGCACCACCGCCAGCGAAATCACGGCCTGCAGTGAGGCGGTATGGGCGATGGAGTTAATCAGCATCTGTACGGCCACTGGCACGGCCAGCGTGAAGAGGCTGATGGCAAAGCCGTAGAGCAGGGCTTGCAGTAGAAACACGTAGTCGCGCTCAATCAGCGTGACAAACAGCGCGCGGATTTCAGCAAATAAGTCCGCCCCTAATTTGTGTTCGAGTGGGTTATCAATATCCATGGGTTCTTTGGTTCCTACCGTGTGCGCGCACTATGCCATAGGCGCGCGCGGGCTGCAATGCAAGCAAAGGCAAGAACCAGATTTTACGGCGTTTCAAAGATTTTTAGGTACTCGCTGTAGCCTTCGCGCACCAGGTCTTCTTTGGGAATGAAGCGTAAGCTGGCGGAATTAATGCAGTAACGCAGCCCGCCAGCGGCTGTGGGACCATCATCAAACACGTGGCCCAAGTGCGAGTCGACGTGCTTGGAGCGCACTTCGGTGCGGCGCATGCCATGGCTGGTATCGGCTTTTTTCACCACATGGTCTTTCTCAAGCGGCCTGGTAAAACTTGGCCAGCCGGAGCCGGAGTCAAACTTATCGCGCGAGGAAAATAGCGGCTCGCCGGAAACGATATCGACGTAAATACCCTCGCGTTTTTCGTTCCAATAGGCGTTGGCAAATGGCGGCTCGGTACCGCATTGCTGGGTGATGCGGTGCTGTTCGGGCGTCAGACCCAGTAAGGCTTCGGCGGTTTTTTCGTAATGAGGCTGGGCGCTGGCAGAGCTGGCCATAAACATTCCTATCAGTAGGTGGGTGCGGTACATATAGTCATTTACCTTAAGAATTTCCTCTGGCTGCAAATCGCTATGTCCTGCGCTTCCGCTGCGCATGTACCAAAACGTACACTTGCGCTGCGGTTCTCGAACCTAACGATTTTCGCTTCAGAGGAAATTCTTAATCTAAACGACTAGAGGTTCTCCTATATCCTTGTATTCTGAGATAAGGAAGATGAGGTTACACCATCTACAGCCAAAATCCAGCAGGTGGGTATGAAGAATTGGTCATGTTTCGCCAGTTTCTTCACTCTTTTCGCTTTCTTTTTGCAGTGCAATAATGTAGGCACGCGCCACTTTATATCCTAATGAAAGCGCCAGACCATGACTCAGATTCGTAACATCGCCATTATTGCCCACGTTGATCACGGCAAAACCACGCTGATTGATGCGCTGCTCAAGCAGTGCGGCACCTTCCGCGATAACCAGCAGGTCGCCGAGCGGGTGATGGATTCCAACGATCTGGAAAAAGAGCGCGGCATTACCATTTTGGCCAAATGCACGGCGGTGAACTGGGGCGATGTGCGCGTCAACATCGTGGATACGCCCGGCCACGCCGATTTTGGCGGCGAAGTAGAGCGCATTTTGTCGATGGTCGACGGCGTGATTCTGCTGACCGATGCGGCCGAAGGCCCGATGCCGCAAACCAAATTCGTACTTTCCAAAGCCCTCGCCCAGGGCCTGCGACCGATTGTGGTGATTAACAAGGTTGACCGCCCCGATGCCCGCGCCGAGGAAGTGGTCAACGAAGTGTTCGATTTATTCGCCGCCTTGGGCGCCAGCGACGAGCAGCTTGATTTCCCGATTTTATACGCCTCAGGCCGCAGTGGCTGGTGCGATGAAGAACTCCACGGCAAGCGCGAAAACCTGCACCCGATGCTCGATTTAGTGCTGCGCCACGTGAGCGCCCCCAAGGTCGATAAAGACGCACCGTTTCGTATGCTGGTCACGCTGCTGGAAGCTGATCCGTTTTTAGGCCGCATTCTCACTGGCCGTGTCGTGAGTGGTTCGGCGAGCGTGAACATGGCGGTGAAAGCGCTCAATCTTAAAGGCGAGCAAGTGGATGCTGGTCGCCTCACCAAGCTGCAAACCTTCTCCGGCGTGCAGCGCGTGATGGCAGAAAAAGTTGAGGCAGGGGATATTGTCTGTATCGCAGGGATGAACACGGCGTCGGTCGCCGATACGATTTGCGACATCAGCGTCAGCGAGCCAGTGCCCGCCACGCCGATTGATCCGCCTACCATGGCTATTACCATCAGCGTGAATGATTCACCGTTTGCTGGCACGGAGGGCAAAAAAGTGACCTCGCGGATGATTCGTGAGCGCTTGTTTGCCGAAGCCGAAACCAACGTCGCCATTACGGTGAAAGAAACGGAAGCCGGCGATGCGTTTGAAGTCGGCGGTCGAGGTGAATTGCAGCTTGGCGTGCTGATTGAAACCATGCGCCGCGAGGGCTTCGAGCTTTCCGTTTCACGCCCGCGCGTGCTGTTTCGCCGCGATGAAGCCACCGGCGAGATGACCGAGCCGATGGAAGAAGTCGTCGTCGATGTCGATGAAGAATATAGCGGCGTGGTGGTCGAAAAAATCAGCACCCGCAAAGGCGTGATGACCGATATGCGCCCTTCGGGCGGCGGTAAGCAGCGCATCACGTTTTTAGCGCCCTCACGCGGGCTGATTGGCTATCAGAGCGAGTTTTTAACCGATACGCGTGGTACGGGCATACTTAACCGTATTTACCATAGTCACGGTGCGTATAAGGGCGAAATTGGCGGCCGCCGCAACGGCGCGCTGATCTCTACCGATAAGGGCGATGCCGTGGCCTACGCGATTTTCAACCTGCAGGATCGCGGGGTGATGTTCATCAAGCCGCAGGATAAAGTCTATGCCGGCATGATTGTGGGCGAGCACACGCGCGATAACGATCTGGAAATTAACGTGCTCAAAGGCAAGCAGCTGACCAATATCCGCGCCTCCGGCACCGATGAGGCGATTCGCCTGGTGCCGCCGCGCATCCTGACACTGGAGGATATGATTTCCTACATCGAGGAAGACGAGCTGGTGGAAGTGACGCCGCTGTCGCTGCGCCTGCGCAAAAAAGAGCTCGATGCTAACGAACGCAAAAAAATCAGCCGCGAGAAAAAGAAAAGCGCGTAGAATTACATCAAGAATGTGGCGCTTCCCGCAGCAGAATCAACTCTTCTGGATGGCTTGTCCATATTGTGAAAAGGGTTGCTTGAGCGCCGAGCGTTTTCTCCGCTTAGGGTTTCCATCTCTCTAACCCTCTTACCCATCGCTTCAAGATATTCTCGTTCTTCTGCAGCGATTTTATGCGCAGGTTTTGGTATTCCACGCGGTAACAAAGGTTGTTGATGCTCTGATTGCCACAGTTTTTGATTCTCGTTTAAATGAATACTTGCTAGTGCGTTGCGAATTTTTTCTAGTGCGCCAGTGGCGCGTAAATAGCTTTTTAAGTCAACGTTACGTAATGAACATAAACGCTCGCCTGTAGCAATATCCGGCGTTAAAGAAGTGGCCTCCAGTGCCCATTTGCCGGTAGGGATGTTATTGGCATCCACTACAGCCCACCCATCGATAAAGTGGGTCGCATTATGGCGATAGCCATCTTCGCTTGTTGTGTCATCATAGACGCGTTGGCGATTATCTGGACGATAAAGTGTGGCGCGACGATATTCCATACGAAACTCATCGAAGCAACGGTTGGCATGCGCCCAGCTTGGGACACAGCCAGTATATGCCAGTACCCCTCTGGGGTTTAATTCTCGGCTTTCATCGGTTTCACCGAGTTTTTGGGGGTCTGTTATCAGCGTTATATTGCCTGATTCTACCTTACTTAAGAATTCTGACCAAGCCGAAGATGCTTGGTTGTTAGGGTATCCATTTTTCATTCCGCGATGCTGTATTACTCTTATTTTAGGCGGTTGGTTATTAGCATTAGGCTCGGTAATCTGTAGCTCTATCGTGGAACAAGGTGCACCGGATGGATTCCGCACGGCGAGTATGTGGCTGCGTTGTTTATAGTCATCCAAGCAACATGTTTTATCATAACCACGTACGCAGTGGTTAAGTGCTTGGGATTCGGCCTCTAGTTGTTTACCTGTTGTTAAGCATGTGATGGTGTAGCCATTACTCATTGTCATAGGAGATGGAAGAATAGAGCCCCATTCACGACCGTGAGGACTGATAAGGGGCCTGAGTTCTCTTGGAAAAGTGATCGTGGGGTGATGCCATGTGCGTGATAGTCGCAGTGGGCGAAACAGTGCTTGCATCAAGGAAGATTGTTCATGATAGTCGTTTTGTAAGTTCTGAACTTGCAGTTTTGGTAAAATAATATCACGCGCAATGGGAAGAAGTGCCGTACGTAAAACAGCAAGATGCTGGTTAGAAAATGCTTCGATTTCAGCACCCGCTTCAAGCACGGCCACTGGTAGCAGGCAATGATTGACAAATTCACCCAACATATCATTGACGTTGGGGCTATGCGCCATAGTCTTATGAAAATTTGGTTGGGTAATGGGGGAGAATTTGCAAAGGAATAGGGGTAA
This sequence comes from Alphaproteobacteria bacterium, assembly GCA_022841525.1. Classification (GTDB taxonomy): domain Bacteria; phylum Pseudomonadota; class Alphaproteobacteria; order Rickettsiales; family UBA3002; genus JALHRI01. The sequence continues at coordinate 22,213 of JALHRI010000016.1, read as the reverse complement.
AACCGAATCCGCTTCATCCCCCAAGTGGCTAGTCAAGTTTTTAGCGACTCTATTCTCGTTTTTGTCGGTAATATCGAGTTTGGCGCCATGGCGTAATAGAAGTTGCGCCATCGAAAGAGCCGATCGCGGATTCTCTGCGACTGTTCTGATCAGATGTAAAGGATTGTTTTGTTCTGCATCCTCACTGTTTGGATCGATGCCACGTTCCAGAAGGTACGCAGCCAGCCTTACATAGCCTCTTGATACTGCGACATGTAATAAATTTTTACAATTTGTACGGATATTAGTGAATGTTCCATCTGTTTTTTTGTCGTAACACGAGCTGCCTGCTTCCATCATGGCGATGGCCAAATCCTCGTTGCATCCGGCGATGCGAATAAGAATGTGCCCTCGTTGCTTTCTTTCTCGGCACACATTGAGCAAATGCCGAGTTTTTGCTTCCTGCACTAGTTTTGCAATGACTTCAGGGTCGCGGGAATCACAGCGAATTAGCTTATCAATGAAGTGTTTATCAGCTGACCTAAGGTTTTTATAAATAACAGCGCTTTGCGCCCTGTAAGACAAGTCACCAAAGGCTAGTTGGGTAGTTCTGTTTTGCGGTATATTAATCATTGCGCATGAGTAGCAAGATTGTATGACATTTTTATGACGGTGCAGGTGAGCGCAAAAAAGCCAGCCGCGAGAAAAAGAAAAGCGCTTAAAGCTTAACGCTGTTTTGCTGTAGTTGCTGCAAGCTTACCTCGCCAGTATCTAGGAATTTGGGCATTGGGCAGTGCACGCCATCCTTCATTTAATACGCGAACGTCTTCTGCGGTAATGCCTAGTTCTGGCACAGCGATCCATTCGCCATTGTTTTGTATCAGGTGATTATCGAGATACATTTTTCCTTCTTTACCGCGGAGTATGGTTGTTAAATCCCAATGTTCTGAGGCGCGGTTGCCATTGTCCATGAGCACCTCTTCACCGAGGTAGCTGTTGCCGTATGCGCTTCCTAGCGCGATGTGAAAACTGCCAGAGATCTTCTCTACCAACAATGGGTTGGCCAGATGCTGTCGTATATGTGGGTTGGTGCCGATTCCGATTTCTCCAACTTTACGCATGCCCCTGTTTTTTTCATGATCTTTTGGCCAGTGATCATCAAGTGCTAACACTGCATTTAGTCCTTCTTGCCCTTCTTCGGCAGTGGCATGTGTTAGTAAGCCATTCTCAAAGGTAAGGCGTAGATTTTTCATGACATGATGACCCATACAGAATGTGCCATTGGCAACAATGGTGCCGTTGACACTTTCACGCACCGGTCCGCTGAAAATTTCTGATCCTGGAATGTTTCTGGCAATGACACTATTCGCAAATGTATGGCCCTCAATGCTCATGCGAATATTGGTGCCATCACTATTGGTGATGTGTAAATCGTTGCCTTTGTTAAAAGCGGAAATGAGTTTGGCTTGTGCCTTTTTAATTTGCTCCCAAGGTTGATCGGCCGCTTCTAAAAACAAGGTCAAATAGTCAGCATAAGTTATATCATCTAAGCGGGCTTCTTCTTCGGTCGGAAGATAGGTTACTATCCAGCGCACCTCATCATTACGGCGGCGGATGTTTAGTTCTTTTTCGCTTTCGTTGATGATAGCATAGATACTCTTATCTATTGGCAAGACATTCGCTGAAGAAGTGTTTTTAATGCCAATCTGATGTGTTACAGGCTTGTTTCTATCTTTAATAAACGCTGCATATTTTTCAGCATCTTCAATTGAGAGAGCATTGGCGAGCGTAGTATCAAAGATTTTATCATTAAAAAAAACATCTAATGCATATCCGGTACGTTCTGCTTGCGATACAATTTCTTCAGTCGCGTATCGCGACATGGGTGATACGTCCAGTTTAAGATAAACTTTCTTCTTGTCAGCAGGGGCTGGAATCATCACCGATTCTAGCATAACGGCACCGAGTTTTTTCTGAGCAGGAATAGGTGCTGGCAGTGAGGGCAAATCTTTCCATGATCCTGGGGGCGCAGCCATAAGGCTTTCGATTAACGCTGCGTCATGGTGTTTGTCCGCCGCATGAATTTTAGCTAGACGCTCGCTATGCAGTGCTAGAGTAAGCCATAAGTCAGCACTCTCCGGCGCTTCCTCCCATTGCCCAAGTAAAGCAACAGCTTGATTGCGCAGCGGCGATGATAAATCTTCCGATAATGCTTGCAAATGGTTGCGTACCGTATCTACAAGATGTGCCATAAGATGCTCCGTATATTCGTGCGGTTTGGCATCTATTTATGTCATTTTGATGACATCAAGCCTAAATTAATCACCAACAGTCTAACCCCCGATTCTTCCTTGGCAAGGGGGTGAAAATTTTGTAACAAGCGCGTTTACATTATGATTCACGTCAGCAAAGCCGCAATAACTCATCAAAAGCGGCGCGGAGCCTAGGGATGTTCAAATCAATTCTGATTGCTAACCGCGGTGAGATTGCCTGCCGCATTATGCATACGGCCAAGAAAATGGGCATGCGCACCATTGCGGTCTATTCCGAGGCCGATACCAATGCGCTGCATGTCAAAATGGCGGATGATGCGGTCTATATCGGCCCCAGCCCTTCGGTGAAAAGCTATCTGAATGTCGAAAATCTGCTACGCGCGATTGATCAGTCGGGTGCGGAATGTGTGCATCCGGGTTACGGATTTTTATCGGAAAAAGACTATTTCGCCAAAGCCGTGATCGAGCGCACGGGCGCCACCTGGATCGGGCCGAATCCGCACGCCATCTTAAAAATGGGCGATAAAATTGAGTCGAAAAAAATCGCGCAGGCGGCGGGGGTTAACGGTGTCCCCGGTGTGCTGGAAGCGATCGCCGATGTAAAAGAAGCCAAAAAAATCGCCAACGATATTGGCTATCCGGTGATTATTAAAGCCGCCGCGGGCGGGGGCGGTAAAGGCATGCGCGTGGTACGCAGCGACGATGAGCTGCAAGACGGCATGCAGCTGGCGACTTCTGAGGCGCGCTCGAGCTTTAACGACGGCCGCGTGTTCATCGAGAAATACTTTGATAATCCGCGCCATATTGAAATTCAGGTGCTGGCCGATAAGCATGGCAATGTGGTGAGTTTGGGCGAACGCGAATGCTCGATTCAGCGCCGCCACCAGAAGGTGATTGAAGAAGCGCCGTCGAGTTTTGTCTCCGCCGAAATGCGCGCGGCGATGAGCGCGCAGGCTGTCGCACTCGCCAAAGAAGTGGGCTATTATTCCGCCGGTACGGTCGAGTTTATTGTCGATCAGGCGGGGCAGTTTTACTTCCTCGAGATGAATACGCGCCTGCAGGTGGAGCACCGCGTCACCGAGCTGATTACCGGCATTGACCTTGTCGAGCAGATGATCCGTATTGCCGCGGGCGAAAAACTTTCCTTCACACAGGACGATGTGAAAGTGAGCGGCTGGGCGTTTGAATCGCGCATTTACGCCGAAGATCCGGCGCGCGGGTTTTTGCCCTCTACCGGACGCATCACCAAATATGAAGAGCCGGAAGTGACCGAAGGCGTGCTGATCGACACCGCAATTTACGAAGGCGGCGAGGTGAGCATGTTTTACGATCCGATGATCGCCAAGCTGTGCACCCATGCCCCCACGCGCGAGGCAGCCATCCAGCTGATGAGCGAAGCACTCAACGATTACACCATTGGCGGCATTGCCCATAACGGCAGTTTCTTGCAGGCGGTGCTGGCGCATGAGCGCTTCCGCAAGGGCGATATTTCCACCAATTTTATTGCCCAGGAATGGCCGGCAGGCTTTACCGGTGCCGAGCTTTCTACCGAATCGCAGAAAGTGTGCATGGCGCTGGCGGTGTTTTGTTCCTTGCGCGATATTGAGCGCGCCAGCCAGATTTCTGGTCAGATCGAAGGCCGCGCACCGGCGATTGGTGCGCGCTGGGTCGTCTCGCTGGCGGGCTATAATCTGCCGATTTATGTGCGCAAAAAAGAAAACGGCTACGACATCAGCTACGACGAAGGCATGGTGGTGATTCGCTCGAACTGGCGCATCGGTAGCAAATTATTTCATGGCACCGTCAATGGCCGTCAGGTCAGTGCACGCGTCGCGCCGCTGGCTGAGGGCTATCAGCTCAGCTATGCCGGTGCCGACATTAAAACCACGCTGCGCACGCCGCGCGTGGCCGAGCTGGCGCAGTACATGCCGGTGCGCGAACTGGTGGTCTCGAAGTTTGAAGTCACCGCGCCGATTGCCGGACTCATTTCCGCCGTGCATGTGGCCGCGGGCGATAAAATTCGCCCCGGGCAACAGCTGTTCGTGATTGAGGCCATGAAGATGGAAAACATCATCTACGCCGATCACGAAGCGGTGGTGAAAGCCGTGCACGTCAACGCGCCTACCAGTGTCACCGCTGGTCAGCTGGTGATTGAGTTTGATGCGGGCGAAGAAGAGAAGAAAAAAGCCGCCTGAGCATAGGCTTTCGTTTTACCTCTGCACCTCAGCAGTAATGTGCCCTCACCCAAAAAGCGCTCAAGCGTTTTTGGCCTCTCCCTGAGGGAGAGGTCGACGAGCATTTTTGCGAGTCGGGTGAGGGAATCTACATCCCGTATTTCACGCCGCAGCCGTAAGCGCTGGTTTCTGGGGTGGTAACGGCTCCCCCTTTTGCCAGTTGCGATAAGGCGGTGGTGACGTAATTTTTCGAAGTGGCGATATCGGCCGCATCGACGCTGGCCTTATCATCAATCGCGCCCTGATAGGCAAGCGTGCCGTCTGCGGCAATCACGAACATATGCGGCGTTGTTTTTGCGCCGTAGAGCTTGCCAATGTCGCCCTTCGTATCGCGGATGTAATAGGCGGGCGATGCTTTTTGTGCGGCAATGGCCGCGCGCGCTTCTGCAGCATTTTTAAGGTAACCCTGCTTGCCCTTAGCGCCGGAATTGACCGAGATCCAGATCACGCCGTCTTTCGCGGCTTTCTGCTGCAGGCGCTGCATCGTGCCCAGCGAATAATGTTTCTTCACAAACGGACAGTCATAATTCGTCCACTCCAGCACTACCGGTTTGCCGCGCAGATTCTCGAGGCTAACTTCCTTGCCGCTGATTGCATCGCGTGCGGTGAAGTTGGGCGCAGGCTTCGCGCTGATGACAGCAGCCTCAGCTGCGGTCGCGAAGGCTGCAACCGTGAGAAGAGAAAAAAGGAAACGGCGCATACACACTCCTATGGGTTAGGCCAACCATACACGGGCATGGTGAGAAGACCAATTACCATTACGCAATCTTACTTTGCAATTTCTGCAAGCACGAGGGATGGGGTCAGAATTTGCGGTAGCACAACACCCTCTTTGCCGGGTGCATACCAAACCACAAGCGGCACACCGTTGCGGCCAAAACTGGCGAGATAGCCGGTGATGGCGCCGTCGCGCCGCGTCCAGTCGGCGATCATGAACACCGCCTCCCTCTCACGCAGCGCTTTGGTGACTGCTGCGTGATGCAGCGAGGTGCGCTCGTTGACTTTGCAGGTAATGCACCAATCGGCGGTGGCATCGACCAGTACCGGCGTAGCAGATGCACGAAGCTCCGCCAGACGTTCCTGGCTATACGCCTCGACGCGCACCCCGCCAATTTCCGCGCGCGATGTGGAGCTGTGCGTCGGTTCAATCGTGAACACCAGCGCGAGTGCAAATGCGCTGAGCACGATGCGCAGGATCAGGCGTAGCACGCCGCCCTCCTTGCGTGCCAGCCACCAGATAAAACCCAGCAGCGTGATGCTGGTAAGCACGGTGATGATACCCTCTGCACCTGCCAGACTGCCTAAAACCCACATGAGCCACAGGCTTGTAGCGATCATCGGGAAGGCAAGCAGTTGCTTAAAACGCTCCATCCACGCGCCGGGCTTGGGCAGCAGGCGCTGCGCGGCCGGCCACAGGCAAATCAGAAGGTAAGGAAAGGCAAGCCCCATCCCCAGCGATAGCAGAATGCTTAAGCCCTCAAGCGGCGGCAGTGCGGCGGCGGCACCCAGCGCGGGCGCCATGAACGGCGCGGTGCAGGGCGTTGCCACCGCCACCGATAGGCAGCCCGTGAAAAAATGCCCCAGCGATCCGTGGTGATTGCCAAGCGATGCATCCAGCCGCCCAAGCATACTGGGCAGATGAAACATATTCAGCAAATAAGCCGCCACCAGCACCATGAGCAGTGCGAGCAGCGCGACACTGGTGGTGGATTGCAGCTGAAAACCCCAGCCCACCGCGCTGCCCCCCGCCTGAATGAGGGTGAGTATCAGACCCAGTGCGGCCATGCTGATGAGCACACCCAGCGTGTAGGCTATGCCAGAGCGGATGACGACCGCGCGCTCTTTGCCGGATTTACCAGCAAGATGGAAGGTTTTCAGCGCTAAGATCGGCAGCACGCACGGCATTAAATTCAGTAAGATGCCGCCTAAAAATGCCAGCGCCAACGCGAGTTCTAAGGCAAGTATCGGCGCCGGTGGTAGAGAAGTTTCTGTGCGAACTGGCGGCGGTGATGGTTTTGCGGGTAAAGAAAAATGCAGCAGTTCGCGCGCCCCTTCTGCGCGGCGAATATCCAGTAGACCTGCGATTTCGCCTTTAGGTGGCGCTGAGGGCTGCGCTGTAGCAGTAAGCGTAGCGCCGTTTAGCTGAATCGGTGCGCTGTTGCTGATCAGATGTTCGCTCAGCGGGAAAAAGGCGAATCTATCATTCGTGCCCAGCGCTACATTTTCCGGCAGGGTGATGACGATCATGTCATCCTCGCGCGTGAAGTGAAGCGTGGTTTTTTGCGGCACGCCGACATGCGCAAGCGCTGCTTTAATCTCGGCACTGCCAGTGGTTTGAGGTAGCTCCAGCGTAAGTTCGGCGGATTCCGGGATGCAGATTTCCTTACATACCAGCCAGCTCGCTTTGGCGCGCAGATTCATCATCACGGCGCCTTTGGGCGGGGTGAGGGCGAGCGGTAAAATCACCGTGCCGCTATAGCCGTAATTGACAAGGCCTGAGGTTTCAATCCGCTCTGGCACCGGCCAGTGAATGGGGCTGAGCGCAGCGCCTTGCGGTAAATTGTCGATGTTTATTTCCGGCGGAATCCCCGAGTCGCCCGGGTTCTGCCAGTAAGCGTGCCAGCCTTCGGGCAGCTGAAGCTTCAACGCGATCCACACAGGCTTGCCTTCGGCCAGATGTTGATCTGGCGCATCGGCAATGAGGCTGGCGCGGGCGATAGGTTCATTTACCGTTTGCGCATGCACTGCCTGCGTCGTGGCTGCCACCAGCGCGGCGAATACGGCCAGCTGTATTAGCAAACGCTTCATGATTGCCCCTTGCAAAATAGCCCAGTGATGCGCACAAAATCTTGCACGCTCTGGGTCAGAAACGCCATATCTTTCGCATCCGAAATACTCTCGGCAGAGAGGGTTTTGTAGACGTTACCAATGCCCACTACCTGCGGATAGACCCAGCATCCCAGCACCTCCAGCGGGACGCGCAGTTGCAGCAGCCCTGCAATCCCGCCGCGGCGCGAAGGGGTTGCGCACATCAGCAGTGCGGTTTTATTTGCCAGCGGATTTTCCTGCAGTGTTGAGAGCCAGTCGATCATGTTTTTCAGCGATGCCGGAAACGACCAGTTATGCTCCGGTGCGGCGATCATCAGCCCGTCAGCGTCGCGGAGTTTTTCAGCAAAGGCGAGAATGCCCGAAGGCACCTTGGCATCCGGCGCGTCTTCGCGGTAAAACGGCGCCTCAAGCGATGCGTAGGGAATATGCTCCACTTCAGCGCCTGCGCCGCGCGCGATGCCATCTGCCAGCTGCGCCAGTGTGTGATTGTTGCCCTGTTCACGAAACGAGGCTGCAAACGAAAGCAGTTTCATGCCACCAACCTTTCTGTTTTGAGTGCGCTAAGAAGTTTGGCAAACGCATCCGCACGGTGGCTGATGGCGTGTTTGTGCTCGGGGTCGATCTCGGCAAAACTTTGCTGCATGCCTGTGGCTACAAATATGGGGTCGTAGCCAAAACCCTTCTCGCCGCATGGTGGGAAGCGCAGCGTGCCGTGCACGGTGCCTTCGACGCTTAGCTGTTCACCGCTCGGCCAGGCGAGGCTGAGTGCGCACACAAAATACGCGGGCGTGCCGGTAGGTGTATGGCCTTTCGCGCGTAGTTCCTTTTCCACCCGCTGCATGGCGGCGGTGAAATTTTTATCTTCCCCCGCCCAGCGCGCGGAATAAATGCCCGGCGCGCCGTCAAGCGCCGGCACGACTAGCCCTGAATCGTCTGCTAACGCGGTTTTGCCTGAGTGCACCGCACTATGGCGTGCTTTCAGCTCAGCATTGCCGGTAAAACTATCCTCTGTCTCCTCAGGCTCGGTGATAGCGGCTTCACCGGCATCAATCACGCGTAGCCCCAGCGGCTCTAGCAGCGCGCGGATCTCGCGTAATTTTCCGGCATTGTGCGAAGCCAGAACGAGTGGGTCGGTGAGTGCAGGAAACGTCATGCAACGGTGATGCCACAATTTACGCGCCATCACAAGAGCGGCAAGCTTACCAATGCGTAAGACTATATCTTACGCCGCGCGGGCAAAGGTTTCCAACGCCTCGCGCTGTTTGGCGCACAGCTCGGTGATGGCGGCTTCCGCCAGTGTCAGCATGCGCTGCATCTGGTCTTTGCTGAAAGTGGCTTCCTCACCGGTCATTTGTACTTCTACCAACGCGCCGTCAGCATTCATGACGATGTTGGCGTCGACCTCGGCGCCGGAATCTTCCTCATAATCCAGATCGACAACCGCCTCGCCGCCCACGATACCGCAGGAAATCGCCGCGACTTGCGCGATCATCGGGCTGGTTTTGAGCACGCCTTTGCGCTGCAGCGTCTGCACCGCCTGCGCGAGCGCGACATACGCCCCCGTGATCGAGGCGGTACGCGTGCCGCCATCCGCCTCCAGTACGTCGCAGTCAATCACGATTTGGCGTTCGCCCAGCAGGGAAAGATTGATCGTCGTGCGCAGGGCGCGGCCAATTAAGCGCTGGATTTCCTGTGTGCGGCCCGACTGCTTACCCTTCGCCGCCTCACGCGGATTGCGGCTATGGGTCGCACGCGGTAGCATGCCATATTCTGCGGTCACCCAGCCTTTGCCGGTATTGCGCAGAAAAGGGGGCACAAAATCATCGACACTGGCGGTCACCAGCACGCGGGTATGGCCAAAGCTGACCAGACACGAGCCCTCAGCGTAACGTGAAATGCCGGCTTCGAGTGTTACGGGGCGAAGTGTACTGGCGTTGCGGGCGAAGGATCGTGGCATGGGAACTCCTGCATGGTGTGGGTGGCCTCGGCTTAACCCGGTAAAGCTAGCGGCGCAAGAATTTATCGTCGAACTTGAAACATGACCCCTTGCACACTATGTTGCCTTCACCCACATAGGGCATGCACCATGACCTAAGGAACGACGATGACGCAGATGCACGCACACGAACCCGAAGAACACGCCCACGATCCTGTAGCGGAAGATGCGCTGAGCGCTGAGCCGTCAGCCGAAGCCGCTGTCCGCGCCCTACAAGCGCTGCTGGATAGTAAAGAGGCAGAGCTTGCCAGCGCCAAAGATCAGAGTTTACGCGCACTGGCGGAAGTGGAAAATACCCGCCGCCGCTTTGAGCGCGAGCAGGCCGATACCAGCAAATATGCCATCACCAATTTTGCGCGTGATTTAGTGCAGGTGCTGGAAAATCTCCAGCGCGCGTGCGACGCCGTGCCCGCCGATGCTCGCGCCAGCCAGCCCATGCTTGAATCGATCGCCGTGGGTGTGGAAATGACGCTCAAAGAACTGCTCGGCGCGTTTGAGAAGCACGGTATCAAGCGCATTGATCCAAGCGGTGCAAAGTTCGATCATCATTTGCATCAGGCGGTATCGCAGGTGGTGAGCGCGGGTGCTGAAGCCGGAACCGTTGTGCAGGTGCTGCAGGCGGGCTACACGATCCATGACCGCCTGCTGCGCCCGGCCATGGTGGTGGTCGCTGCCGAAGGTAGCGGCGCAACCGAGCCCGGCGATAAGGTCGACACGCGTGCGTGAGTTCGCGCAGCCACCCGCCGACATTGCCTTTTCGCGCGATGATGCCCGTAGCATGTTGCCCCTGATGGTGGCGTGCTTAAGTGCGTTTGTTTGCTTGCTGCTCTCGTTTTCGCTTTCGCTCTCGCAGCATGTCGGCGACGCGGCGCATGCCAGCAGCGCGAATGTGCAGCTGGAAGTCCCGCTTGCCATAGCCTCGGACAAACAGGAAATGCAGCGCATCATGCGTGCGGTACGCGCTACGGCGGGCGTACAAAGCGCGAAAGTGATTGATCATGCTGCAATGCAGCAAATGCTGGCACCGTGGCTGGGGGGCGGCTTAATGCTTGGCGCGCTGGAAATGCCGGTGCTGATCGATGTGGTAACGAGCGCTGCTGTCGAGGAAGATTCCGGCGCGCTGGAGCGCTTGAAAGCCGCACTGATGAATGTGCGCTCGGAAATGACGCTGCGCAGTAAAAGCCCCTGGCAGCGCGATATTGTGCGCGCCAGCCGCGTGATTCATGTCTGCCTGCTGGGCTTTGCCGCACTGCTCACCGCCTGCCTGATGGCGATGGTGGTGCTGCTGTCGCGTACGGGGCTTAAACTGCATTTCAAAACCGTGAGCGTGCTGCATCTGTTCGGCGCGACGGATGATTATATCCTGCGACAGTTTCAGTGGAATATTTTAGGACTGGTCGCGCGCGGTGCGATCATCGGGGTGGCGCTTGCCGCGCTGATTTACTGGGCGTTATCGGGAATTCTCAATGTCGGTGAAAATCCACTATTGCCCGCGCTTGCCATTGCTGTACCGCATTATATGCTATGGGTGTTGCTGCCGGTTTTTGTCTGCGCGCTAAGCGTCATCGCCGCGCGCTTAAGTGTGCAGCATATGCTTTCTACCATGCACTAACGATGATGGAAACACCCACGCTTATCCTGCTTGACCGCGACGGTGTGATCAACACCAACCTGCCCCAAAGCGTACTTAAGCCTGAAGATTTTGTCTTTCTTCCCGGCAGTCTGGAGGCAGTGGCGATGCTCACGCGTGCGCGCATTCCGCTTGTCCTATGCACCAATCAATCCTGCGTGGGGCGCGGACTTATTAGCCAAGCCGCGCTTGATCAGATTCATGATCGCATGCTTGCCCAGATTCGCGCAGCGGGCGGAGATATTGCTCGTATCTACGCCGCCACCGATGCGCCGGATAATGCCAGCAACCGCAGAAAACCCGGCGATGGTATGCTGCGCGAGGCGCTGAGGGATTTCGCCGTAGATGCCCCTCACGCGCTGATGATCGGTGACAGTCTGCGCGATATACAAGCCGCCCACCGCGCCGGCTGTTCGCGTATGCTGGTGCGCAGTGGAAACGGGCAAGCGGTGGTGGATGCGGGCATCCCCGACGAGCTTCAACCCGTGATCGTGGTGGAGGATCTGCGCGCTGCTGCTCAGCGTATTCTTGAAGCGTAACCTGAACGCGTAAGAGCCACTATACCGTCACTGCGCGGAGCGGAGCGACAAAGCAGTCCAGTAACAAAATGAAAGTGCGAGGGCGTGGAGACTTCCACTGGATTGCTTCGCGAAGTGCTCGCAATGACACTGTATGGGGTAAGCGAATTTCCACTAGCCTCGTGCGTCGTAGATTATTACTATGCGCGTATGCGCGGGTGGGTAACTGCATGTACATGGTTGTTAATGATCTGGGTGGCTGCCTGGGTGATGTTCCTGCGCGAGGTGCCCAAAGCCCCCAACGATACGCTGACTAAAACCGATGCGATCATTGTGCTCACCGGCGGTGCCGGACGCGTGGAACACGGTTTTTCCCAGTTAGCAAAAGGCCTAGCACCGCGCTTGCTGATTAGCGGTGTCGGCACAGAAACGACACTGGAGGAATTGCTGCAAACCCATAGTGCGGCGCCCATCAGGCACAAACTCCGATCGGTGAAACATCTCATTGCGCTTGATCACGCGGCGCGCAGCACGCGCATGAATGCCGAGGAAACTGCGCGTTTTGCACGCGCGCATCAGCTGCGCAGCATTCGGCTGGTGACTGCCAACTATCATATGCCGCGCAGCATCCGCGAGATGCATGCGAGCATGCCTGCGCTGGTTATTATTCCCGACGCCGCCTTTCCGAAGGGATTTACCAAATATAGCTGGTGGCATCATGGCAGTGCGCGCTATTTGTTGTTGTCGGAATTTCATAAAACGCTAGCGGTGAGCGTGCGCGAATGGATGGAATATGTGCACCAGAAACTGGCGTAACGGCATCGTTTTTTATCTCTGCTGGATACTGCTGACAATCGCGGTGGGGATCATCTGTCTGCCCGCACTGATCAGCACGCGGCTTACCTGGCGCGTTGCTGATCTATGGTGCGATGCAACCTTGTATTTGCTGCGCGTGGTGTGCGACGTGATTGTGCCCGATATCACGCTCTGGCAGCCGCATATCAAGCTCTATGCCGCGAGTCACCAATCCACACTCGATACGCTGATTTTGTGGCGGGCGCTCAAGCATCCGGCCTTTATCTTAAAGCGCGAACTGCTGTGGATTCCGGTATTTGGCTGGTATTTATGGCGCACCCGTCCGGTGGCGATTAACCGCACTAGCCCGCGCGCGATGGAGGCGATGTTGTCGCAGGCACGGCTTCGATTTGCTGAGGGTCGTGTGCTGATTATTTTTCCGCAAGGTACGCGCAGCGCGCCTGAGCGGCGTATGCCAGTGAAAAAAGGCATCGCGGTGCTATCGCACAAACTCGCAGAAGCCGTGCTGCCCATCACACTTTCAACGCATGCGCACTGGCCGAAAGGGCGTATCGCCAAGCAGGCAGGTCAGGTGGCAATCAACGTACATCCGGTGATGAGCGATTGCAGCAGTGAGTTGAAGGCCTGGCTGCGTCAGCTTGAGGCATATATTGTCGGCAGCGCTTAGTGGCGCTGGCGGTGCAGCTTACCACCGCGCAAATAAAGAATCGGGTAATCAAACGCGCGCATCAGGTTTTCATCGTGCGTGGCAAACACAATGGTGGTGCCAATTTGATTGAGGGTTTTGAACAAATGCATCAGCCGCATGGAGAGTTCATGATCGAGATTGCCGGTGGGTTCATCTGCTAAAATTAAATGCGGCTGCGCAATCACCGCGCGCGCAATCGCAACGCGCTGTTTCTGCCCGCCAGAAAGCATATGCGGGCGCATGCCGGCATGATCGCTCAGGCCAATCCAGGCGAGTAGTTCGCTCACCTTGGCATCAATCTCGCGGCGGTCTTCGCCCGCGATTTTTAAGGGCAGGCCAACATTTTCTGCGACACTTAAATGGGGCAGCAGTTCAAAATCCTGAAACACCGTGCCGATTTTTCGCCGCACATACGGCAGTTGTTCGCGGCTTAAATCGGTGGCATCCTGACCAAATAAATGCAAGCTGCCGCCGTGCGGTTTTTGCGAAAGCGACAGCACGCTAAGCAGCGAGGATTTTCCCGCCCCCGAAGCGCCCGCAATAAAGGTGAACGAGCCGGGATCTAAATGCAGGCTTAAATGATCCAGCACCGGAGTGCCGGGCAAATAAGCAAGCGAGATATTTTCAGCGCGAATCATACCCCAAGCCTTGCAACATTACGGTTGGCTTCGCAAGTGCAAACCATTATGGTGAGGGCATGATTTTATCTTGCCCAAAATGCGATTCCAAATTTTTACTCGCCGATCATCTGATGCCCGCATCCGGGCGCACGGTGCGCTGCGGGGTGTGCAAGCATCAGTGGCATGCGCTGCCTGAAGCGGCGGCAGCAGGCGCGCGCGCTGACTTTGCCGCCTTGGTCGCGGATCAGGCAGGTGCGAGTGCTGCATCTGCCGAAACATCCTCGTTCCAGCTGCCCGCGATTGCCACCAGACCGCTGCCGCACACACCCCTAATCGCCGCCAGTGTCGCCTTCGCGCTGATCTGGTTGGTGACGGCGTTTTATGCAAGTTACGCCCGCTGGCACAATGCGCCAGTACTCGCCCCGCTCTACCGCATGGTGGGCCATGTCGACACAAAGGGTCTGAAATTCGGCAATACCCGCATGGCGCGCGAAGAAGAAGGACAGCGCACGCGTTTTGTGATCTCCGGCGAGATTGCCAATGAGGCTGAGGACGCGCGGCGTTTGCCACTCGTGCGCGTGATGCTGCTTGATAGCGAGGGGGAAGAAATCGCCTCGCGCATTTATGAGGTGAATAAAACCATCAAGGCTGGCGAGAGCTACCCGTTTCGCATCACCAATATGAGCACCAGCTTTGGCCACCGTGTGGAGCGTGTTGTCGTGGATCTGGGTGACGATATGCAACTTTCTTTCCGGTAGTTTATGGCTGATAAACGCACGATTCCCATTCTTTACACGGCTGCTGAAATTAAAGAACGCACCGAGGCGATGGCCGCCGAAATCGCCAAAGTCATGCCTCAGGAATTTGTGCTGGTGGCGTTGCTGCGCGGCTCGTTCATGTTTACGGCCGATTTAGTGCGCGAGCTGTATGCCATCGGCGTGCACCCGATGATCGATTTTATGACGCTCTCAAGCTACGGGTCCGGCACGCAAAGCTCAGGTACGGTGGTGATTCAGCGCGACATTAGCGAAGAAGTAGGCGGCCGCGATGTCCTGATCGTTGATGATATTTTAGAAACCGGCCGCACGCTTGCGTTCGCGCGCGAAGAGCTGTTGCGCCGCGGCGCGCGCAGCCTGAAAGTGGCAATGTTGCTGGAAAAACCCGGCAAACTCACCGTCGATGTCAAAGCGGATTTTGTCGGCTTTTCCATTCCTGATAAATTCGTCGTCGGCTACGGGCTAGATTACGCCAACCATTACCGCGAGCTGCCCTTCATCGGCTACCTCGATGTTCACTAGACCGAGAGCTAGGCCTTTTCAAACACCACGGCGAAAAAACCATCCATACCGCCCTGTTCGGCCATCATCGCCAAATGGGTGCGCAGCGTTCCATCCGGCTGGATGGCGGGCATATACAGATGGGTCGTATCCGGCGAGTAAATACGGGCATCCGCATGGCGCGCTAAAAACGCGCTGAGCTGATCTTCGCCTTCCTCAGGTTGCAGCGAGCACACGCTGTAGGCAAGCAGACCGCCTGAGCGCAACCACGACCAGGCTTGATCCAACAGCGCTTTTTGTACCACTGCAAGCTCCTGCACCGTTTCTTCGCGCAGCAAATGCAGCACTTCGGGATGTTTGCGCCACGTGCCGGTAGCACTGCACGGTGCATCAAGTAATACGATATCTGGCGGTGTTTGCGGCGTAAACGCCAAGGCATCGGCGACGATACACGACGCATGAAGCCCGCGTGCGGCGAGATTTTCCTTGAGGCGCGCCATGCGTTTTTCCGAGCGGTCCAGTGCGGTCACCTGCGCGCCCTGCATCAGCAGCTGCATCGTTTTACCACCCGGTGCCGCACCACTATCGAGTACATGTTTGTGCGCGATATTTCCCAGCATACTTACCGGATAGCTGGCAGCAATATCCTGCACAAAACAGTGCGGCTGATCGCCAAGTAGCGCGTGCAGTGCCTCAGAATTATTGCAGCGCAATGTGTGCGCATTAAGCTGCAGCATGGGTGCAGCATTTTTTACATCCGCACCATACACATCGTATGGCGGCTCTACGCTTGCCATCTGCGCCATCGCCCGTGTTATCTCTGCGCCGTAATGCGCCTGCCAACGGGCATACATCCAGCCCGGAATGTTGATGGTGGCCTCCGGCAGCTCGGGTTTTTGCTGCGCGATTTTTTTCAATACCGCATTGCTCAGACCGCTCAGCGCCTTGAACTTAGTGTGTTTCAGCGCTTCTACCGTCGTGTTGACCGCTGCGTGGGCGGGCACGTCGTGAAAATAAAGTTGTACGATGCCAATGCGCAGCGCGCACATCACCCACGCTTTGGAAGGTGAAAGCGGCTTTTCAAGATAGCGCGTGATCACCGCATCGATCTGGCCGAGGTGACGAAACGCGCTTAGCACCATGCTGCGCACAAAACGCGCATCGTCGTCGCGCATGCTCGCCCCGCCAAATTGCGACACCGCAATAAATTCCGGTGCAGTACGCGTGCTGAGGGCATGATGCAGCACGTCAGCGGCGATTTTTCGGGTAAGGGTGGCAGAATCCATGCCCTCCACTAGCGATTTGCACTGCTGTCGACAAGCTGCTATAGCATGTTCATGGAAAAAAAACCGTTACCGCAAGAGCCTTCTGCCACGCCCGCGCCGGAGGCGGGCGAGGATAAAAACCCGCTGCCCGAAGAAATTGGCGGCAGTAAAAAGCCTGAACCCACCCGTTACGGCGACTGGGAAATTGGCGGTAAATGCGTGGATTTTTAAGCCGTGCTTCTCATCCTTTCCCCCGCCAAAACGCTGACTGAGCGGCCTGAATTCCCTGATCATGCCACCGAGCTGCCGCGCTTACTGAAGCAAAGCCGCACCCTCATTCAAAGCCTGCAAACGCTCAGCGAACAACAGATTGCCGCGCTGATGGACATCAGCCCGAAACTCGCGGCGCTGAATTATCAGCGCTTTGAGAATTTCCCAGGCACTTTCAGCGAAAAAAACGCAGCACCTGCTGCCTACATGTTTCGCGGCGATGTGTATGACGGCCTGGATATTGATACGCTGCCCGCCTCGCGGCTTGATTTTATGTGCGCGCATTTGCGTATGCTTTCTGGCCTTTACGGCGTGCTCAGGCCGTTTGATCTGATGTTTCCTTACCGCCTGGAAATGGGCACCAAGCTTAGCATCGGCGCGCATAAAAACCTCTATCAGTTCTGGGGCAGCACCATTACAGAAATGCTAAACGACGACGCGCGCGCGGCCGGCACGGATATTCTGCTCAATCTGGCATCGAACGAATATGCTGACGCCGTCGATAGAAAGGCGCTGAAACTGCGTGAAGTGCGCATCGATTTTAAGGAGAAAAAAGGCAATCAGCTAAAAATTGTGGGTCTGTTTGCTAAGCGCGCCCGCGGAAACATGGCACGGTTTGTGATCGAACACGCCATCACCAACGCCGCCGACCTGCGCGGCTTTACGCTGGATGGCTACCGGTTCGATAAGGATTTATCAACCGACACCACGCTGACCTTCGTGCGCGGCTGAGGCTCTGCGGCTCGTCATTTCTTGCTGATGCAGAATGCCGTTATCCGAGAGAATTCTGGGCACTATCTCAGCAGCGACATCTGCTGGTATGCCTTCCATCAGCGCCTGCGCTTCGATGGAGGTCTGCGTCACTCGGCCAGCGAGTAGCCTGCCTTTTAACAGCGCTGTAAGAAATATTTGCTCGCCATCTGACAGTGCGACGAGATCTTCTATCATTGCGGGCTTGCCGATATCTGCACCTTCTTTGCGCGGGAAGGTGTCTCGTAAAAAGCTTTGAACTGCTTTTACCCAGACTCGCAACGTAGCGAGCTGCGCGTGAGTATTGCTGCCCAAATGCTGGCGGATTGCAGAGGGTGGAATGTTCTTCTCCATACCTTCCAGCACAGCACTGATCTGCGTGTCGTCGGCGTCTTGCAGCCAGTCTAGCGTAATGGGTTTGCGCAGATCCCCTTCGCAGGCAAAGCCCGCGATCGCCAGTTTGCGAAACAAATCGGGGGCGTGATCGGTGCCCTTAAACTGTTCAACGAAAAAATGCAGATCCCATAGGTCAACCGGCTTGAGTCCCCCGTCTGGTTTAATGGCGCGGCTGAGCTTTTGTGCCATTACCATGCGTTCGTCAATACGGGGTAAGGGGTGCTGCGAGCAGGCTGGGATGACTGGCAGGAAATTTTTTTCACATTCATGATGTACTTCCAACTTCACGATCACCGCACGAACGCCGCCTTGCTGCGCATGCTCGGGTACGGGGATTTTAATCATGATTTTTTGTAAGCCGTACGGCGGTTGATCTAAGCTTTGCGTGTAGATGTATTCAATGCTAGCCCCAGCGATACCGCTTACAGCCTTTCTAACCCAAGCCTCCACAGCACGTTGACGGTTTTGATAGCGGTCATGTTCATGCGGCTTTTCATAGCCCCATAAATAAAGATCCAGATCATGTGCGGGGCGTTGATTGCTGCCAAGGGCACTACTGCCACCTAAGGAAATAGACGTGATTTCTCTGCCGCTTAAGCTTTTTGATATGCGGAGATCTCGCATCGCCCGCGCAAGTTCAGCCGCTACTAATTGCTGGTAGCGTGTATGTAGGGAAGCGTAATCGTCGCTCCCCCAATCGGGCTCTGTACGCAGTAACGGCATGACGGTTAATTATATGGGTTTTATGTCATTTTCATGACATCGCGCAAAAGACTTGACTATCGCGCGCATTTGCCTAATTTGCCGCCCTGCACACGCCGTGTGGGGATGTAGCTCAGTTGGTAGAGCGTCTGCTTTGCAAGCAGAATGTCGCAGGTTCGATTCCTGTCATCTCCACCATTTTCTTTCAGCCTATTTTAGACCGCAGAGAATCTGCCTCACATAAGCATTTCAGCGCAGTTCTAGGTTCCTGATTTGGGTCGGGCTGCCGATACCACCAAAGAGGAGTGAATTCTGCGAAAGGGCACAAAATGCAACGCTTTCCGAGAGTTCTATACTAGTTCAAGTCCTCTTTGGATAATTTCTGTGTGACTTGATTCGATAAAAATAGTATTTTTATACAATGACAAAAAGTGCAATGCCAATTAATCGAGATGTGCTGCGTTGGGCGCGTGAGATCGCTGGCTATTCGCTTGAAGAAATTTCAAAAAAACAATCTCTTTCAAAATTTCCTCAATGGGAGGAAGGTAAATCTGCGCCTAGCTATGCCCAGCTCGAAAAAATTGCTGAAATATTGCACAGGCCGATTGCTCTCTTTTTCTTTCCTGATCGCCCACAAGAAGAAACCATCGAAAAATCGTTGCGCGCAGTTTCCGAGGAAGGCATTGCATCCCTTTCACCCACAATCAGGCAACTGTTTAGGAAGGCAAAAGCATTTCAAATTAGCCTTAGAGAATTACAAAGCGGCGACAGCGTCAACCAGAGCAATCGCATTGCTTGGATAAACAGTGCAAATAGTGGCAGCATCCCCCAAATTGCAAAGAAAGTCAGAGAAGCTCTTGGTGTTACGCTGAACGACCAAACCTCATGGAAAAACAGTGACGCTGCATTAAAAAATTGGCGTTCATTACTGGCAGACCATGGAATCTATGTTTTCAAAGAGGCATTTAGAAATGATCGCGTTGCTGGGTTCTGTATCTATGATGATCTTTACCCAATTATCTTCATCAATAACTCGCTAGAAGATAATCGGCAGATATTCACTCTTTTCCATGAGCTTGCGCATATCCTTTTCAAGCAAAGTTATTTGGATATCTTTGATACTAATTTCTGGAATCTAGAATTCAATGACCCCTCACATATCGAAGTTAAGTGTAACGCTTTTGCGGCCGAATTTTTGGTGCCTGAACAAGAATTCGTTTCAGATGCTAAAGGCGTGGCAATAAACGATGAAATTTTTCGAATACTCGCTGCCAAATATCATGTTAGCAGAGAGGTTATATTGCGGCGTTTCCTAACCCATAAATATGTTGATAAGGCGTTTTATCAAAGCAAGGTGCATGAATGGGATCAAGGGTACGCTGCAAAGAAGCAAAAGGAGAAAGAATCCAAGAAGAGTGGTGGCGACCCTTACAACACAAAAATTGCTTACCTTGGTAACGCCTACTTATCTCTAGTTTTGCGAAACTATAGCCAAGGATCAATCAGCCTTGAAGAGGCGGCCTCACATTTAGATGTTAAAGAGAAATTCTTTCCTAAAATTGAGGAAAGATTCCTAAGTCGTGAGGTATCAAATGTACGTCTTTGATACCAATTCGCTTGAGGCTCTGTTTGCGATACCCAAGAAAATTTTCCCTTCAATGTGGGATGCTTATGATACTCTGGTATCAGATGGAAAAATTATTTCGGTTAAAGAAGCGGCAAAAGAAATAGAGAGAAAAGATGGGTTGCTCGCAGAATGGGCTAAAAATCACAAAAAAGTGTTTGTGTCTCCAGAAGCAGAAGAGGCATTATTTGTTGGGGAAATATTCAAAGTTAGAAATTTTCAAAATTCACTTGAGCAAAAGAAGCAACTTAAGGGCGGTCCACATGCCGACCCCTTTTTAATTGCTAAAGCAAAAATCTTGAACTGCACCGTTGTAACGGAAGAAAAATGGAAGCCCAATGCAGCCAAAATTCCAAACATCTGCAAACACTTCAAAGTAGATTGTATTAACTTAGAAGGCTTTATGGAAAAAGAAGGTTGGAAGTTTTAGCCACCCTCTGCTTCGCCCACATTGTTTGGCACATCTTCCAATTTTCCTGACCTTGGTGCATGACGGTACCAAGCCAAGCCATCGCATCCATGAATTTAGGCATGAAGTTCGATTCAAAGTTCGCTCCGACTCCGCTGCCGACCACCACCCTACGCCCTCGGCTTCGGGTGACTTACGCCACATGAGCCTACCTTAGGCGTAGAAGTGTCCTTCGAAGCTTGCTTGCGAGCGAAGGACGGGCTGATACGATAGATTCTGAATCACCAATCTACACTCGGGATTGGTTCTGAATATATCTACCAGCCCCCACCATTCCTTCTTGTTTCACAAAAAACCACCAAATGTTTGCCCCCCTCTTGCACTGG
>JALHRI010000016.1:0-1541 GCA_022841525.1 Alphaproteobacteria bacterium | reverse complement strand
GGGGGGAAGCTGCCCTATATAGCCAGTTCAAGCGGCGGATAATCGTAGCTGCCGGATGGATATTTCAGTTATAATAAAGGATATTACCATGGCTAAAGTGATCGGTATTGATTTGGGAACCACGAATTCATGCGTCGCGATTATGGAAGGATCGCAGGCGCGGGTGATCGAAAACGCGGAAGGTGCGCGCACCACGCCTTCCATCGTGGCGTTCACGGCCGACGGCGAGCGGCTGGTGGGTCAGCCCGCGAAGCGCCAGGCGGTGACCAATCCGGAGAACACGATTTTCGCGGTGAAGCGTCTGATCGGCCGCACGTTTGATGATCCGACCACGCAAAAAGATATTAAGCTGGTGCCGTATAAAATCGTGAAAGCCGATAACAAAGATGCGTGGGTGGAAAGCCGCGGCGAGAAATTTTCGCCCAGCCAGATTTCCGCTTTCACCCTGATGAAAATGAAGGAAACCGCTGAGAGCTTCCTTGGCGAAAGCGTGTCGGATGCGGTGATTACCGTGCCTGCCTACTTTAACGACGCGCAGCGTCAGGCGACCAAAGATGCTGGTAAAATCGCCGGCCTCAATGTGTTGCGTATCATTAACGAGCCGACCGCTGCGGCGCTGGCTTACGGTTTTGAGAAGAAAAACGGCCAGACCATTGCAGTCTATGATTTGGGCGGCGGCACGTTTGACGTCTCAGTGCTGGAAATTGGCGACGGCGTGTTTGAAGTCAAATCAACCAACGGCGATACGTTCCTTGGCGGTGAAGATTTCGATGCGCGCATTGTCGACTTCTTGGCCGATGAATTTAAGCGCGAAAACGGGATTGATCTGCGCAACGATAAGCTGGCGCTACAGCGCCTGAAACAAGCCGCCGAGAAAGCAAAAATCGAGCTTTCTTCCACCCAGCAGACGGATGTGAACGAGCCGTTTATTACCGCCGATGCCAACGGCCCCAAACACCTGAACGTGAAGCTTACCCGCGCGAAACTCGAATCGCTGGTGGATGATCTGGTCGAGCGCACGATCGAGCCATGCAAAAAAGCGCTGAAAGATGCGGGCTTGTCGGCAAGCCAGATCGACGAAGTGATTTTGGTCGGCGGTATGACGCGCATGCCCAAAGTGATTGAGGTCGTCAAAAGCTTCTTCGGTAAAGATCCGCATCGCGGCGTCAACCCCGACGAAGTGGTGGCGATGGGTGCGGCGATTCAAGGCGGCGTGCTCAAAGGCGAAGTGAAAGACGTGCTGCTGCTGGATGTGACGCCGCTTTCGCTTGGCATTGAAACGCTCGGCGGTGTGTTCACGCGCCTGATTGATCGTAACACCACGATTCCGACCAAGAAATCGCAAACCTTCTCGACGGCGGATGATAACCAAAGTGCAGTGACGATTCGCGTGTTCCAGGGCGAGCGCGAAATGGCGGCGGACAACAAGCTGCTCGGCCAGTTCGACTTGATGGGCATTGCGCCCACACCGCGCGGCATGCCGCAAATTGAGGTGACGTTTGACATCGATGCCAACGGCATCGTGAATGTTTCCGCGAAAG
>JALHRI010000015.1 GCA_022841525.1 Alphaproteobacteria bacterium | reverse complement strand
TTCTTCATTCTCTATGCGCTGGTGAAGGTGATGCAGTTTTCTGCAGATCTTCCGTGGTTGCTATGGACGGCGGAAGACCAGGCGATTTTCGCAGGCATCATCAGCTTTTATTTCGGCCAGCGTGCTATGGCAAAGCTTCGTAAAGGGCAATAATTACTTCTTTTTAGATTTCTTCTGCGAATGTTCCGCGCCCCAATCACGCATGAGCAACAAAATTGGCTCAAGGCTTTTACCGTAATCCGTCAGGCTATAATCCACTTTGGGCGGCACTTGTGCGTAAACTTTTCGATTGATGATGCCGTCATCTTCCAATTCACGCAGTTGGTTTGTGAGCATGCGCTGCGCAACGCCAGGGATCATACGTTTTAATTCGCCGAAGCGTTTAGTGCCGTCGAGCAGGTGAAACAAAATAACTGCTTTCCATCGTCCACCAATCACAGCAAGCGTTGCTTCTACCGAGCAGCCATAAGGCTTGGAATAGTCTTTTGTCATAACAATAGTTCCTTTTTTAGCACTATAGCATAAAATAGTGCGTACTTGTTATAAATACAAAATAACATATTCTATAAAGACAGTCAAAAAAGGAGCGTGTTATGAAAGCAATGATTATCAATTCATTCGGTGATTCATCGGTATTTAATCAAGTTGAACTGCCAACGCCCGAGGTGATTTCGGGCAGCGTATTGATAAAGGTCGCGGCAACAAGCGTGAACCCTGTAGATTATAAAATCCGCAACGGCACACATCCAAATTTAGCGCCAGCGTTTCCTGCAATTTTACACGGCGATGTGGCAGGAACAATTATTGCCGTGGGCGAAGGTGTTGACGGATTTAAGGTGGGCGATGAAGTCTATGGCTGCGCGGGTGGATTGCCCAGCATCCAAGGTGCGCTTGCGGATTTTATGCTCGCCGATGCGCGGCTTATTGCTCCTAAGCCCAAAACACTCTCGTTTGAACATGCGGCGGCGTTACCGCTGGTTACGCTCACCGCATGGGAAGGGTTGTTTGAGAAAGTGCGCGAATTAAAAGGGCGTAAAGTTCTCATTCACGCGGCAACGGGTGGTGTCGGCCATATCGCGATACAGTTAGCAAAATGGGCGGGTGCAGAAGTCTACGCGACTGCATCCACATCTGAAAAACAAGAGATTGCTAAGAAGCTGGGCGCAAAAGATACCATCAATTATAAGCAGGAATCCGTCGCCGATTACGTTGAGAGAATCACCAATGGTCAAGGGTTTGATGTGGTATTTGACACCATCGGTGGCGAAAACATTGAGCGGTCATTTGAAGCCGCCGCGCATTATGGCGAGGTAATATCGATTCAGTCAGGCGGCAAGGAAAGTTATGCGCTTGGCGCGATGCACGGAAAATCTTTGAGTCTCCATTTCGTGTTTATGTTGTTACCGATGTTACGCAATGCTGACAGGCAAAGGCATGGCGAAATTTTGCGTAAAGTTGCAGGGCTCGTGGATGCTGGACAGCTTAAGCCGTTGGTTGATTCTAAGCACTTTACGTTTGCCGAGGTTGGCGCGGCGCATGACTATTTGGAGTCGGGCAAAGCAACTGGAAAAGTCGTACTAAGAAAATAATTTGTATTGGCCTGATTAAGCAAAATTACAGTTAAAGAGCCTCTCTGGAGGCTCTTTTTTTTGGAGGTAAAATTGATGCGTCATATTTCCACACAAGGGCTTGACCTGATTTGCCGCTTTGAGGGCTTTTCGCCGATCATTTACATGTGTCCAGCGGGGTATCCCACCATTGGCTATGGTCACCTGATTACCGAAGCCAACAAAGAGCAGTTCCTAGACGGGGTGGACGAGGACGAAGCCCTCGATCTGCTCCGTCAGGATGTGGCGGTCGCAGAACGCGCCGTGCTACGCCTGATTAGCGTTCCACTCACGCAGGGGCAGTTTGATGCGCTGGTGTCGTTTACCTTCAATCTGGGCGGTGGAGCGCTTCAGCGCTCCACCCTCCGCCGCAAGGTCAACCGCGAGGAACATGCCGACGTGCCTGCCGAATTAAGTAAATGGGTATGGGCGGGTGGAAAGAAACTGCGCGGGCTTGTTAGGCGGCGTGAGGCGGAGGCTCAACTATATCAAGCATAGATTGTTATCACTTGGCATAGTCACTATAGTTGTTTGGATTTATTTTCTGTAAAAAGATAACTCAGGCTATGCTTGGCTATCGCCTCTGAATCTCTGCGTTGCAGGTATTCATAGCTGCGCCATCAACATTGGAACAGCTATATATATATCCGAAAGGCCAGAAATCCGTCGTAGCGGCTGGCTGGGTGTTATTCAAAGCACCCAAGCTGAGTCGCACATTAACTGAGGGTGCAGTCATCAGAATCAAAGATGGCTAGTTTCTTGCGATTCCGACTGAGGCTGCATCAGCGAGGCAGGCCAGTAGCGCATTCTGGGTATATCGTTATGAAAAAAAGCTATTTGTGTAATGCTGGTGGTGCATGATTCGCCCCGCGACATTAGAATGCCGCTGGCAGATTTGCCGTGTTCCTGCCAGCGATGTATCCATGGAATACCTTCAGCATCACTAAGGTTGCCTTGTAATTTCCATTGCTCAAATGCCGCCATGCGAGCCGAAATAACATTCGTTGCATCCCAGGATGAGGAGCTGATCATGATGTCCTCATGCGCGGACTTTTCCTCAGCACCCAAACGCTGCCCATTCCAGTGAAAAACATCGACAGTCGCCGCATCACCAATCAGGATAGAAAATGGTCGATAGCGCGTCACATCCATGGCCAACAGCGTATTAGCCGGATTCACTGTGGGCAGTATCTCAGGAATAATCAGGCCACGCGATAGCGGGGTTTTTGTGGCATCAAAATTCTCATAGCGATTCAGCAAACACGCCCAATGTCCAGAAGGCATAAGCCCTATCCATGTGCCGCCCCCATCCACATCACGCGGTGCCATCATATTTGATAACGGCCAGATTTCAAGAGGACGTTCTTTGCCGCGAGCGCGCATCTCATCACGGTTCATGGTGACACACAGGCCGCTTGATTTGTGAATGATGGTTACCGTGCACATTGTCTGTATGGTGAATCAGCTCTGTGTTTCCGCACGATATAGTTTCGTTGCGTTGGCCACGCCTAAATCTGGGCGCATGTGAAGTCCTAATGCATCCGTTTTCATTTTTATGATGGCCAAATGATGCACAGAATGCTGAATAATGAACAGTATTTCGCGACCAACACTGGACGTGGTGGTCACTCTTGGATGGCCTAGCACAGCGGTTTCCTTAAGCAGTAAAAGGCGATACAGGCCATATGTTTCGATCTGAGCGCGAAATGTAGTCAGTAATTTGGATAATGTATCTGCTACCGCCAGCGGATTTGATTCCATTGATACATCATGGGCTCTGGCTTCATAATCGATGACGCCATCGGTTATTTGAGCCGCCAGAACCTGCATAAATTCCAATACATGGCGCACATGTGCGCCAATAGATGATTGCCCGTCAGGCGAGGCACAGTAGTGCTCCACACGAAGAGATTGCAAAAGATGCTGATAATCATGAATAACCGATTGCAATCCATTGATGAGAATTTCAGCGCTCTTCTCCTGATCGTGAAACACCTGATCGTGGGGCCAGGTTTCCTGTTGAATGAATGTGGCGGGCATGTTCATAGTATATCTCAATAAGTAGAGGGATAAAGTTTAGAGGCATTTTTTTCATTTCGGTAATCTGTGCAAAATGTCTTGAACGAAAGTGTTTTCGCACCGGACTTCTGATTAGTGGCACCTATTTTCCAAGCAAGATAATATTGATAAATCACATCGCGCCACGCCTTTATCAATGGTGTGTCTGCATCCCATATATGCGTCACCTCCGCGCCTGCGCCATTAATTTCAATGATTGAAAAGTTTTCTTCTCCGCGACGTAGGCTCTCTAAATCATCAAAACGAATATCGTAACGACCAAAATAAAATCCGTTTATTTTCTGCGATAGACGATCAAACATAGCTTCCATTTGCGGAGTCACTAGCGAGGCTCCATCACGGAAAATTGCACCTTTGCTGTGATTGCCGGCAAAGACCAGCCGCACCGCTTCTCCCGATGCCGGAATACGCGCCAGCTGATCCTTAAAGCGCGGAAAATAGAGGTGACTTAAACGTCCTGCACGCAGATTGCCCATTATTAAATCACGCAGGGATGTTTTGCCATCCCCGATGACATAGGGGAAATATTTTAACGTCAGAGAGAGGATGCGACCCTTTGCATCTTTTGGATTTCTAACATAAAAAACGCCTGCTTCTCCTTCAGATTGCACCATTTGCTGAAGAATCAGGTCGGAATGCATTGGAAACGCCTCAAGGTAACGCTCTAAATCATCACGATGATACAGTGGGCGCACACCTGCGCCACGACAACCTTTATCGGGTTTAGCCACCAATGGGAATGATAGCCCTGCGGCGTTAATCTCTGCCAAAAAATCCTCTGTCTGACTCGCTGCATTGGCACCATTTCGTCTCACACACATAAATGGCGCAACACGGGTGCCTAAATAACGCTGTGCAATGGTCAGAATCTCCGCTTTTGATTCACCGACGATACCACCTTCACGAAAGGCTGTGTTCGCAATGGTGGGCAACATGAATCCACGGAAGCGAACAGTAAAAAAAGCAATACAAACCAGAACGGGCATATAAAAAAGCCACGCTGGCCAGAATTCATAGAAGCTAAGTGTTTTCTTTGCGTTTTCGAGCGGCGGAAATCCTGACGGCAAAAGGTGCTTTACTTTAGATGACATATTTTTGCTTCTTAGAATGGCGGAGTGATAGAAAAATGATGCATAGTACTAACGGTAACAGTAACCATCCGGAAGAAAACCCAAAGTAACCCTCAATAGCATTGGCAACATTGAATCCAATGAACACGACAAGCGCGACCCATAATGCTGCGGTAACAACAATGATGCTCAGGAAATATGCTAACGGAACCCTGAGCACACCCGCCGCAAGAAAGGTAGGCAAGCGTGAGGCTGGAATCGCACGGCAGATCACAAGCATCGGCAGAACTTTAGAGCGCAAACCAGGCAAACGGCTCTGTGTTTTCCCACTGGCAAGTTTCCTTGCTACCCACGGCACATGCTGCAACCATCGCCCTGCCGCATAGAGCAGAGCATCACCTAAAATAATACCAAAATACAAACCGCAAAACACAGGAACGGCCAGTGAGGCATCCTGATGCAGCAAGGCTATACCGATGATAATCGCAACATCTTCAAAAATAAGGCTGAAGCCAGCCAATGCAATCGCCATGACCACGGGGGATAACAGTAAAAAATGCTCAGGCTGAAACCACTCCGTAATCATGGAGACGGCTAGGTAAGAATTTTTTTAATAAATTCACGTTCCATGAACAATAATGAAACTGCACTCAGCCATACGCCGCATGCCATCATGAATAATAAACCGCCATCTTCAAGCACTTCAACACCCAAAGGAGTAAAAAGGTGAAAGAATATGGCGCCAGAAATAATGGCGATGGATAATAATGCTCCCGCCACACGAAGATACACCAGCCCCGTGAACAGCGACGCCAGCATCACGCAGGATGCAACCAGCTCTGCGCTTCCAATCACTTTTGCACTAAAAATTCCGCCGGGCAGAAACAATCCAGAAACGTTAAATCCTGTCGCCCAGGCGTCAAGCGTGGCGAAGATATATTGCGTTTCCGGCGCATCCGCAAATTTGTAAAATAATGACTGTATGAACACAAATGAGATATAAACAACCAACGCGATCTTGATCTTTGACGTTTTTGTTGAGCGATGTTTATACAGACAGAATTTCCCGTCAGTCATTATTGGGTCAGTGTGCATGGTTTGCTCCCCACCAGAGTGTAAATTAAAAAAAGTTCATGCCTACCCCTATTTGTTGAGAGCAGGCCAGTTTTCATCACCTTTTTTGATATAACCAGGAATATCCATTGCCCATTCTGCCTGAATGTCTTTGTCATAATTCAGGTAAAGCTTGCCATTGACAATTTTCCACGCCTCCGGATCTGATGATACCAGTGCATTTTTTGCAGCAATGGCATAGGCACAATATCCGCCATATTGAGGCGCATATTTTTCTGGGGTTGCTTTAAATGCATCCAGATGCTCCTGTGAGGCAAACTGCCATACTGCCCCTTTGTATTTGGTGCTGAATTTCTCGGAGCCCTTCACCGGCTTTCCGTCCGTAAAATAGGCCACTGTGTCATACCCACTGACTGCCTTATCGCTGAAAGTACCCGTATAAATCACGTCTGCCGCTTGTGCAGATGACAAGAAAAAAAGGCCCAAAAATACAGCACTCGTAACGCGAAGAAACCTTTTTGCAAAAGACATGTGAAGAAAACTCCTTTTTTAGTTAAATAGATTGGCGATATAAGATTATATTTATCAAACGGTCAAGAGGTAACTAGGCCAAACAAGGAAAGGTTAAGCCTGAGCCTGAGCCTGAGCCTGAGCTTTTTAAGCCAAATGCGCCGTGATAATTTTCTGCGCGGATTTCTTAGCGATGTCAGCAGCTTCGGGGTTTTTGCCGACCTGCGCGGTGACAATCGCGCCTTCGAGCATTAATGCCAGCTCATCAGCAAGACCGTCCGCATCCTTTGCGCCCGCCTGTATGCAGAGCTCTTTGATGTAGCCACGTATCTGCGCTTTGAAGTGAACGCTGACATTGCGGATGGGCGTATCGGCATCCGAATATTCCCCAACTGCATTGATGAACATGCAGCCGAAAAAGTGATCCTGCATGAACCAGAGTTTGGCAACGTCAAACATTGCGAGCAATCTTTTCTCTGCTGTCGGCGCGGCTTTATCGACCTGCTTCATAAAATTGTTGCGAAACAGCCCATCATAATGCTGTAGCGCCGCCAGGATCAACTCATCCTTCGAGCGGAAATAGCTGTACATGGTTTTTTTGGAGACCTTGGCCTCGCGCATGATCATGTCCACGCCCGTGCCGTTGAACCCATGTTTGCTGAACAGGGCAATGGCGGTTTTAATCACATCGTCGCGGCGGGATGGGCGGGGCATAGCGGCTCTTTCTGATAAACTATATGGTTTCTATTAAATTGGTTTAACTACGGCTTTCTAAGTTTCAATATACCAAATATCATTGAAATAACAAGAAATAATATTTTATAAAAAATCTATTGACGGAAACAATCTGGTTTCTTATAAAGGGGGTGAACCGCAACGTAGCGATTCGACAACTTGACGGAAACTTATAAGTTTCCTATTCAAGGGGCCGAGGGGCAACGATGCTTTTCATCACATCAACCAACTCATTAGGAGAATTGTTATGCAACGGATTAAATATACATTAACCAAAAATTATGGGGCGCAATCATGAAAAACGATATTCTCATTCATTTTTTAACGAACTTTTTTCACAGCCCCCTTGGGCAACTGGGCGAGAAGTTCGTGCGCATCATCCCTTACATCGCCCTGCCAATCATTTATTTAGCTTTTGGCGGCATGAAGTTTACGGCCTACGAAGCGGTGGGCATCAAAGGGCTGGTGGAACATAGCTGGTTCATTTCCTGGATGTATGGGTTTTTCTCGGTGCAGGGATTTTCTAACTTTCTGGGCATGGTCGAAATTAGCATCGGGCTGTTGATTCTCGGTCGTTTCATCTCACCCAGACTGTCGTTTGTGGGGGGTGTGCTATCGGCTGGCTTATTTATAACCACGATCTGCATGCTGTTTTCAACTCCTGGCGTGATTGAACCGAATTTGGGCTTTCCGGCCATCACTGCGGATACGGGCCAGTTTCTGCTCAAGGATCTGGGGCTGTTTGCCTTGTCGCTTCGCGTGGCGCTCGAAAGTGCGAAGGCAGTGCTGGCTGAAAAAAGGTAATTTGAGAAAGGATAGATTTGGCGTGCTGCACAAGAAGAATGGCAGAATGACAGTAATCGCTCATCGTTGACATGCTCCTTGCCTAACTCTATAAAAATAGACAATTAACCCGATATTACAAGGAGCCACTATGACCGCTTATCAGAAAAATATCTCCGTTGTTTCCCGTTTCATTGAGGATTTTTTGGGAAAGGGTGATCTAGCGGCAGCGGATGCCACCGCGCATGCAACCATTCAGGGAATTACGGGTCTCAAGCCGATGGGGCCGATTGATGGCATCGAAGAATACAAAGCGATTGTTGGCGGATTCAGCGATGCATTTCCGGCGGTCGAGCCATTAAAGATCATTGATCAGTTTGCTTCTGAAGATGGCACGAGGATCGTCACTCGTTTTCATTCAAGACAAAAGCACGCAAAGGACTTTTTTGGTCTGCCTGCTACAGGGCGCATTATTCTTTTCGATGAAACACATGTCGCAACGCTCAGGGACGGAAAAATTGTTCAAAATATTGTAAGCGCCACTAATCTTGAATTTGAAATGCTCATGGCACCGATTTTAACGCCAATGATTTTGAAGTAACCGTAAGGAGTATCAACGATGAATAAAGATGCAGTGGCCTTAGTAACAGGCGCAAACCGAGGCATCGGGTTTGAGGTTTGCCGCCAGTTGGCGCAAAAAGGCTACACGGTTATTTTAAGTGGGCGCGATGGCGCGAAGGTAGAAAAAGCTGCATCCGAACTGATGAAAGAGGGGGGGAATGTCACCCCACTCACATTGGATACGGCTGATGCTTCATCCGTCGCTGATGCCGCCGCATGGATTGAGAATCGTTTTGGGAAACTCGATGTTTTGGTCAACAATGTCGGCGGTAATTTTGATGCGGATTATCTGACCAGCACGGTGTCGATGGCGTATGCGCAGGAAACCTTTGAACTGAATGTGCTGGGGACATGGCGGACCATTCAGGCGATGCTAGGACTTTTACACAAAAGCAGTCACGCCCGTATTGTAAATGTGTCCAGCGGCGCGGGCGCATTTGAAAGTGACATTGCGTTTGGCCTGCAGAAAATGGGCGGCGTTGCGCCGACATACTCGATTGCCAAAGCAGCACTTACGGCGCTTACCGTCAAATTCGCCGCCGAATTGCAAGGATCGGGCATGCGTATCAATGCTGTATGTCCGGGCTGGACAGCCACGTACCCCGGATCAGAAGCGCAGGGCGCAAGACCTGTCGCCGAGGGTGCTGCCGGTATTGTCTGGGCGGCAACGCTACCTGATGATGGGCCAACTGGCGGATTCTTCC
Organism: Alphaproteobacteria bacterium; assembly: GCA_022841525.1. Taxonomy (GTDB): domain Bacteria; phylum Pseudomonadota; class Alphaproteobacteria; order Rickettsiales; family UBA3002; genus JALHRI01. The sequence goes on along the minus strand of JALHRI010000015.1, from coordinate 28,749 downwards.
GTGATGGTAAAAAGTTGCATTGGTAAGAATTAAGTGAATCCGGGCAGCCTCGAGAGATTGCAGACCGCGATTATGATGGATCGGTATGTTGCATTTATGACGTGAAGTTTCTGCTGATACTCATTAATTCAATCAGCAGCAACGGGTGAAATCGTTGGCGCAACATGGTTATAAAAAGGGGCTGTAAAAATTGTAGCCCCACGCTCCATTGTTATGATAAGTTTTTCTTAGCCCCTTTACGCCGCCTTCAGATTCGGAATGTGAATATTTCATGCCACTAAAGCGTGGGAAGTTTCGTCAGGAAGATGAGGCTAAAGACTCCTGAGTATTTTCACCACCACGCCAGCGATGTGGAAATCCATGTTGCCAGTGATGTCGATGGGGGGATAGGCATCGTTGGCAGGCATGAGCCTGGTGCCATCAGATTTGTGGTGCAGGCGTTTGACGGTGTATTCGCCGTTAATGGCTGCGATCACGATTTTGCCATGCGTGGGTTCGGTTTTGCTGCTGACTATCAGCAAGTCTTTTTCCTGAATGCCTGCGCCGATCATCGAATCACCCACGGCCTCAATCATGAACATGGAATCGGGGTCGCGCACAATCATCTCGTTTAGGTCGATCCACTCCTCAACATGGCTTTCGGTATTGAGAGGGAAACCTGCTGGAACTTTTCCTGAGAGGAGTGGCAGGCGATAACCTTTGTTTTTTATGTAACTCTCCAGTTGGGTGGTGAACCAAAGTGGGACGCGCATCACTTTGGTGGTTTTTTTATTCGTGTCGGGACGCATAGTTTTCCTAGCTTGTGCAACTAAAACGAGTTTTCGATTTACAAGTTTCGCGTTGGATTATAGTTTGAAACAAAAAGTGTAACAGCAGATGTAACGGAGTAGTTACACCAATATAAAACGGTAAGCAACGGGAGTTTTTATGCCATTTCCAGCACGCGATTACTATTCTCTAAAACTGTTGCAAACGCGCTGGAATGCTCCCTGGGAAGAAATCACGCATGTAGTCGAGACTGGTCATCTGCGTGCCTGCGTTCACCTGCCGACGCGCTGGATGGAGTATGGCCATTACGAAGAAGGCAAATTCATTGTTGATGAAACGGCAATATGTGACGGGATGGCGGCAATACAGCCCAAAGATACGCGACGTATTTTTGCGCGTGGTGAAAACACTGTGTGCGTGTTTCAGTCGATTAAGCGTGATGCGTATTTGCTGAGGCTCGCCGCCGAGCCGCTACAAAAGCCGCTCAAATTTGCGCTGGAAGAACTGGTGGTGCTGGCGAAGGATTGCATTGCCTTTGAGCAGGAACATCAGATCGCAGTTTGTACACAAAACGGCCAAACCCCAATGACTCGTGCGACGGATGCAAACATACCAGCCGCGAATCATCATATCTTCAGCAACGATTATCATAATATCTGCATTGACGGGCAGCGTTATCAGCTGGGCGCAAAACAGGCAGCAGTGGTGCGCTCACTGCATGATGCAATGCTCGCTGGCAGGCCGTGGCTGTTTGGTAAAACTCTGCTGAAACAAGCAGGCTCCCCATGCACCCGTCTGCGCGATATATTCAGGACGCAACCCGCCTGGAAGCTGCTCATAAAATCGGACGGGCGCGGCTATTACTGCCTGAATCTATCCGCCGAACAGCTTGGCAATAATCCAGCCCACATTGCCCCACAGCGCGAGCATGATAAACATGACATACGCGAGGCGGTATAGCAGCTTGTGCCACCAGGGAGCATGTTTCCAGTATTCACGTTCGCGTTCTTCATCCAATTTATTTTGATATTTATAGCCCATAACGCCTCGTTCCTTTCGGGTAACGAGGTCGCCTGCACACTGGTGCTGGGAGGTTAAGAAGCCGCAAAGCAGCCGCGATGTATTTCCGCAAGCGGTGTTGTATTCCATCGCCCTCCCAACATAGTGGGAGGACTGAAGGTGGTAAATACGCAGTCCAAATAATCGCATCTTTGCGGGTTCTTACGCCCGTTACTCAAAAAACAGCATAGAGGTTATGCGCGAAAGCGCAACGCTGTTTGCGGATGTACCACTTCATCCCCACCTGCGCCCCACCTCATCCCCCAGTCAGCCCTCACCAAGCACACTTGACACGGGTTTTTTGCGCCAAAATGAAACGGCGGTGGGAGTTTCCATCCCCCACTGATTCCCACCCAAGCCCTCACCAAGCCCCACGCGCTCCCCACCCGACGTGTGCGAGCTTTTGTTCACACCAAATCGTTTGAACAAGGAGGCACACATGAACGATTCACACACTCCCATTTCTACCTTTGATGAGATTTGTCATCTGACCATTGAGACCATGCGGCGCATGGACATGGAAACACTGCTGCAACTCAAGAGGCAAGCGGTGCGGGAACTGGATCGCGCCAAGCTCACTAAAGGCTGCATCGAGCTTGCGCTTTCGCTCAAGCAGGAGGATCGGGATCGCCCGACCAATGACAACCAGCCAAGCCTACTTGATTGAGGCCACATGACAACCATCGAATGGTACAGGGTTTATCACGGTATGCCAGAAGACGCAAAACTCAGGGTCATTGCCAAGCGCAGCGGCCAATCGATGGCGCATGTGGTGACAGTATGGCTATGCGTACTGGACGCTGCATCGCGCTTCAAACCACGCGGCACGGTCAAGGTGGACTCCGAACAGATCGCGGTGATGCAGGATATTACCCAGGAGGCGGTGGAGGCGATTCTGCAAGCCATGCGCGAAAAAGGCATGATTAACGAAGAAGGCCGCATAGTAAGCTGGGAAACGCGCCAGTATCTGAGCGATTCCGAACGAGCGAAGAAATACCGCGAGGGTCAAAAAGAGGATGCGTCACAGACCGTCACGCCGCGTCACGATGAGTCACGCGCCGTCACGGAGCAACACGCACCGTCACACAAAAATGAAAAAATCCAACCAGATACAGAGAACAGAGTACAAAATGCAGATACAGAAAACAGATCAGCAGAAAGTGCAGATTTACAGAAAGCAGAATCTTCAGATTCCAAAAAATCAGATAAAAAACTTAGAGCGAGAGCAGAAAAGAAAGAGCGCGAGAAAGAAAAACAGAAGATCGGTGGACAAGCTACCGCTCTATCACAGAACGAAGAGAAAGCGCACAGCCAGATCCTCCAGCAGATGCGAGACATCTGGGATCAAGAGGTGCAGAGCAAGCTCACCAAAGGACAGAAGGCTATACTCACCGCCAAACGCAAAGAGCAGATAGCAGCGCGGTGGGTTGAAGATTTCCAGCAGGATATGCGTGCATGGCGGTATTACTGCGAAGTGATCGGCGCATCAGATTTTTGCCTCGGCAAGATTCCTGGCAAAAACTGGACAATCACGCTGGGCTGGGCAGTCGAATCATCCGAGCATGTAGCCAAAATTCTTGAAGGTGGCTTCTCGGGCGGCAATCACCCACCGAGGCCACCCGCCTGCGAAGTGATTGCTTTGCAGGAAGCGTTTGACGGCGTGTTGGCCGCGCTCGTGCAAAAGCATGGCAAGGGTGCTTGCCGCAGCTGGTTTGCAGGCACAAGCATCATACGGATGCTCCGCCACGGCGATGGCGCGGTCGTCACCATGCGCTGCCCCAGCAAATTCATTCAGGAATGGATCACGCAGCACTATCTCGCTGACCTCAACCGCTTCTTCGCGGAGGCCACCAAAGACGGGGCGCGTGTCACCCATGTCGAACTCATTGTGGAGACCGTAGCATGACAAACGCACCCGATTTCTGGACTCCGCAAGATGTGGCTGACCGCTTCAAGGAAGCCGCCAGAACCCTGCGCCGCCTACCGAATGTGCGCGTGCGCGGATATTTTAACGCATGGCCGACAATTATCCGCACCGCACGCGAAGTGCTGGACGGCGAAGTCATGCCGATGCGCCTCGGTCCGCCATCAGCTGAAGCCATCAGCCGCATGGAAGAAACCATCCAGTGGGTATTTTTTCTAATCGACGAGGATGACCGCCGCCTGATTTGGCTCCGCGCATCGGGCGTTCCGTGGAAGCCCATCTGTTGGCAGCTGGGCATTTGCCGCACCAATGCCCACAACAAATGGAAGGCGGCTTTGCTCACGGTTGCCACTTGCCTGAACTACCCGCGAAACGGGGGGCGAAATGCTTAAGCAAAAAAAGACTACCCATTGTGAACAGATTTTGCTATTTTGCATTGTATCATCGCGAGAGTTTTGCATTTACGTTTATGCCACTCTGCGAAATCCCCCTGCGAAACCACCATTGTTCATTGCGCTTTTCATCCCCCTTACATGGCGGAGTGGGATATGAATCGCAAAGAAATGAAAGCCGCCCTCAAGAACGATAAGCGCACCAAGGAAGAAGTCTTCCAAGACTTGGTGTCGCAAATGAAGCAGTTATCCAAGGACGAGTTGACCGATGGCGAGGCAGCGCAAGCAGCCAGAGTGTTGATCGCATTTTGTAGCACGCTTATTTACGGCGAACCCGCAAAGAGGCTTGATTCCAGGTGCAGCCTTGTTACTCTTGAAGACGGAGCCGATAACGGTTCTGGGGTGTCGTAACCCCGATGTTAGTCGGTGACATCGTCCGTTTTCGATGTAGAATCCCTGATCTCCCTATGGTCGGGGAGGCGTTGGTTATGTCCAGGGCTTGCCTAAAGACCAGCGCAAACCGAACTAACACGGTTTTACGAACTCCCCGATCACCAGTTCACGCTGGCAACGCAGGGAGGTCGTGATGACAAAAGCAATAAGCGCAGTAATACTGACGCGGGTTTCAACGAGGGAGCAAGAAGAAGGCTACTCCATCGACGCACAAATCCACCGCCTGCAAGAATATTGCAAGCGTAAGAATTTGCGGGTGCTTGAGACGTTCAAAATTATCGAGTCTTCGACGATCTGCCACCGCAAGCAGTTCATGGAGATTATTAAGTTTGCTAAAAAGCAGAAAGAACCCATCGCTATCGTTGCCGATAAGGTGGATAGGATTCAGCGCAGCTTCCAGGAATATCCTATTCTTGACCCGCTTATCAAAGAAGGAAAGATCGAGCTACACTTCAATACCGAAGGCTACGTCATCCATAAAGATTCCATCTCTCAGGAACGCTTGATGTGGAGCATCGGTGTGGTGATGGCGCAATCCTATGTGGACAGTATGCGCGACAATATCAACCGTGCTATCGCGCAGAAGCTGCGTAACGGTGAGTGGATCAGCAAAGCCCCGATTGGTTACAAAAACATCCGCAAGGAAGGCGGGCGTGGCGACATCGTGATAGACCAAGAACGTGCGCCGCTGGTTCGGCAATTGTTTGAATATTACGCCACGGGCAATTATTCGATGTTAGAAATGATGCGCTATGCTCGGTCAATCGGATTGCGGAACAGCGCAGGGAAGCAGAAGGATTTAACCAAATCGCATATTCACAAAATGCTGCAGAATCCATTTTATCATGGCATCATGCGTATCGAGAGCATGAAGCAGGAGTTGCCGCACCGTTATGAACCGATCATTGACAGAAACCTATTCGATCATTGCCAGGAAGTGATGCACGGCAGAACTAGAAACCGCTCCTGCTATCGGGGCAAAGACTTTGTGTTCCGTGGCGTGTTACGCTGTGCGGTGACTGACCGCATGATTACCGCTGAAACGCACACCAAGAAATATGCCAACGGCAATACTGGCCAGTGGACGTATCTAGCAGCATTCAATCCCAAAGACCCAACCAAGAAACTGTGGGTGCGCGAGGACGAAATATTGGCCGAGGTAGAATCCATCCTTGAAAAAATGTCGGTGAAGAACGAGGCCATCCTGAACAACATCATGCAGTACATCCGCAAGTCGCATGAGGAAAAGAAGCTCTATCACAAAGAGCAGACTGCGAATCTGAAGAAGGAGCATACACAAATCGAGGACAAGATTGATACACTGGTCGATCTGCTAATGGATAAGGTGATCGACAAGGAGGAGTTCGAGGTCAAAAAGAAACGCCTCAAAGACCGCCAATACCAGATAGATGATTTGATCCGTAGCTTTGATGAGGCAGACGATGCGTTTAACGAAAAACTCCTGAACCTCGTAGAATTGGCTGCCAGAGCCATATCTCACTTCAAAGGTTCGGACATCCCCCGCAAGAGGGAGTTGCTGAATTTCATATTTCAGAACCTATCGCTGAGAGGAAAAAAGCTAGAATACACAATGCGTTCCCCATTCAAGGAGTTCGCAGAGGCATCAAAAATTGAAGAATGGTCGGAATGACAGGATTTGAACCTGCGACCCCTAGTCCCCCAGACTAGTGCGCTACCGGGCTGCGCTACATTCCGATCGTCATCGTAGATGCGTGGCAAGTGGTGATCTGGGTGGGAATCGAACCCACGACAACCTGATTAAAAGTCAGGTGCTCTACCGACTGAGCTACCAGATCACAAAACGTCTTGCGCGCGAGCGTAAGGTGCATCACGGGAATGCGCAAATTACGCATTGCGGCGGCCTTGTCAAGCAATCGCTGCGGTTTTTCACGCAGTAGCCGATATATCCCCGCCAGCCCAGCCTGCGCGCAGCGCGGATGCGTGAGCTTCAAGGCGATTTTCTGCAATCGCCGCGCGCATACCTTGCATCAGATGCTGGTAATAATGCAGATTATGCTGCGTCAGCAGCATGGGGCCTAACATCTCATCGGCCTTGAATAAATGGTGCAAATAAGCACGGCTGTAGCGGTTAATGGGCGATGGTGTGGCCTCATCGAGCGGGCGCGGATCATCGGCATGGCGGGCATTGCGCAGATTAATCTCGCCCATCGAGGTAAAGGCGCGCGCGTTGCGGCCACAGCGCGTGGGCAGCACGCAGTCGAACATATCCACCCCGCGCTGGACAGCGCCTAGAATATCATCGGGCTTACCAACCCCCATTAAATAGCGCGGTGCATTTGCAGGAAGATAGGGCACGGTTACGCCCAGCACACGCAACATTTCCGCCTGCCCCTCGCCCACCGCCAGACCGCCAATGGCGTAACCATCAAAGCCAATATCGGTGAGCCGCTTCGCGGAATGCTCGCGCAGATCATCGTACACACTGCCTTGAACAATACCGAATAAGAGGTAACCGGTGCGCTTTACAAACGCATCTTTGCTGCGCTGTGCCCAACGCATGGAAAGCGCCATCGAGTGCTGGGCTTGTTCGTGCGTGGCGGGAAATGGGGTGCATTCATCAAACGCCATGGTGATGGTGCTGCCGAGCAGATGCTGAATTTCCATCGAGCGTTCGGGCGTCAGCAGTACTTTACTGCCATCAATATGCGAGCTGAAGGTCACGCCCTCTTCGGTCATTTTGCGCAGTTTCGCCAGCGACATCACCTGAAATCCACCCGAATCGGTGAGGATGGGCTTATTCCAGCCCATGAAGGCGTGCAGCCCGCCAAGACGCGCAATGCGCTCCGCCGTAGGGCGCAGCATGAGGTGATAGGTATTGCCCAAAATAATGTCCGCGCCGGTGGCTTCTACGTCCTGAATCTGCATCGCCTTGACGGTGGCTGCAGTGCCCACCGGCATAAATGCAGGCGTGCGAATATCGCCGTGGGCGGTAGTCAGCGTGCCTAAACGCGCCGCGCCATCGGTGGCATGAAGGGTGAAAGGCTGATTCATAGGCTAATGCAACTTCGCTTCATCAATCGTGATGAGGCGGTGGGTGCGCGCAATCATCAGGTAAAAACTGGGCACAATCAGCAGCGTAAACAGCGTGCCGATGCTCATGCCACCCACAATCACCCAGCCGATGGCACTGCGTGCCTCAGCACCGGCGCCGCTTGCCAGTGCCAGCGGAATTGCGCCCAGCACCATGGCGGCGGTGGTCATCAGAATCGGCCGCATGCGGATGGCGGCGGATTCTAACACCGCATCAAACGCGCTGTAGCCGCGCGATTGCAACTGGTTGGCGAATTCCACAATCATGATGCCGTGCTTGGAAATCAGGCCAATCAGCGCGACCAGACCAATCTGGCTATAGACGTTAATGGTGCCGCCGGTGATTTTCATGAAGAGCAGCGCGCCACCCAGTGCAAGCGGTACCGAGAGCAAAATCACGCATGGGTCGCGCCAGCTTTCAAACTGCGCGGCGAGCACCAGATAAATAAACGCCAGCGCGAGCGAGAAAATCAGCCCCATACTGGCCGCTGACTCCATAAATTCGCGACTATTACCGCCATAATCAATCGTCAGTGATGACGCAGTTTCGCTCACAACTTTTTCAATATCAGCCAGTGCCTGACCAAGCGTGTAGCCCGCATTCAAATTCGCAGTGATCGTCACCGCGCGCAATTTATCGAAATGGTTCAGCTCGCGCGGGGCGACGCCTTCTTCCAGACGCACGATGTTAGAAAGCGGAATCATGTCACCCTTGCTGGTACGCACATAAATAGCCGTGAGATCGCTAGGGGTGCGGCGCTTGTCATCGGCAATCTTCACCAGCACATCGTACTGCTCGGAGCCGCGCTTAAAGCGCGTGACCTTACGCCCGCCCAGCATCGTCTCCAGCGTGCGGCCGACCGATTCAATCGTGATGCCGAGGCTGGCCATTTTTTCGCGGTCCATCACCACGCGAAGTTCGGGCTTGTTGAGTTTCAAATCCGTATCCGGCGTGGAAAGTCCGGGGTTTTGGTAAAGCTTCGCCATAATCTGAGTGGTTAACTCATCGAGTTTTTCGTACGAATCGGTGGTTTGCAATACCACTTCTACTGCCTGCGAGCGCGCGCCCTGCCCCAGTGACTGCGGATTAATCGCGAAATTCAGCGTGCCGGGAATGCCAAACAGCGGGCCGGAAACTTCCTTGATAATATCGAAGCTGCTGCGCGAGCGCTCATCCCAATGCGCAAGCCCTGTGACGGTAAATGCCTGCGTGACAAACGGAAACCCCACCGCAATAAAGCGCCAGCGCTTCTCAGGGATGGATTCAAAAATCTGTTCCATCTGTTTGGCGTAGGTATCGCCGTACGTGATGGTGGAGCCTTCAGGCGCAATACCAATGCCAAAAATAACGCCGCGGTCTTCTTGCGGCGCAAGCTCGCTTCCCATTGTGGAAAAAATAAACGCGCTAGAGGCAAGCACACCAATCGCGGTCGCAATCACCAGTTTTTTACGGTGTAATATGCGCGTAAGCAGTGCGCGGTATTTTGTCTCCAGCCCGCGTATCCAGCCTTCAATCCGCAGCGACCACCCGGGTTGCTGCTGCGCGTGCGGGGGCGTTAACATGCGCGAGCACATCATGGGCGAAAGGGTAATAGCCGTGATGCCCGATACCAACACCGCACCCGCAAGCGTAAGGGCGAATTCGACGAATAATTGCCCGGTGCGCCCGGGTGTGAGCGCGACGGGAACAAATACGGTGGCGAGCGTGAGTGTCATCGCCACTACCGCAAAACCAATCTCGCGCATGCCTTTAACAGCGGCGTGCAGGGCGTCCATCCCCTCTTCCATGTGACGGTGAATGTTTTCCAGCACCACAATCGCATCATCGACCACAAGGCCAATCGCAATCACAAACGCCAGCAGCGTGAGTGTATTGATAGAAAATCCCAGCACATACATCAGTGCAAACGTCGTAATCAGCGATACGGGAATTGTGACGAGCGGAATCAGCGTTGAGCGCACCGAGCGCAAAAAGAAAAAGATGGTGAACACTACCAGTACCACCGCCTCGATAATGGAGGAAAACACATTATCAATCGAGGTTTGAATAAAGCGTGAGGAGTCAAACGCGATGTCGAGCTTCATGCCCGAAGGTAAATCGCGCTGAATGGCCGGTAGCGCTTTTCGAATCGCGTTTGAAATCTCCAGCGGGTTGGCAACCGATTGTTTGATCACCCCGAGCGCAATGGCGGGTTTGTTATTAAAACGCACGATGGAGCGTTCTTCAAACGCGCCGTAAGCCACCTGCGCCACATCGCCCAGACGCACTAAATAACCGCCGTCCGCCTCGCGCAGAATAATCTGCTGAAATTGCTGCGGCGTGTTGAGATCGGTTTGCGATAATACGGTGAATTCCCTATCCACCGATTCGATCCGGCCGGCGGGAATTTCCACATTCTGCGCGCGCAAAGCGGCTTCAATATCCTGCGTGGTGAGGCCGTAACCTGCCAGTTTATCGCGCAGGACGTTGATGCGCATGGTATAGCGGCGCTCAGCAAATAACAGCACGCTGGCGACACCGGGCAAAATCTGCAGGCGGTCTTGCACTAAGATATCCGCGGTTTCTGACACATCCAGCTGGTTGTGCGCATCGGAAGAAAGCGCCATCCAGATGATGGGCTGCGCATCTGCTTCCACTTTAGCCACCACCGGCTCATCCACTTCATCGGGCAGCAAATCGCGCGCGCGCGCCACGCGGTCACGCACGTCGGAGGCGGCGGCATCCGCATCGCGACTTAGGCGAAATTGCACCGTGATCTGGCTGCGTTCGGCACGTGAGATCGATTTGATAAAATCGATCCCCTCAATCCCCGAGAGGGAATCTTCCAGCGGCTTCGTCACCTGCGTTTCGATAATTTTCGCGCTCGCGCCCAGATAGTTGGTTTCCACCGTCACCACCGGCACATCAATGTTGGGGTATTCGCGCACGCTTAAGCGCTCGTAAGACACCACGCCAATGAGCACCAGCAGCAGATTGATCACTACCGCTAGCACGGGGCGGCGAATCGTTATTTCCGCGAGTTTCATGTATTACTCGTCGCTCGAAGTCGCAGAGATTGCGGCTTCTTCTGGCGTCAGGTCGGAATTTTTTTGCCGTTTGCCTGCAGCGGGCATGGCATTTTGTGGCGCCTCATCGCTGTGAGGGGCGCTGCCTGCTTGCGGCTGCATGGTCGCTATATCCACCACTTTAGCGCCGGGGCGAAGTTTCATCTGGCCGGAGGTTACGACCTTATCACCACCCTCCAGACCGCTTAAAATTTCCACCTCACCGGCCAAACGCTCACCTAGCGTCACGGGCACCATCTGCGTGGTGCCATCGGGCGCCACGCGCACTACCAGTTTTGCATCGCCCTGGGGAACAATCGCCCCTTCGGGCACCATCAACGCCGATTCCTTGCGCGAGATATTCAGCACCACGCGTGCAAAATAGCCGGGTTTAAGCGTGAGCGACTGGTTGGGCACGCGTGCGCGCACCGATACGGCGCGGCCATTCACATCCAGCTGCGGATCCAGCGCGAAGACTTCGCCGGTAAACACTTCATCCGGCAGCGCATCGACACGAATCTGAATCTTCTGACCAATCGCCAGTTTCGATGCACTGATTTCTGGAATCGCAAAATCCACCTTCATCGGATCATAGCTGACAAAATTCGCCAGTTCCTGCCCCATATTCACGTAGTCACCGGGGCTGACATGGCGCAGACCCACTACGCCATCAAACGGCGCGTTGATGCCGGCCACATCGATGCGCGTGCGTGCTAAATCGGCATTCGCCTGCGAGACACCCAGATTCGCCGCCGCCTCATCGTAGCGCTGCTTGGTTGCCGCACCGGTTGCTGAAAGTTTACGGAAGCGCTCAAAATTCAGGCGCGCCAGGCGCAGGTTTGATTCGGCTTGTTTCAGCTCCGCGCGCGCCATGCGATCATCAATCTGAAAAAGCTTCGCGCCCTTTTTGATCTGCTGGCCTTCGGTGAAATAAATACCCGTGACGCGGCCTGCAACTTCCGGCCGCAACACGACGGATTCATTCGCCATCAACGTGCCGACGCTTTCAATCGTCACATCCAGCGGTTTAGCACTTACGGTTGCCATTTGTACCGGCAGGCTAAAATCTTGCATGCCTGCTTCTTGCTTGCCGCCGAACATGGGTAGCAGCCAGTAATAGCCTGCAGCTGCAAGCAATCCAACCACCACGAGCAGTTTTATAATGGTACGCATCGATCCCTCAAATCATGGCATCACCGAAGCTCACGTCTGTCATTTCCGCGAAGGCGCGAATGACAAGAAGAGAGTTGGGATGCGGCAGAACAGTTAACATCTGTGCTGAGGATTGCCAAGCAAAGTCTTGGAAATTTATATTATTTCTTCAAAAGCTCGGCCTGCAGCGCTTCTTTGAGCGACGACGAATCCGGCGCGGTGGTGGAGTGGTAATAATCTTTGAGCAGCCCGTCACGCCCGATCAGGTATTTATGAAAATTCCATTTCGGTGCCGATAAAAAGCCAAGCTGATCAGCAGCCTGCTGATAAAACGGATGCGCCCCGTCGCCGCTGACGACTTGCTTGGCCGTCATCGGGAAGGTAACGCCGTAATTGGCTTCGCAGAACTTGGCAATCTCGGCTTCTGAGCCTGGCTCCTGCGCGCCAAAATCATTGCTCGGCACACCAATAATCACCAGCCCATCGTCTTTATACGCATCATAGAGCTTCTGCAGCGCCTTATACTGCCCCGTAAACCCGCACTGTGACGCGGTATTGACCACCAGCATCACTTTTCCTTTATAATCCGCGAGATTCACGGTTTTTCCCGCCTGCAGCGCTGGGAAACTAAAACTGTAGACATCTGCTGCGGGCTCGGCCGCGTGGGCGTTATGAAATAGCGAGAACATCAGCAATACTCCACTTAACAGGGTAAATAAACGCATAGTACCTCACGAATCGCAGACATGAAGGTTGTTGGGATCTTCAAAACTACGCACGCGGCGATGCATGGCATCCAGCGCCGGGTCTTGCAAATGAGCTTCGAACTGGCTGTAGCAAGCATCGAGTTTCTGATAATTGCCGGATCGCTTCATACGCGCGGCAAACCGTGCCTGCAAATCTTCGGCTTCATCGCGCTTGCCTGCGTCGCACAGCGCAATCATTTCCTTCTCAAACGCTTCACCTTCCTGCGCGAGGCGCTGCATGGTAGCAAGGCCGATATGTTTTTGCACGCACGCCCCCATGCCCATCGCCGCCTGAATGGTGGCGGGGTTCATGTTCATGATTTTATCCAGCCCGCGCTGCATAGATGGGTTGTAGGGTTGCGCAGGCATCTGCGCGATTGCAGCGGCGCTCAGCGTTGCCAGTGTGAGCCCTAACATCCATGAACGCATCTCAGCCCCCTTGCTGATGAATGGCTTTGATCTTTTCCTTACGCCCGCTGCCGCGCACGTAGGCATTGTAATGCACCGGATTTTTCTCGAAATAATCCTGATGCTCGGCCTCCGCAGGGAAAAATTCTTCGCGTGCGATGATCGCGGTGGCCACTTTTTTGCCTAGCCGTTTTTCAAGCGCTGCTTTCGATTGCTGCGCGATTTTTTGTTCCTCTTCAGATCCGAAATACACCGCCGTGGTGTAATGATGACCACGGTCGAAGAACTGCCCGCCCTCATCCGTCGGGTCGATGTTTGACCAGAAAATCTCCAGCAGTTTTTCGTAGGAAATCTGACTGGCATCATAGCGCACTTCAACCGCCTCGCGGTGACTTGTCTTTTTCGCGGCGACTTTTTCATACACCGCATCGGATACAGCACCACCCGTGTAACCAGACGTAACAGCAAGTACGCCGGGCGTAGTTTGAAATTCCGATTCCATGCACCAGAAACAGCCGCCAGCAAAAATGGCGGTGGCGGATTCAGCATGCGCGCGCGAGACCATAGCGATGATAACCCCCGTAATAATTGAAGCGATGATTAGCAGCTTACGCATGGCGGCGCTCGTTACAAGCCATCCATGCAAACACTGCCGCGCCCATCACAGCGGAAAGCGACGAGCCAAGCAATATGCCCAGTTTTACCTGATCCATCTGCGCGTCATGAAAAGCGAGATAGCCGATAAACAGACTCATCGTAAAGCCAATGCCGGCCAGCACACTCACACCGTAAAGATGCATCAGGCGCGCACCGTGCGGCATGGCGCAATATCCGCTTTTAATCAGGGCGTAACAACTGCCAAACACGCCAAGCTGCTTACCCACAAACAGCGCAGCCGCGATACTTAACGTGAGAGGCTGCATAAGGGTAGCGAGCGAAAAATCAGGCACCCTGACACCTGCGGCTACAAAGGCAAACAGCGGCACGATGAAAAAACTCACCCACGGATGCAGGAAATATAGTGTCTGATTCACTGGCGAGTGCTGATGCGTGCGCACCGGGCAGCGCATCGGCATCGCCAGCCCCACCATCACGCCAGCCAGCGTACTGTGAATACCCGCAATATGCAGTTCAATGGCGAGGTACACCCCCACCAGCAAATACGGCATGACCAGCGATATTTTGGCGCGCGCCAAGGCGTAAAGCGCCATACAGCCGATGATGACTGCCATAAACGGCCACATCGCAATGCCGCTGGAATAAAAGAGCGCAATCACCAAAATGGCGCCAAGATCATCGAAAATTGCAATCGCGAGCAGTAGAATTTTGATCGAGGAAGGTACCGCTTTTCCTGCAAGCAGCAATACCGCCAGCGCAAAGGCAATATCCGTTGCCGAGGAAACCGCCCAGCCCGCCATGTTTTCCGGGTGCTGAAGGTTCATCAGCACAAACAGTAAGGCAGGTACGGCCATGCCTGCAATGGCGGCCACCAGCGGCAGCAGCATCTGCCCGCGCTTGGAGAGAAAGCCTTCTGAGAATTCACGCTTCAGCTCAAGCCCCACCACGAAGAAAAACAGCACCATCAGCACGTCTTTCACAAAGGCTTTAAGCGTGGTTTCAACGAACAGAAGCCCGAATCGAAACGAAACAGGCGTGTTGGTAAATGCAAAATAGCCCTCCGCCTCAGCGCTATTGGCCAGCACCAGCGCGGCCAGTGCCGCCAGCATCATCACCATGCCGCCGGAAGATTCGCGCTCGATAAAGCCGCGCAGCGCTGAAGGTAGCGGGAATTTGGGAACGGATTCACTTTTCATTGCTGGATTCCATGTGAAAATGATGCAGGACGCGATGAAAAATCGGCACGAGTAAAACGCCGCCACAACATACTAAAAAAATTCCGCAATAAATTGCGTAAATGGAGGCAAACCATTTGGCTTCTGGCTGCAACAGTGGGCTTACAGGCCCCATGCCACCCAAAATCATGGCGGCATTTTCCAGCGAATCCAGCCACGGCAAACCCTCTAAATAATGATAGCCCGCCACGCCCACCAGTAGCGAGACCAGAATTAGCAGCAATGTCAGCAGAACCCAGCATACCATGCGCCGGGCAAAGGCTTTTCCCGAGATGAGCGGCGCATGGCGATGCTCAAACATCCGAAGATTCTTTCAGTTTTTCTTCGTACCACGTCTCGCCGATGGCGATTTTTTCACGGCCATTTTTCTCGCGCCACTCATTGCTGTCGCGCAGAGAATAAATGCAGCCGCAATATTGCTGGGCGTAAAAATTCTCGCGTTTGGCGATTTCATACATGCGCGCACTGCCGCCATCTTTACGCCAGTTATAATCCCAGTACTGAACGCCTTCGTAATGCGCTGCGGCACGGTGTCCGCAGTCGTTGATCTGATCCATGTTCTTCCAGCGCGAAATGCCCAGACTGCTGCTAATCACATCAAACCCGTGTTCGTAGGCGTACAGGGCGGTGCGCTCAAAGCGCATATCGAAACACATGGTGCAGCGGATGCCCCGCTCGGGCTCGCGCTCCATGCCTTTGGCGCGGGCGAACCAATTCTGCACGTCGTAATCGGCATCAATAAACGGAATGCCCATTTTCTCCGCAAAGCGGATGTTTTCTTGCTTGCGGATCTCGTATTCTTTTTTGGGGTGAATGTTGGGGTTGTAGAAAAAAATGGTCAGATCAATGCCGTTGGCGAGCAATTGCTCCATCATTTCCCCCGCGCACGGCGCGCAGCACGAATGTAGCAGCACCTTATTACTGGCGGTGGGCGCCGTCAGATCAATGTGCTTGACGATGTGCGATGCGTTTTCATGCTGTTGCATAGACAGCGTTTAAGCGCATTTGCGCTCAAAAAGCAAGACGAGTGCTACTTGTGCGTGACGTTGATTGAGCTGGCCGGAGCGCGCGGCAAGCCCGGAATAAGTGAAGGAACCTCCACCGGGCTCATGTTGGTAGGCTGCCGCCCTAAATTCAGCACCCCCGCTGCATTGATCTGCGCTTGCACGGAAGGAGGTATGGAGCACATTTGGGGCGTCGTTGCAGAGGCAACTGGCGTTTGCACATCCATATCCGGCGGCGCATCAGGATCAAGCTCCCTGAATCTTTTTAGAAGCTCAGGATCTTTAATATCGCGAATCAGCTGCTCAAATGATTGCTGTGTTCCATCGCTGTCGCCTTGAACCAATCGATCAATCAGTAATTTTCGTTGTTCTGGGGTAGCCGTTTTCAGAATATCGGTTAGCACTTGTTGCGCTACACCATTTTTATCTGTCCCGAGTAAGCCAAGATTACTTAATTCTGCCACTACTATTTCAGGGTTATTGAAGTTCTTTTGCAGTTTCTCCGCCAGTTCAGGGGTATCAGCAATCGTCTGCACCATATTGAATACGCGCTGGGAATCGCGTGCAAGGGTAATGGAAGTATGCACTATCAAGGCGGCACGGGTTTTTTCAGAAAGACTGGCAAACGTTTCTGGTTCGCGGGCTTTCATTCTGAACTCCGCAAAGCTCAGCGGTGGTTCGCGCCCTTCATTAAACTCTGCCAGCGCCTGATTTAACTGATCACGTGCTTTGCCCCGTAGATCGGTTGTAAGCGCCGCTGGATCTTCTTGCGCCAGTTTCAGCACATCCACCCCAAATTGCTGATTCACGAGTGCGAGCGCTTCATCTTGCGTCATGCCAAAATGGCTCTGCTGAAGTGTCATTGATTTGCTCAGTTGCTCTTTCAACGAATCTATTTGCGACTTCATCGCCTGTTCTAAATAGCGGGCATACTCTTCAGCAGTGATTTTTCCTTCGTTGAGTGCTTTAGTTTTTTCCAGCGCCTCTTCAAGATCAGTTGGGGTCACCGCTGCAAAGCGCATCGTATTTCGCAAAGCAGCAATGCGTTGCGCATGTATATCGGTTTCGCAGGACGGTTGGGTCAAAAACGCATCTAATTGTTGACGCAACTCGCGACCACTGGCGATTTTATCATCACGAAGCTCCTCGCCTGCGATATTGGCAGCAGCAACGCTGGCACGCAGTTTCGGATCATGCTCCATGGCTGCCGTAAGCATTGCCCGTTGCATGATATCCATGTCCGTAAACACACGACTTACGGATGAGAAAAATTCTTTATCAATACCACCAAATCCCTGAATGCTTCTGGCAAGATGATACTCCTGATCAATGCGCATCGCTTGCACGGCAGCATATTCCTGGCGATCAAGAACCTTCGCTCTTGCTTCTTTGGTATGTGACTGAAGCTCGTTGATCGCGCTGCGTAGGGCGCTCATGGCGCTTTTAGATGATGGATTCGCCGCCACATTTTTTGCCGCAGCCAATGCAGCGCGCGCCATATTATCAAGGTCGCTATTGCTTGGCAGCTTCGCTATCAATTCTTCCACTTCGAAGAGTGCCGCTGCAGCAAGCTGCCTTTCTTCTTGAGATGCAGGCTCGCTTACCAGCGATGCGCCCTCAGCGGTCGCATTTGCTAGCAAATCCTTAAAAAAATTCTGTGTGCTCTGCGACGATTGAAGCATCAAGAAACTCCCATCTTCAGCATAACACTGCGTGATGACAGTTTGATGACGATGTAGAACGTTGTGGCCATGCGCGCTTTCGAGCAATTATCTAAAATCTTAGATAATTATGCGCGCGAATCATTAATAAATCGTTAATAATTGAAATTTAGGCAGAATTTAATTCACCAGCGCTGTAACATACGGACTATCCAGCGAAAATGCTGGAATCACAATATCGAATCGATCGCCCGTCTCGCCGCGCATCAGGTACGTGCCGTGCATCACGCCAGACGAGGTGTTAAGCGAGGTGCCGCTGGTGTAGCGAAAGGCCTCACCCGGCTTGAGCACAGGCTGCTCGCCCACCACACCCTCGCCGCGTACCTCCTGCACCAGGCCGTTAGCATCGGTGATGTTCCAATAGCGGCTGAGTAGTTGCACCGTCCGCTCACCCTGATTTTCCAGCTGAATGGTATACGCCCAGACGTAATGGTCGTCCTCCGGTTCGGAATGCTCAGGCAAAAAGCGCGGAATCGCAGTGACTTTGATATGATTGGTAGTTTTAACAAACATGCCTCTACATATAGGCTTACTGAAGACAAGGTCAATAGAAGCTAAGCCATGTCACTTATTTGTAATATTACTGATTTATACTCCCACCATGGAACATGTGATTATCGATGGCGATTGGGGCGGTGACGAAATGCAATTGGCTGCCGTGCTCTTGACGCAGCCACGCCGTGCAAACATTTTAGGTGCTACCAGCGTCTTTGGTAATGCATCTGTGGAACACTGTCACCGCAATGCGCGAAATGTGTTAGCCCTTTTGGGCAGACCGGACATTGCCGTCTATCAAGGCGCATCTGCAGCAACCAGCGCAGTGAAAGAAGCTGAGAAAGACGGGGCATACGGGGATGATGGCGCTGGAGGGGCCAAATTGCCTGAATCTACCGCACCTGCTAC
This sequence comes from Alphaproteobacteria bacterium, assembly GCA_022841525.1. Lineage (GTDB taxonomy): Bacteria > Pseudomonadota > Alphaproteobacteria > Rickettsiales > UBA3002 > JALHRI01. The sequence continues at coordinate 10,249 of JALHRI010000015.1, read as the reverse complement.
AAAAAAATCAGCCGTTGATTTTATTCTGGAAACGTTAAAAAATCAGCCAGAAAAAAGCGTGACAATCACGGTTAGTGGACCACTGACGAACATTGCGCAGGCGTTTGCAAGCGAGCCTGACACCATGCGCCGTGTAAAGAAAATTATCATCATGGGCGGCTGCACTGAGGATATCCCCGCCTGTGATAAGGCAACGCGTAAAGGTAACATCACGCCGTATGCCGAATTTAATTTTTACCAAGCACCCGCAGATGCCAATACAGTGTTGCAAAGCGGCCTTCCCATTACGCTGATTCCGATGAATTGTTCACAGCAACTCGCGTGGGATGATGGGTTGCGAGAGCGCGTTAAAGACAAGTTATCCGGTCATCCGCAGCAAGATGCGGTGATGCAAATGCTTTCCTGCGCAGATTTTTTAGATGAGCTTAAATTTGGTAGTAAGCAATTTATGCATGATGCCAACTGCGCCTTGTATGCAATGCATCCGGATGCTTACCGAAGCTCTCAGAGAGCGATTCGTGTTGTTACGGAAGGGGAAAAAATAGGCATGTGTGAAGTGGCAGAAGAAGGCAAAAGAATACAAGTTGCGGAGCGCATCACACACCCAACTGCGCTGAAGCTTTTGGTATCAGAGAGCCTAAGCCGTCAATTAAACGCAGCACTAAAAACGCGCTAATTCACGCCACCTCTTTAAGCATTTTTGGCAAGTCGCCCAGCATGCCCATGGCGTGGCGCATGAAGTAATGCTTGAGGCGCGGCATACGCTCTACCGCCATCAGGCCAGCGCGGCGGGCAAGACCAAGCAACTCTGAGTTATTAGAGAATAAACGGTTGAGAAGATCGGTCGAAGCGGTCATTGAAAAGGAATCAAACCGCCGCCAGCGCTGGTAATGCGCCAGCACGCTTTCCGCACCTATATCTAGGCCAACGCGGCGCTGCTGAATAAGTAGTTCGGTGAGCGCTGCCACATCGCGGTAACCTAGATTCACCCCCTGACCGGCGATGGGGTGAATGCCGTGCGCGCTATCGCCCACTAACACAAAACGCTTCGCATAAAACTGCTCGGCATGCATGAGTTTGAGCGGGTAGGAAAAGCGTTTTCCCAGCCGCGTAATGTTTCCCCACGCGCCGCTTTCGCCTTGCAGGCGCTGCTGAATACAGGCGGTAAAATCGGCATCCGGCATGGCCATGTAACTGGCGGCATCCGCCTCGCGTACTGTCCACACAATCCCGCTTTGATGGCCGCCAGCAAGCGGCAGCGCAGCAAACGGGCCTTCGGGGAAAAAGGTTTCCAGCGCCAGCCCTTTGTGATTTTTTTCGTGATCGATGACGGTGACGAGCGCGGTTTGCTGATAGGAAATCACGCGCGAGGCGATGCCGGCTGCATCCCGAAGGCCGGAAAAACGCCCATCCGCCGCCGCCAGCAGCGATGATTGCAGGCGCGTACCATCACTCAGTGTCGCCGTTATCTCATGATCGTTGGCAACAAAATGCTCTACCTTCTGGCCATACATCGCGGTGATATTTGGCGTGGTTTTCAGCGCCGCATAGAGCCCCTCGCGCACGCGGTGGTTGGGCACAATATACCCAAACGGATCGCTTCCCACCTCGCGGTGATCGTAATGCACGAAGCCTGGCTTATTCTGATCACACACGCGGATGTCGTTAATCGCCTGCGCGTGCGGCTGCATAGGTTCCCACGCGCCAATCGCCGATAAAATTTTCACCGAGGCATGCGAAATGGCCGAGGTTCTTCCGTCAAACTCGCTGGCGGCCTGCGTGGCCTCAGGCAGCGGGTCAATCACGATGACGGACAAGCCCTCACGCCCTAGCGCAATGGCCAGCGCATTGCCCACTAAACCGCCTCCGGCAATGAGAATATCTGCATCCATAGGCGCGGTTTAGCACAGATGGTGAATCGTGAATAGTGAATCGTGAATCGAAAGGAACACGGCCTGGGGACATGATAAAGGCGCCCTTGCGCCGTATCGTGTACCCTGTGCAAACAGACTATCCGAATGACACGCGAAATATTTTTCACTAAACCATCGCTATGACCACGATCGCCACTTGGAACGTCAACTCCATCCGCATCCGCGAGCCGATGCTGCGCGCGTTTTTGCAAACGCAGCCGGTGGATGTGCTATGCGTGCAGGAAACCAAGGTCGAAGACCACGCCTTCCCGCATGATATGCTGCGCGATTTGGGCTTTGCGCACGCCGCCATTTCCGGCCAGAAAAGCTATCACGGGGTGGCGATTTTATCGAAGCTGCCATTGAGCAACATCACCACGCACGATGTGCTGGGTAACGGCGAAAAGCGCCATATTGCCGCCACACTTGCGTGCGGGTTGGTGATCCATAATTTCTATGTGCCCGCTGGCGGCGATATTCCTGATGCCACGCAAAATCCCAAATTCGCCGACAAACTAACGTTCATGGACTGGCTAAGCCGCTTTTCTGGCGGCGTGAAGAACACATCGCGTACGCTGCTGGTGGGTGACCTCAACATTGCGCCCTACGAGCACGATGTGTGGTCGAGCAAGCAACTGAAAAACGTGGTCAGCCACACCGATATTGAACGTGAGAAAATGCGCGCCGCCGTGGCGGCTGGAAACTGGGTGGATGTCGCGCGCCAGTTTGTTCCCGACACGGAAAAACTCTACAGCTGGTGGAGTTATAGAAATCGCGACTGGAAGGCCAGCAACCGTGGCCGCAGGCTCGATCATGTGTGGGCAACGCAGGCGCTGGCGCCGGAAATTTCAGCCTTTCGCATTCACCCTGAAACCAGGGATTACGACACCACCTCGGATCACGTGCCGGTGGTGGTGACATTAAAGGTATAAAAAAACCGGCGCGAAGGCCGGTTTTTTGTGTATTTCGTAAGTCGCCTAGTGCAATACGCACGCCTCTAAATTGTGCCAGCGGGCGGTAATGAGGGCGGAGTCCATCGAGTCAAAGGTGGCAAGCTCGGTGCCGTCAGCAGCGCAAACCGCGTAGCCAACCCCATGCGCCGAGGCGACGGGGCGAATATAGGCAACGGAATCCATACCCACCATCGCCATCATCAGGTCTTCGATGGCCTGGGTGTTTTGTGTGTCAAATAATTGCATGGCATGTTCTCCGTGATAGCTACAATCTAGCTAAAATTTTACGGTTTGTGTGTGACAGTTTGGTGAAGATTTGCGCCTCAGCGGAACGAGCCGGCCTTGCGTTTGGGCGCCGCCCCTCGTGGATCTTTGAATATAAACAATGACTTATCGAGTTTCTTGCCATATACCGCACCGGCCAGTGCCACACGCGTGCGGTTGCCGGCGGCATCGGAAATAATCATTTGGCGCAGCACTAGAGGTTTATCGGTAAATTCCAGCGTCAGCGTGCCATTTTCCGGCGCCTGGCGCTGGCGAATGGTGGCGCGGATGGTGCCATATTTCGTATCAAATGCCGTCAGCTCAGTGGCTTTAGTATTGAGTTTTAGCGTTTCCTTCGTTAAAAATCCGGCCAGTGTATCGTTAATATCCACGTAGTTCACCTGCCCCAGCTCGGGGTCGAAATAGGTGATGATTTCGCCGTTGGAAACCAGCAGCAGCGGCTGCGGCTTGGTGTATTGCCAGCGCATCTTCCCCGGGCGCTGAAAATAAAAGACGCCGCTGGAAAGATCGCCCGAGGGCGCGACTTGCGAGAAACCCGCTTCAATGGTGGTGAGCGTGCTTAAAAACGCCTCGACGCGGGCAATTTCAGCAGCGTATTTTTTGGTGTCCACTACGGCATAGGCACTAGAAGCGCCACAAAGCAGTGCGCACAAAAATAACAAACGACAGGCAAATTTCATGACGCGCTTCTTAGCGCTGATAAAGCAAGAAGGCAATGACTGGATTAGCCTCCGAACAATCCCGCCATTCTAGCGCCCAAATCAACGTCTTTCACAGCATCTTCACGCCCGGCCCACGTAGATTTTTTAATGGTTTCACGGTGGCGAGCGATGTCATCGCTAATGCCCATATTCACGACTAATTTGGGTTCATGATCGCGCAGATCATCCATCGCCGCCTTCAGGCGATCGAGATTGGCCAGAATCTCATCAATCTCCTGCTGATTTGGGTGTTGCTTCGTAAGGAATAGCGGCTCATGGGTGTGAATCTGAATTTCATGTAAATTATTTTCCACGGGAACAACCACATCCGTAAATCGATGCTTCTCCAAGGCGGCTTTGATCGCCTTACAATGGTCTATAATCAGCGCATCGGGCGTGCCGGCAGCCGGCTCAATCACCAGACGGTTTTTCTGCATATGAGCGGCATCATACTTGAACGACAGCGCTCCAATCGCCGCAGCACCATACAGCGCGCTGAAAACCTCTTCCACACGACGACGCGCTTGCGGGTTTTTCAAAATATAGCCTGGCTCTTCTTTTGTACCCAGCGCGTGTTTGGGTTCATGACCCAACAGATCGCGGGTGCCCTTGACCCAAAGCACTTCATCCTGAGCGGCGGAGTCCATGAGCGACGTATGGCCAGAAATCAGGTCGTTTTCATTATTAATACTGAGGCGGTGCACTCCTGCATCCTTGTAACGCTGCGCCATCGGCACTTCGAGTGCCGCCAGTGATAAGAGTGGAATGTTTTTAACGATCGAAGCAATGTTTCTATTCGTCTGCTTAGCCGTCTCCGCGCTTACCGGCACATAGTGCGCGTCTTGCGGTGAAATGCTCTCATAGCGCAGCTTATCAACCATGTAAAAGAGTGAGCGACCATCGCTGCGCTTTTTTCCCAGTTCATCAACGAGAAGGCGCATCGCATCGGATACGACATTGCCGCCTTTGCTGTAACCAATCAGTGCGATGTGCTGAGCGACACGCTCAGCATCCGGGCGTAATTTCAGTGGCTCTGAGCCGAAATTTTTTTGATCTTTGATCCAGCCCTTAAAGTCGGGATCAATTCGCTCCGGCTCGGTAACCAGGCATTGTAAAATAGTTTTCGCCAACCGGTAAGCGCTTTGCGAAGTCTCATCATAATTTGCATCACTCTTCGATGATGACAGCACGCCGATTCTACGCAGCAACGCCGCTGCATTCAGGAAGGGATTCGCCTCAACGTCGCAGGCATAGCCCATCACCAAATGTTGTTTGCGGTGATGTTCATGCGTGTGCTGCTGTGCTTCTTTTAGCTGATCGAAAAAACTCTTCGTATTGAAATCGTATAGTGGCGGATGCTTTCTTCCTTCTTGCTTCGGAAAGCATTGCCGCATCATGGCTTCAATGCCGTGCGTAATAGCCGTGACATCTTTTGGGCCGCCGGAACGGGCGTGATGGCTGGTGAGAACTAAGCGCGGCCAGCGCGATTCGGCATGGGGGTCGTCCCCTGATATCATAGGAAAAAGACTGTAAAATCCGATGTTACGGCCCTGCAAGTCTTTGGCATTTTTTGTAATCTTTCCAATTTTACCGTCATGCTCGATAAGCATGTGGTGATTCACACCCTCTTGATACAACCCTCCATGATGGTTGCCGTTAAAATAATCCCCACATTCCTTTAGTACCAGCCCCCAAAACTTCATGGCTCCTGACATTTGCGGGCCTTGATATAGTCGGCGCATGGCTAGGCTTTGATTGCATTGTTGAAAAATATCACGTAGCCACTCAGGTAGTGTGTTTAGCCATTTTTCCCCGATATTCTTCCATGCATCATACGCGCCTGAACCAATATCAAAGTCAGGTTGCGCCATTCTGGCTGCCAGATCGTCAAACGCCTGCTCGGCAGCAGAAGCGCCTGCAGTAGAGGCAGAAGCGCCTGCTGGCTGGGTATCATCGTCAGGTCGGGACACGTCGAACACTATTTCATCATTACGTTAGAGAGATTGATCCTCATTATGCAGCGAGTGCCCTACCAAAGTCTTGTTGCAGTGCCGAAATAAACCGCAATCTTCACAGATTTGTCACATTTCTTCACTTCGCCAAAAACAACGCGTCTCCCTTGAAAAAATCGCGAGGCAGGCTTGATTTTGCACGTTCAAGCCTTTAGCTGATGGGTAAGTGAGGGATTATGCAACGTATTGTATCCGTAGTTGGTGGCACAGGCTTTATCGGGCGGCACCTCGTGCAGGCGCTCTGCCGCGAGGGCTATATTGTGCGCGTACTTTGCCGCGATATTGTAGAAGGCGCGTTTGTTAAAACCTTCGGTCAGGTGGGTCAGGTCGTGCTGCAACACGCGGATGTGACGAATCCTGAAACGCTCAAAGGCGCGTTGAAAGGCTCGTTTGCGGTTGTTAATCTGGTGGGTATTTTGCAGCCATCAGGGCGTCAGAAATTCGCTGCGATTCACCACAGCGCATCGGCGCTGCTTGCGCAGCAAGCAAAGGCTGAAGGGGCTGAGCGCTTTATTCAGCTTTCAGCACTGGGTATCGAGAAAGTGCCGGAAAGCGCCTATGCCGCCAGTAAAAAAGCCGGCGAAGACGCGGTGAGAGCCGCCTTTCCCGCCGCGACGATTTTGCGTCCCAGCCTGGTCATCGGGCCGGAGGACGGCTTTTTCCAGCGCTTTGCGCGCATGGCGATGATCGCTCACACGCTGCCCGTGCTTGGTAGCGGCAAAAATCTGTTCCAGCCCGTCTACGTGCTGGATGTGGTGGCGTCGATTCTCGCCTGCCTGGCACGCGCGGAAGTGCTGGGCAAAACCTATGAGCTTGGCGGCGATGCCCGCTATAGCTTCCGCGAGATGCTGGCGATGATCGGCACCACGACGCATCGTAACATTTGCCTCATATCTATCCCGATGCCGATTGCCAAAATGCAGGCATTTTTCTTTGACCTCTTGCCGTTTGAAGCGCCGTTCACGCGCGATCAACTCAAACTGCTGAAGCACCATAATATCGTCAGCGAAGGGGCGCTTACCTTGCGCGATCTGGGCGTTACACCCACCGCCATTGCAGCTGTGCTTCCGCAACTTTTAGCACGCTTTATGCGTCAGTAAGCGCTCAGCTACATGACTTTAGCATCGTACATTTTACATCACTCGCCGTTACTTCCGGCATGCCGCAAAGTAAGGCTGATGCTACGTGAGAAGAATGTTTCCTTCAGCCTGACCCAGCAGGATTTCTGGCTGCGCAAGCCGGAATTATTTGCCCTCAACCCTGCGGGTGAAGTGCCCGTGCTCGTCGGGGAGCGTCACACGATTCTTGGCGCCTATGCGATCAGCGAATATCTGGATGAGGCGTACCCTGAGATCCAGTTTTTTGGCGCAGGTCTCGCCGAGCGCGCGGAAGTGCGCCGCTTAATTGAATGGTTCGATGTGAAGTTCGAGCGCGAAGTCACCGCGCTGGTGCTGTTTGAAAAAATATACAAGCGCGTGCTGGGTTACGGCGAGCCTTCCTCAGAGGCGATTCGCGCGGGCAAAAAAAATCTGCCGGTACATCTGGAATATATTGAGCATTTGCTCAAAAGCCGCAACTGGCTAGCGGGGGAATATATCACGCTGGCAGATATTAGCGCGGCCGCGCATCTCTCCAGTCTCGATTATTTGGGCGATGTGGATTGGGAAGCCTTCCCGCAAGTGAAAGAATGGTACGCGCTGATCAAATCGCGCCCCGCATTTCGTGATTTGCTGGAAGACCGTATCGCAAGCTTCGCCCCGCCAGCGCACTACACCGATCTTGATTTTTAAGAGGAGAATTTATGGCTGCCATCGAAATTTATACCACCAATGTCTGCCCTTACTGCGTGCGCGCGAAAGATTTGCTCAAGCGCAAAGGCCAGAGCTTCAACGAGATCAATGTTGAAGGCGACGATGCGCTGCGCGAGGCCATGATTCAGCGTGCCGGCGGCCGCCGCACCGTGCCGCAAATTTTTATCGGTGGCGCACATATTGGCGGCTGCGATGATTTATACGCGCTGGATAAAGCCGGAAAACTTGATCCGCTACTGGCTGCGTAAACATACCGGCAAGGGCTTGCGATAATTCCGCCACAAATGATGTGAAATCTGCACTGCTTTTTTATTTTTGAACGTTTAGCATTGGTGTGTGCAAAATTTTTCGGCCTTACTCACATGCATGTGGTGGCACTTTGTAGACCAGTTTTATAAGCCAAGTCAATTGGCTACGGTTAATGTACACAGCAATGCTGTACGTAAGTATCAAGATGTATCGCCCCCCCTCTCCTCGCATAGTCCTGAGTTTGAAATCTATGAACAAGAGCTGGCGCGCATCGAGCAGTTACGCAGTTTGTTGCCGATAAACAGCGCCTCATCATGCGTTACGGCGCTCAGTTCTGCCGCGACCGCCTCAGTCACCAATCCACGCAGCATGGAACCCCAGGAGGCGCACCTTGCGCGGCTGGCACGGGAAGGCAAAACTGCCTTTGGTGTGTGGCAATCTGGTCAGGGGTTTGTCGCATGCTCGGAGAATTTTGAAGATATTACCGGCATTCCCGGCGGCATGATGATGGCCGATCAGTGGATGATGGCGCTGGATAGCGCATGCCAATATCAGGCGCACCGGATGTTAGAGATCGCCTGCGAAGAAGCGCTGCCCTCACAAATTCTGGTGCATACCCGCGCCTTTGACAGCGTGCCCTCGCGCGCGCTGATGATGGAAATCAAGCCGTCGGATCAAGAACGGCAAACTCTGGTACTTTTTTACGATGTCACGGTGCAAAAGCAGCTCGAAGAAGCGCTCACCCGTGCGGAAGTTTCGTTAAAAAAGGCCAATCGTGGTCGCTCGGCATTTCTCTCTTGCATGTCGCATGAACTTCGTACGCCGCTTAACGCCATTATGGGCTTTTCGCAAATGATGCGCGAAGGTGTGCTGGGTGAAATAGGGCATGAAACCTACCATGAATATGTCAATCACATTCATGATTCTGGCGCGGAGCTGCTCAACAAAATCAGCACGCTGCTGGATATTGCAGCGCTTGATTCCGGCGGCATGATGCCGCAGCCGCGCCCTTCAAGCCTGCTTGAGGTAATGGAAGATCTGCGCGGCATGCACACCCATGCTGCATTTGCGCGCAAACTCACCATCGCACTGGATGTCACGGAAGATATTCGCCTGCACTGCGACCCGCGTATGCTGAGCGCGGCGATGTCGCATGTGATGCAAAACTGCCTGCGCTACGCCCGCGAAAATTCGACCATTCATCTGTCGATGAAGCGTCAGAAAAACGATGGCGTGCTGATTGCAATTCGCGATCGCGGGCCAGGGATTGATGCTGAAAAACTAGGCCTTATCCGCGAAGCACTGGCCGCTGAAGCCACCTATTTCCAGATGAATGGGGATGGGATTGGCCTTGGGCTTTCCATGGCGAAAGAGCTGATGGCCAGGCAAAATGGCCGCCTCAGCATCGATGCGATGAAGAATCAGGGCACGATTGTCTGCCTGCATATTCCTGAGGAAGCCGTACTCGAAACCCCGCAGGTGCAATCTGTCAAACACACGAAGCTAACGCCGATTCAAAGCTAGCGAGTCTTGCTCATCCTCTAAGAGCGCACATGTTTAGCTGCTATGGCCGACATTTCTTACCAATCAATCATTGTCTCTCAGCCCTCGACTGCGTTATAGTGCGCACATGGTGGATGATTCAGCGCATCGTTTGAAAGACCAGTTGGTTGCAGCCATGCTGACGCACGCGGCGTTTGATGGCTGGCACGATCAGGTGCTTGCCCGCTGCGCGGACGAGCTTGGCATTTCTGCTGCACAGGTGCGCGAAGCCTTCCCGCGCGGCGCGCTGGATGCGCTGCTGCATCATAGCCGCATGGCGGATGAGGCCTTGCGCGCACGTTTGGAAGCACGCAGCGACTTTGCATCCTTAAAAATTCGTGAGCGTATTTTTGAAGGCGTGATGGAGCGCCTGCGCCACCACACGCACGAACGTGAGGCCATTCGCCGTGGCACCTCGCTTCTCAGCCTGCCGTGGAACGCAGCCCACGCAACCAAAGCATTGTACCATACGGTGGATACGATCTGGCGCGCGGCGGGTGACACCAGTACGGATTATAATTTTTACACCAAGCGGATTATTTTGGGCAATGTGTATGCCCTCACCTTACATGTCTGGCTGCGCGATGAGAGCGATGCGCTTGCCGACACCGAACGCTTCCTGCGCGCGCGTATTGAGAATGTGATGCAGTTTGAAAAGGCCAAAGCCAAGTGCAAAACCCAGTGGCAAACCTGCAGTGACTGGTTCACCGGCGCCCGGAGGGCGTGAATTTTTATACTGGGTTAAAATTATTCCCTAGCATCTGGGTGCGAAGCACCCTCACC